>NZ_CP091881.1:6835000-7192500 GCF_022163125.1 Paenibacillus sp. HWE-109 | reverse complement strand
ACCACAATCATAATGCCCGACAGCGCCAGGGAAAAGCCAACCCCGATAAGGACTAAACGAACGGGCTGCAAACCTGTTTGCCGACTATAGGAAAGAGCATAAATGCAAGCTGCCGTAAGAATTGCCCCGACAAAAGCAACTAGCGGAAGCAGATACACGAAAGTGCCTTCCTGAATCGGGAAAAAGAGGAAGAAAATCGCGACGGCGACGCCTGCGCCGGAATTAATCCCAATGATACCGGGATCAGCGAGATCATTGCGGGTAATACCTTGCAAAATCGCCCCCGACAAAGCCAGTGCCATGCCTGACAGCACGGTAATTGCGATCCGGGGTAAACGGATGGAGAAGAGGACGAACTCCTCCTTGAATGTTCCCTGACCTAGCAGCGTGGGGATCAATCTGTCGTAAGATAACGAAGAGTAGCCGAGCCCCATTCCGATAATGATCGTAACGAGGATGAGGGCTAAGCCGCCAAGAACGAGAAGCCTTTGTTTTCTAAGGATAGCGGGATGAATCATGGGAATGCTTTGCCCCCTCTACGTACGATAAACAGGAAGAAAGGCAGCCCTAACATTGCAACAATCGCAACGATAGGCGTCTCGTAAGGCGCATGGATCGTACGAGCCAGGGTATCCGCCAACAGCATGAAGGCCGCACCCAGAACGGCTGACATCGGAATGATGAAACGATAGTCGGTGCCAACGATGGCCCGAACGATATGAGGAATCATCAAGCCAATGAAAGCCATATTGCCTACCAAGGCTACGGATGCGCCGGCAAGCAGAATGATGACGATAAAGAGAACGGTCTTGATTTGAGCCGTTTTTTGTCCCAGACCAACAGCGACCTCTTCACTTAAACTTAGGACGGTTAGCTGCCTGGAGAGCAGGATCGAGATCACAGTCCCAAGGATAATGAAGGGAGCGATGATCTGCAACTGGCCCCAGGAGGTGCCGATTAATCCGCCAGCTGTCCACATGGAAACTTCTTTGGAAATTTTAAACGCGAGACCGATACCTTCGGCAATCGCATAGAGGAACGCGGAAACGGCAGAACCGGCCAATACGATGCGAATGGGGGACAAACCCCCTTTTCTCATAGCGCCGATACCAAATACCAGGATAGCCCCGATGGCAGCTCCGATGAAGCACACAATCATGATTCCGAAGTAATTGGTGGATGGCAGGAAAGCCACCGTGAAGGCTAACGCAGCGTTAGCACCAGCCGTTAACCCCAGAAGACCGGGGTCTGCCAGCGGGTTTCGAGTGATGCCCTGCATAATAGCGCCGGAGACGGCCAAGGCCGCCCCAACGAAAATCCCTGCAACTTCACGCGGTAAGCGCAATTCGCGAATAAGTGTAATTGTATCTCCAGTTGCTGAAGAGGTGAGGGCCAGCCAGACGTCTTTCACGGTTACATCAGCGGCTCCGAATACCATGGCGATAACAAAGCTGCCCACGAACACGATAAGACTGACGATGAGTTTAAGCAGAAAAGGAACCGATTTGTTCATTCAAGAACTCTCCTTGCTGTGTTATTTACCGAGTAAGTTCTTGATAAAGAAATTCAATTGAAAATCAAGCGTGAGGGGATCGTTGAAATAAAACTCTTTGGCGTTAGCTTCGTAAACGTGATTGTTTTTGGCAGCTGGCGTATTTTTGTAAGTATCTGTTTTTTGGAAGCTGTTATCCGCATCCGGGTTTTTACTGAAGATGACATAATCGCCCATGTACTGCGGCAGAACTTCAGCGGATAGGGCGTAGTAGCCGTCTTTCAAAGCCATTTCTTTCACTTTTGCGGGCATCGCCAGTTTCATTTCTTGGTACAGGATCTCCGTGCCGCGTCCCCAGTTGTCGCCGAAGACATAAAGCTGCTTATCAAAGCTCTCGATAACAGAAATGGTTTTGTCCGCACCGATTTTGGCTTTAATGTCTGTGCCTGCTTGTTGTGCGCGTTTTTTGAAGTCATCGACCCAAGCCGTTGCTTCTTTTTCTTTGTTCAGCAGCTTGCCGATTTCCAGGTGTTGTTTCAAATAATCGACTTTTCCGTACGTGTAGGTAACGGTTGGGGCAATTTGTTTTAATTTATCTACATTTTTAATATTGGAAAGGCCGATGATGAGATCAGGTTTTAATTCAATGATTTTCTCCAAATTTTCATCCGTTACTTCTTGTACATCTTTGAGGGTGGTTTGAAAGTTCGGGTTCATTTTGGACCAGGAGTCCACACCGACAAGATTCACTTTAAGCGCCATGACATTACCGGCAAAAGAGGAAAGGACAATTACGCGCTGTGGATTGCCTGGCACCTCTACAGGACCATTCTCCGATTGGTAGGTGATTTTCGCTGGTTTGCTTTCAGCTTTGGCATCGGTTTTGGCCGTAGCTGCGGCTGATGGTTGGGATGAAGCACTGTCTTTCGGTGCAGTGGAGGAGCAGGCGCTAATGGCTAGCACCAAGATGAGCAGGAATGGGAGCAGCAGTTTTTTCATAGGTGTAATCTCCTTCTAATAAATGATAGGTAACGCACATCGGTTTGTTGGTTCGAGGATCTCGCCCAATTTCCGCATCGATCTGATAAACTTGTTAAAGCACGTCGTGCTGTATCACTTTTTCACAATTGCCGGCCTTGACGGACCATGCCAGCACCTCAACTTTCTAATAGTGATAATGATTATCAGTATCACACTTGAAACACTCTAAGGTATTTCTAGTGCGGTTGTCAACAGGTTTTTGTTGTAAAAAGAGAAAAATAAACGTATATTTATTTGTGAGAATGATAATCAATTGCAGCATTATATAAAGGAGTGGGAGAATTTGAACCCGTCAGAATTATTTGATGTAACGGTTATAGGAGGCGGCCCAGCAGGCCTTTACTCTACTTTTTATAGCGGATTAAGAGAAATGAAGACCAAAATTATTGAGTATCAAGATCAGTTGGGCGGCAAAGTCCATGTCTATCCAGAGAAAATGATTTGGGATGTTGGCGGACATACACCGCTTCCCGGAGCGAAACTGATTGAGAAATTGGTGGAGCAGGGGCTGACTTTCCAGCCAGAAGTCGTTTTGGGTGAAAAGGTGGAGTCGATCAGACGCAACGAAGAGGGTATTTTCGAATTGCTGGGGTCGTCGGGTCAAACACATTTCTCCAAAACCGTGATCGTCGCGGTCGGGGGGGGCATTCTCAATCCGAAAAAGCTGGAGATCGAAGGCGCAGAGCGCTACGAGGTCTCTAATTTGAACTATACGGTGAAATCGTTAGAGCATTTCAAAGGCAAAACCGTCATTATCTCAGGCGGGGGAAATTCGGCGATTGATTGGGCGAACGAGCTCGAACCCGTTGCCTCCAAAGTGTATTTAACATACCGTAAAGACGGTTTAGCAGGTCATGAGGCGCAAGCGAGGCAGTTGATGGAGAGTTCTGTAGAGTGTTTCTTTAATACTTCGATCAGCAAGCTGATTGCCGGAGCGAACCATGAAGCCATTGAGCGGGTGGAGTTGGTGAATTCGGACACGGGCGATATCTCCTATGTGGCTGTCGACGAAGTCATTATTAATCATGGTTATGAGCGGGACACCACCTTGCTTCAGAATAGTGAAGTGGATATCGCGATCAAAGATGACTATTATATCGCGGGGAATGCAGCGAGTGAATCTTCTATTCCGGGCATTTATGCGGCGGGCGATATTCTGAGCCACGAAGGCAAGGTCCATTTGATTGCCGGGGCTTTCCAGGATGCAGCCAACGCGGTTAATAAGGCGAAAATATTCATTCAGCCCGATGCCAAAGGATATGGCATGGTCTCTTCCCACAATGAATTGTTCAAGCAGCGCAATCGTGAATTAGTGAAACAAATGATGAACTAAATTGATTCTTAAAAATTGGATAGGTGGGGAATAATACCTCTCGTACGGCCAAAAATGCCTAGCTACGGGAGGTTACATGTTGAAGAAAATCATCACATTTACGTGTATTTTAATGGGTTTATTCGCCATTATCGGCTGCAGTTCGAACAAGAACCAGAATGCGGGAACCAGCAGCACGCCGTCCGGCAATGCCAAGGGAGAAATTACGATTGGAACCGAGGGAACCTATGCGCCATTTACTTTTCATGATAAAGGAGGGACGTTAACGGGGTTTGATGTGGAAATTGCCCAGGAAGTCGCCAAACGTATGGGCGTAACCCCGAAGTTTATCGAAACCAAGTGGGACGGCATGATTGCCGGGCTGGATGCCAAGCGGTATGACATGGTGGCCAATGAAGTGGCGGTGCGCCCGGATCGGTTGGAGAAATACGATATGTCGGAGCCGTATATTGTGTCTCGTGCTGTGCTTGTCGTTCAAGCCAACAATACCGATATTACCTCTTTGGATGGCTTGAAGGGGAAAAAGGTAGGCCAATCGCTAGACAGCAATTATCGCAAAATAGCGGAGGAGCACGGGGCGGTTAACACCGTAGTCGAGGGCTTTAATCAGGCTATCGACCTGCTGACCTCCGGCCGGATCGACGCTACGCTGAACGATAGCCTCTCGTATCTGGATTTGAAAAAGCAGCGCCCCGAGCTGGCTATCAAAACGGTATACGAGGAGCCGAACGCGACAAGCAACGCTTTTTTGCTGCGCAAAGGCAGTACGGATCTGGTCGCCAAAGTGAATAAAGCGCTGGCCGATATGAAATCAGATGGCACCTACCTGCAGATTTCGCAAAAATGGTTCGCCTCTGATGTTTCGAAGTAAGGCATCTCATGATGACATCGGAACGAACGGCACGTATCTTAGGAATCCTTGGCGATTCCTTTTTCCCGATCCTGAAAGCCGGCTTAGCCTACACCATCCCGCTCACGCTGATCACATTTGTTCTAGGTCTAAGCTTGGCATTTCTAACCGCGCTCGCTCGCTTGTCCGGTTTTACACCTTTCGTTCTTCTGGCGAAATTGTATGTGTGGATCTTTCGCGGCACCCCGCTGCTGGTACAGTTGTTTATCCTTTTCTACGGTTTTCCGAGCCTTGGAATCACGCTGGACCCTTTTCCAACGGCCATTATTGGCTTCACGCTGAATAAAGGCGCCTACAGCTCCGAGATTATCAGGGCGGCAATTCTATCCATTCCCAAGGGGCAGAGTGAGGCTGCCTATTCGATCGGCATGACCAAATGGCAGGCCATGCGGCGCATTATTCTTCCGCAAGCGGTGCGTGTCGCGATTCCCCCTTTAGGGAACTCTTTTATCAGCTTGATTAAAGATACATCGCTGGCAGCAACGATTACCGTGACGGAGCTATTCCAGAAAGGACAGCAGATCGCCGCGGTTACCTACGAGCCCCTATGGCTGTATATGGAGGTTGCAGCTATTTATTTGTTGTTCAGTACGGTGCTTTCCTATGCTCAGAACAGGCTGGAAAGACGATACGACCGCAGCGTGGCAACGTAGGAGGAGGGCAGCGAAGCATGATTCAATTAGAGCACCTACATAAGCAATTTCATGGCGTACCTGTGCTGAACGGTATCGATCTGATCATTGACAAAGGGAAAACCACTGTGATTATCGGCCCCTCGGGCTCCGGCAAAACAACACTGCTGCGCTGTCTGAATCTACTGGAAATCCCGGATACAGGGAAGCTGACAGTAGGGGATTCGAGAGTTGCTTTTAAGCCTGGCGAGAAGCTGGAGCACCGTACGATGATGGCGATTCGTAAACAGACCGGTATGGTTTTTCAGAACTATAATCTGTTTCCGCATCTCACAGCGTTAGGCAATCTAATGGAAGGACAGGTCATCGTTCAGAGGAAACCGGTGAAAGAAGCGAGAAGCGTTTCCTTGGCTCTTTTGGAGAAAGTGGGCTTGAGAGATCGCGCCGACAGCTATCCCCACGAATTGTCCGGTGGGCAGCAGCAGCGGGTTGGCATTGCTCGTGCTTTGGCTTTGAACCCGCAAGTGATTCTTTTCGATGAACCCACATCTGCCTTAGATCCAGAGCTGGTGGGCGATGTGCTGCAAGTGATGAAGGGCTTGGCCGCTGAAGGGATGACAATGATTATCGTTACGCATGAGATGGGATTCGCGAGAGAAGTGGCTGATCAAGTGGTCTTCATGGATCAAGGGATCATTGTAGAGCGTGGCGCTCCTGACGACGTCTTTGGCCGGTCGAGGAATGAGCGTACTTTGCAGTTTTTGAGGAAGATTCAAGGCGGCGCTTGAGGGGTGATTATTTCCCGGGAAAAGATGATGTCCTATCGACTTACAAAAGATGACAATAAGCCGCGAAATTCCCTAAAAAGATGTATTTCTCTCTTCCCTCTCTTCGACAGATATTACAAGCAGGGTGTTGTACCATTTGAGGTACATCATCTGGGAGGTGCCGTCATTTGGTTGATAAGATTACGAAAATTAGAGCGATCTGGTTCATTGACCGGGAGATTGAGCGAGTTTTGAAGGATTTGGAAGGCGGGTCGGTAACTAGAGATCAAGCAATAGGCAGCTTGAATACGATGTTCAACATTTCCTCTGGCATTGAGGATACGCAGCATATGCAGATGATATGCAGGATCATTACATACCTAAGAAGCACGAATCTCTATGTGCAGGTAAAAAAAATGTACCTGAACCGCTATTTTCATGAGTCGGAACCGGTGCTAGAGGATAGTAAGCAACTAGAAATGGAAATGCCGCGAATCAACAGGCTTGAGAAAATAGTTCGCTAACCAGAAGAAGATCGTTCCATAGCCGCGAAGCGGTAGGGACGATCTTTTTGCTTTGTGGGGCGCTGCCCTGCGCCCAAATAGTCCGCCCTTGCCCCGCGCGCACCGCAGCTCCGCTCTCGCTGCGAACGTGCCACGCAGCCTAGACGCGTTCCTCGCGCTGCCTCTTCCAGACCTCATGCTCCGCATGGATTCTCTGCCACAACGCATCTCGCTCGTGGCTGCTATAGGCAACCAAATGCTCGCCAAACACGTCGCCCAGCACTTCCAGCCACTGTGACTGTGTAGTCAGCTCCGTCTTGCGGATTTGATCCAGCTCGCGCTGGTGCCAAACGCATCCGCGCAGTTCATTGCCTCCTGTAGCGTGACGCTGCCGGAGAAGGAAAATATTCATCCAAGGGGAGTCGGGGGATAAGCTGTAATGAGCATGCTGCGGTTTGAACACGTCGATTGTGCTCACAACCTCAGGAGCGTAGTCAACGCCGACATAGGGTCCAAGCTTATCATGTTCCAACCGCCAGCCATGGGGGACTACGCCAGATTCCGTGACCGTATAGGTGAATGGTGCTTGATCATAGCGCCCGTGCAGCCATGGAATCGGCTCATACGGCATATCGCCGAGCCCGACGTCGATAATCCAGCGATCCTCTTCCTGCGGATCCGTCGCAAGATCGACGGTTAGTCCAAGATGGAAGGAATTAATCCGCGGCTCTTGGCCCAGCGGCTGTACGCCCGCGCGGTGCATTGAAATCTTGTAGCCCAGAGATTGAAGCAGCGTGCTGAAAGCACCATTCAGATGAAAGCAATAGCCGCTGCGCCCGCTAAGCATTAAGTGGACCGCCTCTTTGGTATCGATACTCACTGGTTTGCCTGCATAGATATCCAGCGTCTGCCATGAAATCCTATCAACATGCGCTTGGTGCAGCGCAAACAAGTAGTCTTTCGTCGGACTCTCGATATCGGACACACCTAGTCGGTGTAAATAAGTTTTTATTTCGGATTGGGTTAACATTACTTTATTTCACCTCAGTAGTCTGCTGTCATTTTTTTAATGTTCCCAAGAAGTGAACAATACTCGCAGCTCCTCCACAATAACATCTTGATATTCCGTTCCTGCATTGTAGATAGCTGCGATCTTGTTACGAGCATTAGAAACTTTCTCCTGATAATCGGGTGCCTCGCGATCCGGATGATTTCTGCGAAATTCATCCATCACAGCTTGAATATAAGCTGGGCGGGCGCCCCATTTTCCTAACACATCACCGTCTGCGTTTACAAAAACGGCAATGGGCTGCGCCCGCCCGCCATTCGTTAGGAAATGATCCATCATATCCAGATGCTCCTCCATGAGGAAAATCTCTGTGGGGATCTTGCTGTACGCTGTCACTTGCAGCAGAACAGGCACATTCCAGATGACATCCGGGCACCAGTCCGTGCAAAGAATGAGACAGCGCAAGCCTGAGGATTCACCTTTGGCAACGAAAAAACTCCGATCTTCTTCACGCTTCCAAGTAAACCGCTCCAGCCATTGTTGGAAGGACGTTTGATTTCTCGTCATCCCGTCTATGAATTGCTTAGGCGTTAGGCCAAGTCCCATATACTGTTTCAAGTTTAACGCAATGTTCATAGTTGCACATCCTTCTTTTTAGCTATTGTTTCGAACCCTAGATTCAATCTATACTATATCTGACCACTCATAAATGGTCAGATAACAATATTTACAGAAGACAGATGAAGAAGGCAGGGATGAGGAATGTTCGATATTTTACTTTCCGATCAGAGCCATGATCCGCTGTACCTGCAGTTATATATGCAAATTCGCCAGCAGATTCGCAGGGGTGTGATTACGAATGGCACTCGCATGCCTTCAGTCAGGTCGCTGCAGCTTCAGCTGAATATAAGTAAAACACCTATTGAGACGGCCTATCAGATGTTATCATCGGAGGGGTATGTACGGAGTAAGCCGCGTTCTGGTTTGTACGCAATTAATCCTTATGAATACGGGCATGCGGCAGGGCCTGTCGCAGCCGAGCATAACCTTGCTGTTAATCTCCGGCCTGCAATCCAACCGGCAACTCTGCCCAAGGCTAATATGGACTTCAACCCTACCCATTTGGACGCATCGCTATTTCCGCTTCGCATCTGGAAAAAGATGCTGCATGATGCGATGGAGAATTCCGCGGAGCTCCTTTGTCAATATGGCGACCCTCAAGGGGAGTACGCTTTCCGCGCTGTTATTGCGGATTATATCCGGCAAGCGAGAGGTGTTGTCTGCTCGCCTGAGCAGATTGTTATCGGTACGGGCATCACCTACAGCATCGGCATTCTGACTAAGCTACTTGCGGACGTTGCGCATATTGCGATGGAAGAACCGGGGTTTACCAAGGTTCGGGAGCATTTCAGATTAGACGGGTTTGCATTGACACCGATCTCTGTCCAAGACCAGGGTCTTTGTGTGGAAGAATTGGAGGGCAGTGCGGCTCAAGCGGTGTATGTCACCCCTTCACATCAGTTTCCTACCGGAAGCGTGATTCCTTACGCTGAGCGCGAGCGTTTGCTCAATTGGGCAATCACTAGGAATGCTTATATCATTGAAGACGATTATGACGGTGAATTCCGTTATTTGGGCAAGCCGATCCCTTCCCTGCAAAGCCTTGATCAGCATGGCAGGGTGATCTATATTGGGACGTTTTCCAAGGCATTCACACCGGCCTTGCGGATGAATTATATGGTCTTGCCGATGCCTCTAGTCAGCGAGATGGAACGTATGAACCATTTGCTCGCCAGTCCCTCGCGAATCGAGCAGTGGGCGATGCAAGCTTTTATCGAGCAAGGACATTGGTATCGCCACATCCGGCGGATGCGCAATATGTATCGGAAGAAACACGATAGATTGATTGAGCTGCTGAGCCAACATTTTGCAGACCATATCGAAATTACCGGGCATAGCGCAGGGCTTCATATTCAAGTCAGCGTCAAAACGCATGTGAAAGCTGAACAACTAGTTGAAATGGCCGCAGAACAAGGCGTTCAAATCTATGATTTACATCGTACCTGGATGCATCAAGCGAATAGGCCGATAGGTTATCCTAAGGTTTACTTGGGTTTTGGCGGTCTCAGCGAAACTGACATGGAAAAGGGGATTATGCTGCTGCTCAAAGCGTGGTCCAGATTATGGAGAGAATAGCGGCTTTGATCGCATCTGTTGATGTGGCAAGCTATCAGAGTAAGTCATGCCTTACCTAGCAAAGACACCTCACGATCGAAGGATCTCGGAGGTGCTATTGGTTATACCAGGATGATCGCCTCAGCAAACCAGCTGAACGTAGTTGATTGTGCAGATGCACGATCTCCTACGGTGACGAAGGTACCAGTCAGGGTGATGCCGCTGTCTAGGACTGATTTTTGTATATAGCCTTCATACAGCTGATTGTTTATTCCGTTGATCGTGCCCCCTGGGATGTATCGGACAAAGGTTATTTTACCTGAACGTTTATCATACCAACCGCGGACAGGATTCGCATGCACCGATCCCGTCACCAACCCGTTCCGGGAGACATTCGTGATGAGCGTTTCTCTGGAACCATTCATGTGGAGGGTCCAAGCTGCTGTCATAATAGGAATTTGTGCGGAGCGCAAACGGCGTTGCTTTAAGTAGAATTCTTGCTTTTTAAAATAGATGGGGATGTTTTGCACCGTAAATGCCATTCTGCTCACCTCCTTCTTCTATATCTTATGTATCAGATGTGAAATCGATTGGATTGATAGATTAGTAGATGAGCGTATTTTTGATAAAAGGGAACGGCCCTTGTGTTCAAGAGCGATTTTTGGCACAATAATAAACAGATGGTATGCTTCGGCTGCTTAGTAGAATAGGACTGCAAGTGAAAGTCTTGAAAAGAGGAAAACCAATGAATAAACAATCCATTTATGGGTTAACGTTTGATCAGCTGACCGCGTCGTTGGCAGAACATGGACATAGAAAATCGCGCGCTCTCCAAGTATGGGATGGACTATATCGGAAGCGGGTCACCGAATTCTCTGCGATGACAGATCTGAAACAAGACTGCCTGGACACTTTGGAAGCTCACTTCGTCACGGAAACATTGACCGAACATTTAAAACAAGAATCAGCGGATGGCACGATCAAGTTTCTTTTTAAGCTGCACGATGGCAATTTGATCGAAACCGTGCTGATGCGACATAAATATGGCTTGTCCGTCTGTGTAACCACGCAGGTCGGTTGTAATATCGGCTGCAGTTTCTGCGCGAGCGGACTGCTGGCCAAGAGCCGCGACCTTACCAGCGCGGAAATCGTGGAACAAATCATGAAAGTCCAATTCCATCTGGACCGCAAGGGTGAGAACGAAGCTGTCAGCCATATTGTTGTGATGGGGATTGGCGAGCCGTTCGATAATTTCACAAACATGGTCGATTTCATCCGGGTTGTGAAAGATCAAAAAGGCTTGGATATTGCCGCGCGGCATATTACGGTATCCACCAGCGGTCTTGCTGATAAAATCAGGGAGTTCGCGGATTCCGACTTGAAAGTGAATCTGGCGATCTCCTTGCATGCCCCGACGAATGAGCTGCGGACGCGGATTATGAAGATTAACCGCGGTATTCCAATTGAGAAGCTGATGGCTGCGATTGAGTACTATTTGGATAAGACGAACCGTAGAATTACGCTGGAGTACATTTTGCTGAAGGATGTTAATGACGGCAAGGAGCACGCGCTTCAGCTTGCTGAGCTAATTCAGCATATCCGACAGCTCGCTAACGTGAACCTGATCCCTTACAATCCGGTGGATGAGCACAGTCAATATCAGCGGAGTGAGCGGGAGTCCGTAAGGGCTTTCTACGATACATTGAAAAAGCAAGGCATCAGCTGCAGCGTACGTCTGGAGCATGGAACAGATATTGATGCAGCTTGTGGACAATTGCGCAGCAAGCAGATCAAACGCTCCACAGAGGACAGTCTGGTTGTGGGCTAAATAAAGTGAAGAAGAACCCGCGGTATCGGCATTTGGCCGAGCGGGTTCTTTTGCGTGGTTGGCTAACCTTTGTTTCATTCTGATACGTGAAGCCTAACAGGAATTCCTCCTGCTAAATTTGCCATGCGTAACTCGGAACCGTCATCTAGCGGGAAAACCTCCCTCTAATTATGAGAGAAATGGCTTTTTAGCGAGAAAAGCTCATAAATAACGGGAGCTTTTCCCTGTAATCCCGCTTTTTGCGCTGAAATTCCCCAAATAACGGGAGGTTTTCCAGATAGTACAACCGCAGGAGCCAACCTGCTAATACGATTTTTGGCGGTTGCGCATAATCATCATCAAGCCGCCGGCTATAATGAGGACAATCGCGATAATCGATTGATTATGGAACAGGGTGCCGAAGAGGGTGCCAATGGAGAAGATGGCGAAAAACAACAGGGACATCACGGTCAAAATGTTGATTGGAATGAGCAACCATTTGTTACGGCCACCGAACCAATATAATTCGAACAAGCCGACAGCCACAGCGAGCATGAAGCCTGGCCAAGTGAGATGCCAGATATCGAACAAGGCGGAGAGCTGGCAAACGACCCCAGCTGTCAGTACGATGCCGCCAGGAACCAGCATGCCTACTCCTTTGCGCTGCAGGATGAAGAAGTACATCCAATGGAAAAAGATCCCGACGGGAATGACGAACAATGTCGGCCAGAAATACTCGAAAATCGTTCCGGTCGAGAAGGTGTTTTCCCCTTTTAGAAACATAAAAATACCTAAAAGAATCAAGATAGGGCCTAGAAAGGCGCTTCGATTCATGTTCAACATCGTCAACTCCTATTCGTATAGTCGCGTAATTCATTACTTTAAGAATAGCATGACAGTAAGATCATGTCTTCCGACTTAGGGGAGAACGGATATCGGTCGGAGGGCTGATTTTTCATGCATGAAAATTTGGTAGACGCTAACAATAAACGGACTGTTCACCAAATCATGCTTTAAAAGGAGAAGATGTAGATGCAAGGCAAGTTCCTCAAGCTAACATTGTTATCGGTTGCAATTGCTTTAAGCGCTGCGCCCATGCAGGCGGAGGCCAAAATGGACGAGCATGCGGTCATCAAGAAGCAAAAGTACACGCAATCGATGGTCAATCTCAAGAATGATCTCAGGAAGCTATGGATGGAGCACGCTCTATGGACGAGAAACTACATTATCAGCGATATCGCCGGTCTCGAGGATCAAGAGAAAACGCTGAACAGGCTGCTCAAAAACCAGCAGGATATTGGTAATGCATTCAAGCCTTATTACGGAGAAGCGGCCGGCAATCAGTTGGCAGAACTGTTGAAGGAGCATATTCTTCTGGCAGGCAAAGTGCTGGATGCCGCCAAAACCAGCAACAAGGCCGATTTCGAGAAATATAATAAAGAGTGGTATCGCAACGCGGATGATCTCGCTGTATTCCTGAGCAAAGCCAACCCCTATTGGTCAGAGAAAGCGCTCAAGGATATCCTCTATAAGCATTTGGATATGATCACGATCGATGTGACGGCGAGGCTGAAAAAGGACTGGGATGCCGATATTGCTGAGTTCGATAAAGGCGTGGATCATCTAATTATGCTCGCTGATTTCCTCTCGGAAGGCGTCATACAGCAGTTCCCTAAGCAGTTTAAATAACTAGAGGCTGTCCCCAAGGTATACAACCTTGAGGACAGCCTCTTCTATTAGTTAGAAAAATTTCACGAGCTGATCCTTGATCTCGTCGTTTGAACCGCCAACAACCGTTTGGAATTGGGGTTTGTCGAACAGGGCTTGGATTTGCTCTGGATAGGTTTGCTTAATGTTACGCAGACGGATCGACTCATCGAATTTAGCGGGATGAGCAGTGGACAGCGCCACCGTGACTTCGCCGTCAGCAACGATTTTATCGGCAGCGGCAACGCCGCAAGCCGTATGCGGATCTAGCAGATACGCATATTTCTCATAGTAAGTGCTGATGGTATCCAAGCACTCCTCGTTCTGCACGCCATATGCGGCAAAATCAGCTTGCACGACTTGCAGCTTGTCGGAAGGGATAATGACGCGGCCTTCGGCTTTGAACTGGTCCATGATGGCCGTAACAGCCTGAGCATCCTCACCGTACAGATAGAACAAGTAGCGCTCAAAGTTGCTGGCGACTTGGATATCCATGGACGGGCTGTAGGTGCCGCGGAATGCGCCTGGTTGGTAGACGCCTTCTTGCACGAAGCGCTCGAGAATATTGTTTTCATTCGTAGCTAGAATGAGTTTATGAATCGGAAGCCCCATCTTCTGAGCCAGATATCCGGCAAAAATATCACCGAAGTTCCCTGTAGGCACACTGAAGTTGATCTTCTCGGCTTGATTGTTCTTAGCTAATTGGAAGTAGGCGTAGAAGTAATACACCGTTTGCGCCAAAATACGAGCGATGTTGATGGAGTTAATCGCACGCAAATGGTAGCGATGCTTGAACTCTACATCGGCAAAAAGTTCCTTGATGATGCGCTGGCAATCATCGAAAGTGCCTTCAACTGCAAGATTCAGCACGTTGGCATCGTCAACCGTTGTCATTTGCAGTTCCTGTACTTGGCTTACCTTTTGGTGCGGATGAAGGATGCAGATGCGAATGCCTTCTTTGCCGCGCACGCCTTCAATGGCCGAAGCGCCGGTATCACCGGATGTTGCGCCAAGAATGTGGATGATGGAGTTCGTTTTCCGAGAAACATAGGCGTAGAGGTTGCCTAGGAATTGCAGGGCAATATCTTTGAACGCAAAAGTAGGTCCGTGGAACAGTTCCAACACATACGTGCCATCGTTCAGACGTTTAACAGGTGTTACCGCTTCGTCGCGGAATGTCGCATAGCTGTCGTCAACAAGCTGTTTCAGCTCATCGCGCGGGATTTCGTTGTTTACGTACAGGGAGAAGATTTCAAGCGCTAACTCCGAGTAGGACAGATTCTGCCACTGTTGCAGTGTTTCCTTTGAGAGCTGCGGGATCGTTTTTGGTACAAGCAAACCACCGTCGTTCGCCAAGCCCATCAGGATGGCGTCGATAAAGCCGAGGGGTTCTACTTTTCCACGCGTGCTAATGTATTCCATATGAGTCCCCTTATTCGAATGAATTTTCAGTTATTGTACCAAAAATCGAGCCATTTGGACAGTGTGATACCTTGGGATGCACAAAGAATAGCAAAAAGAAATCTTCCAGCAGAAGCGCGGAAGATTTCTCACATCATATGCTTATTCGGATTTAGCGGCTACAATGACTTTCCATGCGTTGCCGATCGGCGGCAAGCTTTTCGTCAAGGCAGGACCATAGAACCCGATGACGTTCGCACCCTTCACGAGTGTGGCTTGATCCACTTTGTCCCCGTTTTTATCTACAATAGCGGTGTCGTTGGTCAACTGCAGAACCACTTCACCTGGAGCCGTTTCTGTTAGTCCTTTACCTTTGATCAGAATGCTTTTGTTGCCTTTATCATCTGTACGCACTTCTTCGACCACACCCGCTGTGCCAATGGTGCCAGCATGCTTGGCCGTGTCGAGTACAGTGACTTTGGACGTAGGCGTTTGCGGCGGCAAGCTAAGCGTTGCGATCATCGAATGTTCAGCAGAAACGGTTAAACCAACATGAAGATCGGACAAACTAAGCTTCGTGCCATCCAACATTTGAAACACTGTATCTTTGTTTACATTAAGAACGAGACCTTCTGTGTTGACACCTTGAATTTGAATGGAGGCATCATTGCCATTGGTGCGGATGGACGTAATAACGCCAGTTGCTTGCACTTTCTTTTGGTCTTCAGACAGCGCTACGGATACCGAAGTTCCCTCTGTTTTCACCGTTCCATGCAGCACTTTGCTGACAAAGGAAGCAGGCACATAAAGCTTGTTATCCACGAGCTCAGGCGCCGTGCCGAGCGTTGTAAGCATTTTATTAATAGCATAGCGGTCTTCGCCTGTTTTAACGGCTGTGAAGACATTGCCTTTATTCAAATCAACGGACATCGTTGCTTGGTTCCAAGTCAGGGTGAAGCCTAATTTTTCTGTCACTGCGCGCAGCGGCAGCATGGGCTCTGTCGCTGTTGCTTTCAGGTAACCTTGTTCATTAATTGCTCCGCCATTTACTTGAACAGTGATTGTGGAGGAAGCTGGCGCGTTGATAGGCATTATAGAAATTGGAGCATTGATGGGCATGATGGATATAGGTTGCGCTGTTTCATCCGTTGCTGCATAAGCAGCACTTGTTGTCATCATGGCGGTCAGGGAGAGAACAGCTAGCGTTTTTTTCATCGTAGATTTCATTGGTTTAATTCCTTCCTGTATGTAAGTTTTGTAGGTTGTCTATCTTTCTAACGAGGGGATTCTGAGAAATGTTGCAGGAAAGATTCGTTATAAAACGAGATAGGTAGTAGACTTCCCCAAGATGAACCGATAAAATCAGGAAGTACACATATGGAAAGAGGTGGAAAGCTTGTCTTTTGTGATCAAATTGCAGTGGTTCTTCAAAGAAAGATGGAAATACTATGTGCTGGCTATTGGACTCTTGATCGGCGTTAATTTATTAGCAACGATTCCTCCTAAAATGATCGGAAATACCATTGACCATATTCGCAACGGAGATTTAACGCAAACCAGTTTGAGTCATACCGTGCTTTTGCTTGTGGGACTGTCTTTATTGCTGTATGTGATGGCGTTTATCTGGATTACGACACTGTTCGGCAATTCTGCACTGATTGAGAAAGTGCTTCGGGGTCGTTTATTAACGCATTTGACGAAAATGACACCCGCTTTTTTTCAGCGCAACAGCACGGGACAGTTAATGGCTTTGGCTACGAATGATGTACTGGCGATTGGTCAGACTGCTGGTTATGGCGTGATGACGCTTGTTCATACCCTGGTTGGCGCCTCCGTGGTCATTATCACGATGGTTTCTCTGATTAGTTACAAATTAATGCTAGCTGCGCTCATTCCACTGCCTTTTTTGGTGTTGGTTATTAATAAGCTCGGCAAAAGCGTGCGAACACGCTTCCTCGCGGCCCAAGCCTCTTTCGGCCAAATGAATGATCATGCGCTGGAATCGATCTCGGGAATCCGAGTTCTTCGCTCCTATGTACAGGAGGACCATGATCTAACGGCGTTCGATAAAGTGACGTCCGACGTGATGAATAAGAACAGACGCGTTTCTATGTTAAATGCACTTTTTCAGCCGCTTACAACGTTGATTGTAGGATTAAGCTATTCGATTGGGATCGGCTATGGTTCCTATCTGGTCTTTCATCAGGAAATTACGCTGGGACAGCTGATTTCTTTCAATATTTATCTCGGTATGCTGATCTGGCCGATGATTTCGTTCGGCGAGTTTATTAATGTTCTTCAGCGCGGAAGCGCCTCGGCAGACCGTTTGGATAAAGCTTTGACGCAGCAAGCGGACATCGTTGATGTGCCTAAGCCAATCGCCGTCCATAAACCTGAGAGTATCGAAATGAAAGGGCTAAGCTTCACGTATCCGACGGCTAATCACCCTAGTCTCACGAATGTCTCCTTCCAACTGGAACGCGGACAGACGTTAGGCATCGTTGGTCGCACGGGCAGTGGCAAAAGCACACTTCTCAAACAGCTGCTGCGCCAGTTTCCGATTGAATCGGATAAGCTGCGCATCTCTGGTGTATCAATTGAACAGATCTCTTTGGATCAAGTAAAGGGCTGGGTAGCTTATGTTCCTCAGGAGCATTTGCTGCTGTCCAAATCGATCCGTGATAACGTGGCGCTAGGCAAGCACGACGCCTCGCCGGAGGAGATTGCGCGAGCGATTGAGATGGCTTCTTTTACACAGGATATTAGCCAAATGCCGGAAGGTCTGGGGACCATAGTCGGTGAAAATGGCGTGATGCTGTCCGGTGGGCAGAAACAGCGTCTGGCGATTGCCAGAGCCCTGCTTATCAACTCCGAAATCCTCCTGCTGGACGATTCGCTGTCTGCGGTAGATGCTCGAACGGAGAATCGCATCCTAGGCCATATCCGTCAAGAACGCGCAGGCAAAACAACATTGATCACGACGCACCGCCTATCGGCTGTGAGCCACGCGAACTGGATTCTGGTGCTCGATGAAGGACGGGTTCTCGAAGAAGGAACCCATGAACAGCTTATGCAGTTCGGCGGCTGGTACCGGGAACAGTGGGAACGCCAACAGATGGAAGCGAGTCTGGAAGAATAACGAAGCGAAAGAAGGGAGGATGCCATGAGTCAACTTCAGCATCCACAACAACCAACAACGACGAGACGGCTGATTGCTTATGCACTCGTCTATAAATTCAGAATTATCGGCGCTATGCTTATTCTATGTTGTGCCGTAGGCGCCGAGCTTGCAGGGCCTTACATAACCAAAACCATTATCGATCAGCATCTCACGCCTGACGTTAGTCAAATGGGACCTGTCTTGAAGCTAATTGGCCTCTATATGGGCCTGCTGCTCTTAGCGAGCGTCTGCAACTACTCGCAGGCGTATCTGCTGCAATCTACAGCGCTGCAAATCATCAAGAATATGCGCATGGATTTAATGCGCCACATTCAGCGAATCAGCTTGCGCTACTTCGATAACACGCCGATCGGGCAAGTGGTATCGAGAATTGCCAACGATACAGAAGCTGTTCGGGACTTGTTCATGAGCTTCATGGCCACCTTTGTCGTCAGCATGATGCAGTTGGTCGGTATTTATGTGGCATTATTCATTTTGGATTGGAAGCTGGCCGCTTTTTGCTTAGTACTGCCGCCTATTTTTGTGCTGATTATGAGGATACATTTGAAATATTCGAAGATTTTCATCACCATTATGCGGGCAAGGCTTAGCGATATGAATGCTATGATCAATGAATCGATTGTGGTGATGCCGATTATTCAAGCTTTTCGCCGAGAGAAAGTGACGTTGGAAGAATTCGAGGTCCTGAATAAGGACCGCTATGTGAATCAGGTCAAGCAGTTCCGCATCTACGCCCTATCCTCTCGAAATGTTGTAGGTACGATTGGGAGCTTAGTGACCGCGATGGTCATTTGGTATTTTGGCCATGCATCGCTGCAAGCGGTGATTTCGTTTGGGGTCTTTTATGCGTTTATTGATTATTTGGGGCGGATTTTCCAACCGATTATCGGGATTTTCGATCAATTGACGAATGCGCAGCGCGCGTTTGTATCCGCAGATAAAGTATTCACGATTCTGGACATGGAAGGTCAGGACGTCGAGAAAGTTGAACGGACCGCGCGCCCGGAAGGCATCGTGAAATTCGATAACGTCACTTTTGCTTATAAAGAAGGGGAGAATGTGCTCAAGCACATTTCATTCGAGGCCCGCAAAGGGGAGACGGTCGCTCTGGTCGGGCATACCGGATCTGGCAAAAGCTCGATCATGAACCTCTTGCTTGGTTTCTACGAGCCTGCTGAGGGCCGTATCACGATAGACGGCAACGACATCACACAGATGTCGAAGCAGGCGCTGCGCAAGGATATGGGGATCGTGCTGCAAGATCCGTTCCTATTCGCGGGGGACATCAAGTTCAATGTCAGCCTCTATGAGGAAGATATTTCACTGGATCGTGTGAAAAGCGCGCTGCGAGACGTCGGCGCAGCGACGTTCATCGAGCAGCTGCCTAACGGCTATGATGAGCAGGTTGTGGAGCGGGGCAGCACGCTGTCCTCCGGCCAAAGGCAGCTCATCTCCTTCGCGCGAGCGCTCGCGTTCGATCCGTCGATCCTCATCCTCGATGAGGCGACAGCGAGCATCGACAGCGAGACGGAGGGGCTCATCCAGCAGGCACTTAAGGTCGTCAGCGAAGGGCGGACGACGCTCGTCATCGCGCACAGGCTTTCCACGATCCGCGATGCGGATCAGATTCTTGTGCTGCACCGCGGCGAGATCGCCGAGCGCGGCAATCATGACACGCTGATGGCGCTGGGCGGCCGCTACGCGAAGATGTATCAGCTGCAGAAGGGCGAGGCTGTTGTGGGGTGAATATACTTCGAAAAAGGAAGGAAGTGGCGAGCATGAGCAATCGCGTATTGCGATTCGAAATTCAAGTGCCTGATCCCGAAGCTGCGATCGTTTTTTACAGCCAAACCTTTGGTTGGGAATTCACGAAGTTTCCAGGTCCGCTTGATTATTGGTTTATTAAAACAGGGTCAGAGGAAACCGCCGGCATAGATGGCGGGTTGCTGAAATCGATGGATGGAGCAGCGAGAACAGTCAATTCCATTGAAGTACCCTCAATAGATACGTATCTGGCATCGGCGGTAGAGAATGGAGCAACCATAGTCGTACCTAAGATGAGTATGCCTGGCATGGGCTATCTAGCTTATATCTTAGACCCGTTTGGGATTATATTGGGCGTATCCCAAGTGGATACGAGCGCATAGGGAACTGAACAAAGGGAGCTAAGCGGCTTGTATATAGCTCAGCTCCTTTGTTTTTGGTGTGCACCGCAGATTCCTTGCGCAACAATCTGTCAATTAATGAACTGTATGATGCTTATACACGAAAAACTGGCTACTTTGAAGATCTAATGAACTGAGTTGGCGTTATCGAGCAAATTTTAGGCGGAATGGTGATCATTTTGCTTGAATAACGCAACGAGGATTCGTTAGATTTTTTAAATGCCCTATTTTGAGCAAATAAAGGGTATTGAGTTCGTAAGGGAACTTGCCTCAAAAGTACATTGACCTTGTGGCACCTATTTTCCGTGCAGAACAGCAGAACTGAGTGCCGCCGCTCTGCCTTCCCCCCGCGCGACAGCCGTCTTCCGGCGCACACCAGCCGCTTTCGGGCCCCGCGCATCAGCCTCACCCCCCGAGCCCCCGCACAATCAAGCTGTCATTCTAATGAACTGTATGATGCTTATATACGAGAAACTGGCTACTTTGAAGATCTAATGAACTGAGTTGGCGTTATCGAGCAAATTTTAGGCGGAATGGTGATCAATTTGCTTGAATAACACAGCGGGAATTCGTTAGATTTTTTAAATGCCCTATTTTGAGCAAATAGAGGGTATTGAGTTCGTAAGGGAACTTGCCTCAAAAGTACATTGACTTGTGGCACCTATTTTCCGTGCAGAACAGCAGAACTGAGTGCCGCCGCTTTGCCTTTCCCCCGCGCGACAGCCGCCTTCCGGCGCACACCAGCCGTCTTCGGGCCCCGCGCATCGGCCTCACCCCCCGAGCCCCCGCACAATCAAGCTGTCATTCTAATGAACTGCATGATGCTTATATACGAAAAACTGGCTACTTTGAAGATCTAATGAACTGAGTTGGCGTTATCGAGCAAATTTTAGGCGGAATGGTGATCATTTTGCTTGAATAACACAGCGGGGATTCGTTAGATTTTTTAAATGCCCTATTTTGAGCAAATAGAGGGTATTGAGTTCGTAAGGGAACTTGCCTCCAAAGTTCATTGTCTTGTGGCACCTATTTTCCGTGCAGAACAGCAGAACTGAGTGCCGCCGCTCTGCCTTTCCCCCCCCGCGACAGCCGCCTTCCGGCGCACACCAGCCGTCTTCGGGCCCCGCGCATCAGCCTCACCCCCCGAGCCCCCGCACAATCAAGCTGTCATTCTAATGAACTGCATGATGCTTATATACGAAAAACTGGCTACTTTGAAGATCTAATGAACTGAGTTGGCGTTATCGAGCAAATTTTAGGCGGAATGGTGATCATTTTGCTTGAATAACACATCGGGGATTCGTTAGATTTTCAAAATGCCCTATTTTGAGCAAATAGAGGGTATTGAGTTCGTAAGGGAGCTTGCCTCAAAAGTTCATTATCTTTTGGGGCAGTCCTTTTTTATAAAATAGCTGTTGACATTTATCTTTAAATAAAGTATCTTTAATTCAAGATAGTTGCAACGCAGACGACGAACACTAGGAAATGAGGTGAACGAAGATGAGTGAAGCAAGGAATGATTCCTTAGATCTTTACATTGCACTTTCCAGAGCCAGTGAATGGGTGAATGCCCACGGGGACCGCGATATTCGAAGTCACGGTTTGAATCGCACCGAGTTCGGTGTGCTCGAACTTTTATATCATAAAGGCGCACAAGCGATTCAACAGATTGGCAGCAAGGTGCTGATGAGCAGCGGCAACATCACTTATGTCGTGGATAAACTCGAGAAGAAAGAGTTCGTGAAGCGCAAGACATCAACCGAGGACCGTAGGCTCATTTACGCAGAGATTACAGATAAAGGAAAGCAGTATATCGAAGACATTTTTCCTCAGCATACTTTGGTGATTGAGAACGCAGTAGCGGGTCTTACGCAGGAGGAAAAGAAGGTCGCCAGTCAATTGTTAAAGAAGCTAGGCAAGTTTGCTCAGGATGGTTTTAAGTAGTTGCCCTCGTCAAGAGGCGTTAACTGCTTAACCTTTTATCAAATGTCTTAAAATAAAGATTCTTAAATTGGAGGAGAAAGATGATGAGTATCGCGTTGGGACTTTTAATTATTAGACTGGTTGTAGGATTAAGTTTTGTCGGGCATGGGGCACAGAAACTGTTCGGTTGGTTCGGAGGCTATGGGCCGAAAGGAACCGGTGGTTGGATGGAGTCCATCGGCATTAAACCGGGTGTTGCAATGGCTGTCATCGCTGGATTGATGGAATTTGTTGGCGGTCTATTGTTCGCTGCTGGATTAGGAACGGTTGTCGCCGCGCTGCTGATTGCCATGACGATGATCGTCTCGATTGTCAAAGTACACGGCAAGAATGGCTATTGGGCTACAGCCGGCGGTTACGAATATAACTTGCTGTTGCTTGCGATTGCAGTAGCTGTGGCCGTCATGGGCGCAGGTACTTACTCGATTGATGCACTGCTCAACTAATTCCTGTTGGGTCTGGACATAATTAAAACTTAAATATTGTCATTCAAACAAACTAAATTCTAAGGAGCTGGATATCATGACACAACAACAAACTGCAGGGATTCACCATATAACCGCTTTCGTACAAAACGCACAGGAAACCGTAGACTTCTATGCAGGAATCCTAGGACTTCGCATGATCAAAAAAACAATCAATTTTGACGCACCTGAAGTGTACCATCTGTATTTTGGCAATGAAGCTGGAAGTCCTGGTACCATCATCACCTTCTTCCCTTGGGCTCATTCCCGCAAAGGACGCATAGGCGGCGGTCAAGTCGGCATTACGACATACGCTGTGCCTACTGGCAGCCTGTCTTTCTGGGAAGATCGGTTAACACAGTTCAGCATTGCTTTTGAAAAAACAGTCAGATTCAACGAGACGTACTTGCAATTCGAAGACCGTGACGGCCTCAAAATGGAGATCGTTGAACGCGAACAAGGAGCGCTTAGCCAGTGGTCATTCGGCGGTGTGCCTGTGGAGAAAGCGATCAAAGGCTTCGGTGGCGCTGTTCTGTACAGTACGGCTCCCGACAAAACTTCACAGCTGCTTGAGCAGGTCATGGGCCTTACGAAAGTTGGGCAAGAGGGAGCTTATGCCCGCTTTACGTCCTTCGGTGATCTGGGCAACGTGATTGATATCAATGTGACTCCGATGGCTTACGGTGTGGGTGGAGCAGGTACGGTCCATCATATTGCATGGCGCGCCAAAGATGATCAAGAGCATGCTCTCTGGAGAGCGCATGTGCAAGCGAATGGTTTCCAACCTACGCCTATTGTGGATCGTCAATACTTCAACGCGATCTACTTCCGTGAAGAAGGCGGCATTCTCTTCGAGATTGCTACCGATCCTCCAGGCTTTGCTCGTGACGAACAACCGGAAGCGCTGGGCGAGAAATTGATGCTGCCGGAATGGTTCGAAGAGAACCGTGCCCAAATTGAACGCAATCTGCCACCGATTGCAGTGCGCGTATTGGAGGCGAATCAACAATGATGAAGCATATTTATCAGCAAGGAACGGATGCTGCGGCTCCGGTACTCGTGCTCTTTCACGGAACGGGAGGCACCGAGCGTGACCTCTTGCCCTTGGCTCAAGCGATAGCACCGACTTCGTCGGTGCTCAGCGTGAGAGGCAATGTGCTCGAGAATGGCATGCCGCGGTTCTTCCGCAGGCTGGCAGAGGGGATTTTCGATGAGGAAGATCTCATCTTCCGCACGAAGGAAGTGAACGAATTCCTAGACGAGGCGGCTTTGGAATATGGCTTTGACCGCCGCAACCTCGTAGCGATCGGCTACTCCAATGGTGCCAACATCGCCGGAAGCCTGCTGTTCCACTACCCGGATGCGCTGCGGGGGGCGGTTTTGCACCATCCGATGGTGCCGCGGCGCGGCGTCCAGCTGCCGGATCTGTCAGGAACCCCGATCTTCATCGGGGCGGGGAAGAACGACCCGATTTGCTCCCCGCAGGAGACCGAAGAATTAAATCAACTGCTGAGTGCAGCAGGGGCAGCTGTCGAGATCCACTGGGAGCAAGCAGGGCATCAACTGACACGCTCGGAAGTGGATGCGGCGGCGGTGTGGTATCAGTCTCATTTTGCATAAAACTTCAGGTGAAAAGGGGGAGGGATGCTCATGATTCCTATAGATCCTACCAATCAGAGTGAGAGGGAGAATTATAAGCTTCTTATTGGCAGTATTATTCCAAGGCCGATCGCATTCGTCACCTCCCTCTCGACAGCGGGCGTGCTGAATGCGGCTCCGTACAGCTACTTCACAATTGTTACGGCTAATCCACCGATGGTGGCTATCTCAGTTCAAAGAAAGCAAGGCATTCGCAAGGATACTTCACGCAACGCAGTGGATACAGGTGCTTTCGTCGTTCATATTTCCGACGAGTCTTATATAGAGCAGATCAATCAGACAGCCGCTGCGCTGCCGCCGGATGAAAGTGAAGTTGCTTTGGCCGGCCTTACGCCGGCAGCTAGCGTGAAGATCGCTGTACCTGGCATCGCAGAGGCCAAGATTCGGATGGAATGCGTGCTGGAGCAAGCTATTCCAGTGGGCGGCAGCGAAGGAGTTCCGGCCGCCGACTTATTAATTGGCCGAGTCGTGCAATTCCATATTGACGAGTCGTTATATGAGCAAGGCCGTATCGACGCCGAAAAACTTCAGCCTGTGAGTCGGTTAGCTGGCAATTCCTATGCGAAACTGGGCGAGCAGTTTGAGATCGATCGTCCAGTGTAATAGTTTGAAGCTCCTCAAGCCTGTATGGGTATAAATAAGAGGCTGTCCCGGTTGAAAACGCTGGGGGCAGCTTCTTATTTTGCGTGCAGAGTGTGCGGTGTATATCTATAGTCCATAACTCGGGGCCCCTCAACCACAAGTTTTCCCGGCATATCCTGACTACACTCCGGTATTCCATTGGAGACGTGTAGAGTCTTCGCCTTTTCAAGCTTCGATCCACCTCACCTCTACCTACTCAGATACCTATCCGCGATGGACGAACTGATGGAAAATAGCAGGGCTGCTCCTATAAAAAATGAATAAAGCAGGACTGCAAATTCTGAAATGAAAAATTCCGGTCTTCCTAAATAGCCAAAACCACCGAACATAAAAGGGACCATAGCAGCTGCAAACAAGCTAAACACTATGAACATAACTGTCTTTATTAATGTATTTACTATGATTGAACGAACCTTGAATAGGCGAAGAAATAGGATTATTACCAAATAAATCGGAAGAGCAAAGAACAGAAAAAAGATAGTTATCCAGGGATATAGCAGATTGATCTCGCTTTTTTCAGGTATTGCGAGTAGATTCTGTGTTGCTTTGTAAAATAGAACTCCGGAAAAGTAACTTATGACGACAATTAATGCATAAATTAAGAATCGTTGCATGGCTAGTTAAACCCCTTCCGTGAGACTACCTTTTAATTATGTGATCCAACTCTTTGGATACTATAAATTCCATTTTAACATATTATAGTAATTTTTTGTGGTAAAGTGCTGAATGAAGAATAGCCTTTATAATCAAAAACCTGCAAGACCGCACACAGAAAATTATTGATTCAGCTAAGAAGTAGTTTCTGATATAGTCAAAATAGCTTAGATAAGTTGGGCTGTCCCTAGGGTCGTAAGGCTTTGAGGGCAGCTCCAGTCTGTTTCCCCAATAAGAGTCGCTACGAAACGTACACGACGGAGGGCAGATGCCTTCACATTTTATTCAGGAAAGTGGGTCGTAATACAGTGAATGTACCAACTGGGAACTTGGAAAGTTTGAAGACTGCCTTGCGGAATGTGAGTATGGAGCCATTGGACCTGCTGTTAAACGGAGAAGCGCCGGAGCAAGTGAAGGCGCGTTTGCTGCAAGGCAGACACGGCGCAGAGTTGGTGGAGGAGATTCGGACAGAGGGAAGCAAGCTGCTGGAGACATCCATGCCAGAGCTCAGCTATGCCTTGTTTCGCTTATACGCGGACAAGGGCTCGCGAATTGAATATGAGCAAGTGTATTTCGGTCGTCGGAATCGCTTGACGACATTTGGTCTGTTAGCGTGGTTAGAAGAGGAGAAGGGCGTTTATACAGAGGCTCTTATGAATACAATTTGGTCCATCTTGGATGAGTATACGTGGTGTTTGCCAGCACATATTATGCAGGGGCCGGAGATGCGCGAACAAGGTGCCGGGGCAATAACGGGGAGTCCAAGTCCAGAAGGACTCAGCCGAGGTGCCGAGGAAGCCTTCACGATTGATCTGTTCTCCGCGGAGACCGCCTTCGCGCTGAGTGAAATCAGCGTGCTGCTCGGCGAAGCGATGCCTGCCCTGCTTCGCGTGAGGATTCGCGAAGAGGTGCTGCGCCGCGTGCTGCGGCCGCTGATGATGCAGGCTCCCAGCAGGTGGGAGACGCAGACGCACAACTGGGCCTCTGTCTGCGGAGGCTCCATTGCCGCGGCAGCGATCTATCTGCTGCCTGATGAGGCTGAGCTAGCCGCAGTCCTGACGCGCGTGTTCCCTGCGCTGGCCTCGTACCTGAGCGGCTTCGAGGAAGACGGCGCCTGTACCGAAGGGTACATGTACTGGCAGTACGGATTCGGCTACTTCACGTATGCCGCTGATTTGATTAAACGGCGAACCGGCGGTGCCGTAGACTGGTTCCAAGATGACAAGGTGCGGCAGGTGGCCTTGTTCCAACAGAAATGCTTCATGGATGGACGGAAGGTTGTGAATTTCTCCGACTCCCATTGGCAGGCGGGTATCTTCATGGGTCTCAGCAGCTATCTGAAACAGCTTTATCCGGAGATGGAGCATCCGGAGCTTTCTTTGCGCGCTGGCTTCAGGGATGACCACTGCAGCCGCTGGGCATCGGCGCTGCGGAACTTGTTATGGTCCCGCGAGGATGCGGGAGGCAGTCCGTGGCCGACAGCCTCTTATTATTTACCCGATGCGCAGTGGCTCATCTCCAGACAAATTCAGCCTGCTGGCACGTTCGTTTTTGCAGCCAAAGGCGGCCATAATGATGAGCCGCACAATCATAACGATCTTGGCAATTTCCTGCTGTACGCTCAAGGAGAGACGCTGCTTGCCGATTTGGGGAGCGGCCGCTATACGCGCGCGTATTTTGGGCCGGACCGCTACGAGATTCTGTGCAATGGGTCACAGGGGCATTCCGTTCCGATCCTCGATGGCTTGTACCAGCAAGCCGGGGCCGATTATCGCGCGAAGCTGCTCGAGATCAGCCAAACCGACGAGCAGGACGTGCTTGTAGTGGACATTGCTGGAGCCTATGGCTTAGCGAAGCTGCAAGAACTAGTGCGACGCTTCACGTGGCGCAAGACAGTTCCGCCCACGCTGGAGGTGTCGGACAGCTTTCTTTATGCAGAAGCGCCGGAAAGCGTTGTGGAGCGCTTCATGTCATGGCATTCTCCGCGGCAGCTGGAGGATGGGCGGATCTTGATCGCGCCGACGGATGAGGCGCGGCTTTACATCACCTATGACCAGCGTCAATTCGACTGGTCAGTCCAGATGTTCATCCACGATGATCATTACGAGAATCGACGTGAGTGCTATGCCCTTGATTTCACAGGGAAGTTAAGTCAGCAGGGAAATTTAAGCGTTTCAACAACATTTCAATTTACCTTCGAATACTGAGATAGGGAGTGAGCTTGCATGAGTATACACGCTGGTTGGGCGCAGGGAGCTTGGCAGAAGACTGCTGCTAAGGTTGCAAGAACAAGCAAACGAATCGGAGACGGTTTCCCGCATGCCAGTGTGCAGGGCGAATACAAGCTGGAACCTGCCTACTGGTGGACAGCTGGTTTCTGGCCTGGTCTGCTCTGGCTGTTGTATCGCGAGAGCAAGGACGAGCAGCTGAAGCTACTGGCCGAGTCCTGTGAGCAGCAGCTCGATCAGGTCATCGCGGATTACTACCGCTTAGACCATGATATCGGCTTTATGTGGACACTGACGAGCGTTGCGCGCTACAAACTGCTGGGCGCGGAGGATTCCAAGCGTCGCGGCCTGCTCGCCGCGAATTTGCTGGCTGCACGGTTCAACGTGCAGGGGAACTTCATTCGCGCCTGGAATCCTTGGCGCGAAGGGGAAGACAATGCCGGCTGGGCCATCATCGATTGCCTGATGAACCTGCCGCTGCTACATTGGGCCTCCGATACGACTGGAGACCCGCGGTACAAGCAGATCGCCGTCCGGCATGCCGACATGGCGCTGGAGCACTTCCTCCGTCCGGATGGCTCCGTGAACCATATCGTGATCTTCGATCCGCACACGGGCGAGCAGCTCGAAGTGAATGGCGGGCAGGGCTTCGCCCCTGACTCTGCTTGGTCGCGCGGCACGGCGTGGGCGATCTACGGCATGGCTTTGAGTCATCTCCATACGGGAGATGAACGATACTTGCATGGCGCTAAGCGCGCTGCGCATTTCTTCTTGGCTAACTTGCCGGAGGATCATGTGCCGCATTGGGACTTCCGGTTGCCGGATGATGTGACGGCTTACCGTGACTCCTCGGCTGGCGCTTGCGCAGCCTGCGGCTTGCTGCTGCTCGCTGATCAAGTCAGCGAGCAGGAAAGCGTCCTTTACCGCCAGGCGGGCGAGAGAATTCTGCATTCGCTGTACGTGAACTACGGCGCTTGGGACTCAGAAGCTGAAGAGGGGCTGATCCTGCATGGGACGAGCCATTACCCAGAGGGCAAGAATATCGATGTGCCGCTCATCTACGGGGACTATTACTTCGTAGAGGGACTATCTCGTTTGCTTGGGCATGGCGAGCTGTTCTGGTAGAGTGAAAAGCTGAGCCGTATCCATAGGTTTTGCCTCCTGATAAGAGTCTCCAAGGGCTTCTATTTGTGTGAAATTGCCACTTTTAGCGCAACTAAGAGCTCCTAGAGGCTCCTATTGCTTCATTTGGGGGAGTTTATGTGTGGTTTCGCCGGAAATAAGAGTCTTTAGGGTCCGCTATTCTATTAAGCCCCCTAATTAGATTGGAGAATACCACGGGAAATAAGGTACACTTTTTATTAGGGAGGCGAATACCGTGCAACAACGTAACAAGGTGTTTGAAGAAGTGCGTTTCAAGGTAGCTCAAGAAGCGCTTGGTGGAATTAAGACGGGTGTTCTTTCGCGAAGATATGATGTATCGCCAAAAACCATCCGTAACTGGGTAAAGGAATATCAAGAGACCTTTGGGGATGATGCGTTACCAACATTAGATGAACGTATGGCTGAATCCAAGCGCCTAGCTGAACTGGAAGAAAAATATGCTTGTGCGCTAAAAGCACTCGGAGAGAAAGAGTTGGAAAACAATATTCTGAGAGAACTTGTAAAAAAGTCCAGCCCTGCCTCGAAGATAAACTCAACATTGCCCAAACGTTCATCGAGCAGGGACATCCCATAACGACTGTACTGCGCCTAACTAATGTGGCTTCTTCGACCTACTACGACCGTCACAAAGTTATGCGTTCTTCGCTAAAGCGCCCTTCAGCACCTGGAAGGGGGCGTCCAGCCACACTTCACTCGAAGACGCATACGGGTCAAATCGTAAGCAATGCCCAGATTGAGGAATGGCTGTTAGAGCTAGTTTCGGGTGAGGAGCATAGTTATGGTTACGTTCTACTGACGGAGTGTTTGCGCGTTCAACATAGCCTTGTAATCAACAAAAAGAAAGTGTATCGGTTATGTCAGAAGCTCGGTATTTTAAATCCGCAGCGGCGCAAAAAGATTCATTATCCGAGACGTTTAGCCCGCAATCATACCATTAACGCGTCCAACCAACTATGGCAATTAGACATCAAATATGGGTACGTAGCAGGCTATGATCAATTCTTTTATCTCGCGGATATTATCGATGTATTTGATCGAAGCATCGTCGGCTATCATCTTGGATCCAGCTGCGAAGCTAAGCATGTTTGCCAAGCGGTTAAAGACGCTCTACGTTCACGCATAGCATCAGGTGCAAGCAAGCCGATTATTCGCACAGACAACGGTCCTCAGTTTATTAGCAAGGCTTTTGGAGACATGTGTGAGGATGAAACGATGATTCACGAGCGGATTCCACCCAAAACGCCCAATAAAAATGCCTATATCGAATCATTCCATGCCACATTAGAGCGTGACTTATTGAGGAAAGAAAGCTTTGAAACGTTTGAAGAAGCTTATCGAGCTATTCATACGTACATGGATTTTTATAATAATCGTCGCATGCATAGAAGCCTCGGTAAACGATCGCCAGCCGCATTTATGAGGTGGGTAGAAAAAGCATCGATGGATACGTCCAGCTATGTGCTCGCCATTTAACTAGCAAAAGAAGCCGACAGCGCTTCAAAAAACAAGCAATACGAAGATAACACCTTGTTGTACAACCGATTCTCCGGAATTAGGGGGCCTGACCGTATTCATGAAAAGCCCCCGCTTTTTGTGCAAATAGGAGCTGCTAAAGACTCTTATTTGCACATTTGCACATCTGCAGGTCTGCACATTTGCACATTTGCACATCTGCAGATCTGCACATCTGTACATCTGCACCACAGCTGCACAAGGGCGAGAGCTGCTAGCTGCTACTCCATCGCATCCCGCCAACCGCTCAGCAATTTCTCATGCTGCTGCGCGGCTAGATCAAAGCGGTACGTAGCCAGAAGATTCTCCAGCTTTACGGGAGCAAGGAGCGGGTTCACCGGGATATTCGGTGTCACCGGGAACGAAAAAGCTGTGTTCATGTAATCGGTTTGAATCTCCTGGGACAGCATGAAATCCACGAGCTGTTTGGCTGCTGCGGGGTTGTTCCCTCCCTTGAGGATCGAGACAGCGCCGATCTCCCAACCGGCTTGAGGCGGGATGAACGAACGGATGTTATAGCCCGAATTTTTGAAGCGCAGCTGGTCGCTCAGGAAGGAGACAGCGGCGGCCATCTCGCCCTCTGCCAGATGCTGCGCGCTTGTGTTGCCAGCGAACGTCATCGAAGCGCTTTGCTTCTTGAGCGCCTGCATCAGCTCGATCGCTTCACGGTCCCCGCGCTGCTGCGCGAGTGAGGCGAGCAGCGTATAGCCTGTTCCTGATGTCTCCGGATCAGGAATCTCGATCTTGCCCTTGAGCTCAGGGCGTAGCAAATCCTCATACCGCTGCGGCAGAGGCAGTGCCGCAAGCTGAGGGTCCTGTTGCCAGACGGTTTGGTTCACGCCAATAGCTAACGCGCCCATATACATCCCAGTCCAGTAGCCGTCGCTGTCTTTGTATTTGGCGGGAATGCTGCCTGCGGCGGCGGAGGAATAGCGCAAGGATTTGCTTTTGTTTTTGAGCTGCTCGTGCAGGTCGGCGGGTCCGCCAAGCACTACGTCGATGCCGGTCTTGCCCAGTGTCAGCAGATGATAGCTTGCCTCGCCGCTGGACATCCGGATGATATCATAGGGCTGATCCGTCTTCTTTTTGAAAGTCTCGAGCAGAATTCGCCCAGCGTCCTCCTGAAAGATGACATAGACCTTCAAGGGCTGATTGCTCTTCTTCTCCCCCAGAACGAGAAAGCCAAGGATCACCCCAACACCAACCATAAGCACGAGCAAGCCTTTTTTCCACATGATGCCATTCCCTCCTGAACAGCCAAAAAAGGAAACCAAAGTTCCCCTTTTCAGCAAGCTGCTATTCTTATTTATGTCCTATTCGTTAATCTTGATTAAATGGATTTTATCATCGGCGGCACTGATCTTAACATTTCCTTGGAATCGGGTTAAACCGATGTCATACGCGTCGACAATCCATTCTTTCATATTATCATCCAGAATAAAATACCGTTCCTTCTCGCCGAGGAACATCGATGACTTCACGAAGCCGCTTACGGCGAATTCGCCAGGTTCACTTGCATTAATGCGCATGGATTCTGGGCGGATACTGAGCAGAACCTTCTCGCCGGGCGTCACCGCTTCATCAATGCCTACGCTAGCTGTGCGGCCGCTGCTGCCGTACTCGACAACGGCCTTGCCATTCGCAGATTCGCGGACAATGGCATCAACGAAGTTGGTCGTGCCAATAAAGTCAGCCACATAGGGCGTGCGAGGCTTGTAATAGATTTCGTGCGGTGTGCCGTATTGATCGATCGCGCCTTTGTTGAACACAACGATGTGATCGGACATCGACAGCGCTTCAAGCTGGTCATGCGTTACATAGATCACTGTCAGGCCAAGCTCCTGCTGAATGCTGCGCAATTCCACACGAACTTCTTCCCGCAGTTTCGCATCCAGATTACTGAGCGGTTCATCAAGCAGGATGATTGGCGAATTCATGACCAGAGCGCGCGCCATAGCTACACGCTGCTGCTGACCCCCGGACATCTCATGCGGATAGCGCTCTTCCAGTCCTGTTAATTTGACTTTCGCCATGGCGGACTTCACGCGCTCCTGCACTTCGGCTTCAGGGCGCTTCTGAATATCCAGCCCATAAGCAACATTGTCGAACACAGTCATGTGCGGGAATAGGGCATATTCCTGAAACACCATCGGTGTACCGCGCTTGTAGGGCGGCAGATCGTTGACGAGCTGGCCATCAATCCAAATCTCACCCTCATCCACCGTGTAGAAGCCAGCGATCGAGCGCAGCAGCGTTGTTTTCCCGCATCCGCTCGGTCCAAGGAAGGTAATGAACTTCCCGCGTTCAATTTGCAAATCGATCTGTTTGAGAACGTGATTGCTGCCAAATACTTTACTGACATTTTTTAAATCCAACAATATGTTTGAACTCATGATTTCTCACTCCTTAAAGCTTATCTTCAGATCGTTCATCTTAACCGGTTAGAAATCGAATATTTTGACCTTCGAGCGGAAAATAAGTTTCATGACGCCAAGCGTAGCCAGTGTTGTCCCCATCAAGCCGACGGCAACAGCGGCTGCCCAGTAATAGGTTCCTGTTTCGGCATAGTTGAAGATCGAGACGGCGGCGACCACCCATTTGGGCGTAATGAGAAAGACGATCGTACTTAATGTGTTCATATTTTTCATAAAGGCATAGACGAAGTTGGCGACGATGGTCTTTTGCAGCATGGGGAACACGATAGTTGTCAGCGTGCGGCGGCTGTCGGCCCCAAGATTCGTTGCGGCTTCCTCAATCGATTTGTCCACCTGCTTGAAGGAAGCGGTAAGACCTCGATAACCGACTGGCATCTGCTTGAGCAGCATGGCCACAATAATCAGGATGGCTGATCCTTGCAGCATGATAGGTCCATTGCTGAAAGCGACGATCAAAGCCAAGCCTACGAACGTCCCTGGCAAAGCAATCGGGAGCACGGCAGTGAAGTCCAGTATTTTCTTGCCAGGAAATGGTTTGCGGACTACGACATAAGCCAGGACAAGGGCGAAGCCAACAGCCAGTATGGAGCTGATCAGCGATAGCACCAAGCTGTTAAGGACGGCCGGACTGGACGGATTGAATACGATTTTGAAAATATGATCCAGCGTAAACGTATTATCCCGACCGAAGTTTTTGGTGAAAGCGAACAAAATGGTGATTGCAAACATGGACAAGATGAAGAGCGCCATGATGCTGTTGAAAATAAACAGAAAGACATCTGTCTTGCGGGAAGTTTTCACCCGGTTAAGCCCGGAAACCGGCTTTCCTGTAATAGTGGAATAGGAACCCTTGGACAATAATCGGCTTTGAATCACGAAGACCAGCAGGGCAGGGATGACCAGAATGAGACCCATGACGGACGCGAGGCCCGGTTCGTTATTAATGATTTCTCCATAGATTTCAACAGCCAAGAGAGAATAATTGCCCCCAATCAGCTTGGGATTTCCGAAGTCAGCAAAACAGTTGATAGCTACCAATAAGAAGGCGTTAATTACGCCAGGCAGCGCCAATTTAAACGTAATCGTTCGAAAAAGCTTGAAACCGCGGGCACCCAGATTCTGGGCTGCGATTTCCAAATTCGGCGAAATAGAGCGAAGAACACCTGTAATGGTCATATAAGCAAGCGGGAAATAGGAAATCGTTTGGACGATCCAGAGACCTGGTAATCCGTATAAATCGAGCTCGACATTAAACCATGCTTTCAAGGTTTGCGAGACCATGCCGCCTCGGCCGAAGAGCAGTAGGAACGCTAGACCGGTCATGACGGATGGTGCCAGAATCGGCAGGAATGCGATAAAGCGGAAGAACTTTTTCCCTGCAATGTTGCTGTAATGAATCGAATACGCATAGATAAAGCCGCAAACGGTCGCGGTTAGCGCCGATAGGGAGGAACTGACGACTGTATTCAGCAGTGCGGTGCCATACCGGCTTTTGCTGAAGAAAGTTGTCCAATCCGTGGCTCCCGGAAGGGCAATAACGTAGATCAGCGGATAGATGACGAAGAGACAGAGAACAGCGAAACTGATAAGCACAAGGATCAGCGAGGATGGATCTTTCACCAGTCTGCCGATCGATGAACCCATACCCTTTTTTTCTATGATCATAAGGGGTTCACGACCACCTTCCAAAATTCATTGTGTAGGAGGGCATGGGCAGGCCAGACAGGCCTGCTCCAATGCCCTGTAACCGCTTACTATTATTTGAGGTTTTTCAGCGCATCTTGCAGTTCTTTACGCTGTTCGGCAGCTTTCCACAAGCTGTAGGTCGTGTTGTATTTCGTTGTTTTAATGTCAATTCCGCCTTTTGGAATCGGCACGGTAGGTTTCACAGAGCTTGCAAAAGCAGATTCGGTATAAAGCAAGCCAGGCTCATTCGTTAACATGAAATCCATGAGTTTTTTGGCGCCTGCGGTGTTAGCGCCGCCTTTGACGATCGCAAGTCCGCCCACTTCATAGCCAGCGGCTTCAGGAACGATACTGACAATCGGGTTGCCTTGATTTTTCATTTTTAATTGGTCGCCCAGGAAGGTAATGCCAATCGTGTATTCGCCTTTAGCTGCTTTCTGAATCGGCTCGATGCCGGATTTCGGTCTCTCTTTCAGGTTTGGCAGCAATTTGGCGACATATTTCAGCATTTCGTCTTTGCCCCAAACTTGGGCTAGCGAAGCTACCGCTGTGTAGGCTGTGCCGGATGTAGCTGGGTCGGACATGCCGATTTCGCCTTTGAATTTCGGGTCAAGAAGCTCTTGGAACGTCTGCGGATAAGGAGCTGTGGCATATTTCTCTTTCCAACGCTGCTCATTGATCCCAATCGCAATTGGATTCAAGTAAAACCCTGTCCAAGCGCCTTCTTTGTCTTTCATATTGTCAGGAATATCTTTGGCATTCGGGGAAATGTACGTTTCCAGCGCGCCAGCTTTTTTCAGCACTTCATGCGAATCAGCGGGACCGCCCATCAGGAAGTCGGCCTGCGGCTTGCCCATTTCATTCTGCACGCGAGTTACCGCCTCGCCGCTTGGCAGACGAAGAACGTCGTAGTCGATGCCGGTTTCTGCTTTGAATTTATCCAAGATTTTACGAGCTTCTTCCTCTTGGAAAATGGAGTAAACGGTAATCTTGCCTTTGGATTTCCCTCCAAATACACCGGATTTGTACAGGAAGAATCCTGCTACCAGGACGACAACAATGATCGATAGGATCATAACGGAACTATTGCTTTTCTTTCTAGCCATTTCATCAACCATCCCCTCAATAGGTTAGGAGGCATCACTTAACTTGAAATAGGCTTTATGGTTGGTTTCATCCAGCAAATCGAAAACGATGAAGTAAGCGTTGTCATAACGATCAACATGCAGCCAATGCTTCCCCTTCACTAATTCGTCGGTTAATTGTACAACAAAGTGGGAACTGGGTTGTTCGGCCAAGAAATCGAAGTGACTGAAATCAATCAGCCTGACAGCAGATCGCATCTGCCTCGTAAGCGCTGCTCGATCAGTATCGGAGAGCGCTGTGAGCAGACCATCATCCTGCAAACGGAACACCTGATGGCTGCGGTTCGCGATAGCGCCAGCAACCGTATCCGAGGTCAGCGTTTTGTCGATGAGCATGTTCTGCAGCTTCCGGATTTCTGCGCTAATGTCCAGGGAGTTGACCCAGTCCGACCCAAAGCGAAAGCCGCTCGTTCCGATTTGGAAAGGGATATCCTCCTGATCCAAATAAGCAATGGAGCCCGTTAACAGCAGTCGTGAAGCGTTTGCACGATTTTGCTGCGTGCCCCCGCTCAAGATTCGGGTGAACGATGCTTTCCAAGCGATCAGCTCTTTGGGATCGTCAATCGATATGGTGCCAATTCCCGGGTAGGTCACATTCATACGCATGGGAACACCATCGAACATATCCCGGCTGTTTACTTCTTTGGGTACGATACGTACTTCATCGACACCGATGCGGAATACATAAGCAAAAATGGCGATTATCGTACAACCGATCACGATTTGCAATAAGATGAGACGCATCCATGAAAGCCCTTTCTTCTCCTCTTGCATGTAGACTACTCTCCTTTTATCTCAGAAAAATCATCGATTTGTATCAATTTTGTAACAGAACGGGAAAGGGCACCGGTTCGATTGGGAATTGGAGAACGACTTCCGTTCCGCTTCCTTCACGGCTGTGGACGATGATATCGCCGCCTTGCAGCTCCATAAGCTGCTTGCAAAGCAGCAGGCCAAGCCCGTGTGATTGCGGGGAAATAGGTCGGTTTTGCTTGTGTTCGGTTGCTACGAACAGGGTGCTTGTATCCTGATCATTCATCCCTTTGCCGTTATCGATGATGCGCACAAGACATTGATATTCTTGCTGCTCCAATCGAATGGTCAGTTCCGTACATTCACTGTGCTTGATTGCATTCTCAATGACATTGAACAGCACCTGCTGGGTGCGCTTGGGATCGACGTAAACCTCGCACGGCGCGACCTGGACCGTTGTCATAATCGAAGATTTATGCAGGGTTGGCTCCAGAATGCGCAGACTGTCCGTGAGAATGGCAGCCAGATCGGTCCGTTCGACTTGGACACGCCAAGCTTCATCGCCTTTGAGCGAGGATTGGAGCAATTCCTCCACCATTTGCAGAAGACGCGTGCTTTCCTTGCGAATATAGACATTGCACGTCCGAATATCATCGGTGCGCTCCATTTTGTCAATCAAATCGGAGAAGCCAATAATCGACGTTAGCGGCGTTTTGAGCTCATGAGTGACATTATCGTAAAACTTTTTTTGTTTGCTCTGCTCGTAATGCAGCAGTTCGATATGTTCTTGCAGCGCTTTCGACATTTGGTTGAAGTCGTCAGCCAGTTCGCGGACCTCATCTTGGCTGCGAACCACAATTTTGCGGCTGAAATCGCCGATCGTGACCAGTTTCAGCGCCTGCTGGAGGGCATGCAGAGGTTTCATGATAAAGAAGGAGAACGAGTAGCTCGCCAGGAGGGCAATGAGCAAACAGCCGAGAGCAACGCCAATAAACCAGGTACGCATCTCTGAGAGCGTCTCTTCGTGCTTGTTCAGATCAAGGAGGTAGCGGAACCCGCCCACGGTCTTGCCTTCATAGGTGAAGGGAGAGGCATAGATAAGGATCTTGCTGGTTTCCCCTTCGGTAATGACGGTGGCAGTTTGTCCGGCCAAGGCTGCATCGATATCGCTTCGTTTAATCAAATCCTCTTTGTTGCCGCTGTCTCCGATAATCGTTCCTTCAGGATCAAACAACTGTACCTGAAAGTTGCTGTTTGCCGCCAGATGGGAGGCGATCAGCGGGGCATAGGCACCGGAAAACAACTGCTCGATGCTGATTTTCTTATCGTTCACAATTTTCAGAGCTTCAATGCGATGCAGCGCATAATACTGATCCAAAGTTTGGGTGTCACGCTCAATCATGCTTTTACTCAGCGTATAATTCACCACCACATACATCGCGGCTAGCAGCATAACGATGGTGATGGTGTGTTGTATGAATAGTTTGTTGCGCAGTTTCATCGCTTAAACCTCCAACTTGTAGCCCATGCCGTGAACCGTGGCGAGCACATGGTCGTAAGGTTTGATTTTCTCACGCAGACGATTCACCATCATATCGACAGAGCGCGTCTGTCCGTAATACTCGAAGCCCCATACTTGGTCTAAAATGTGCTCCCTGGTGAACACTTTCTTGGGGTTCTTGCATAATAGCCAGAGGAAATCAAACTCCTTGCTGGTCGTTTTGACGAGCTTTCCGGCTATGGTCACAGACCGCTCGTTCCGATCGATCTCGATGAGGCCAACCACAAGAACATCCATCGTTGGTGAGGCTGCATCCGGGGTCATCCGCCGCATAACGGCGCGAATTCGCATAATCAGCTCGCGCGTCTCGAACGGCTTGGTCAAGTAATCATCGGCTCCGAGCTGGAAGCCTAATATTTTATCATTCATCTCATTCTTGGCCGTTAGCACGATGACCGGAATTTCTTTGTAGGCCGTTTGCAGCGTCTTCAGCAGTTCGAACCCCGACTGATCAGGCAGCATAAGGTCGAGCAAAATTAAATCGATATGCTGTGAGCTCAATTCATGGAGACCGGCTGCAACAGTACCCGCCACCATGGGATGGAAACCTTCGACCTCAAGGCTGAGCTTGAGCAGCATCTGGATGCTGGAATCGTCTTCAATAATTAAGATATTCATAGGGAAATTCCTTTCCGCGGGCATTAGGTTTCTAGTTGCATATCCTACCAAAAAGGATAACTAATCCGCAACAAATAATTGATGTTATAAAATCTTACATAAGGTGAAAAAGGTGAGCGAAATGAATTCTGCAAATATTGTCGAATCAGTACAACTTTTTATAGGCAGCACGCGTCTATTCTTACATGAATAATGCCGCTAAGAGCGCATAAAGGAAGGTTTTTGTCATGAAAGTGCAAGTAATGACGCAACGCAAACAACATTGGGTAATAGGTATCACTTTTTGCGGCATGGTTAGTATAGCTCTTATTAATTTTACAGTGACAGGAAGTGTTCTCCCGTTCCCTAGCAAATCGCCCATTATAAGCAAGCAGCAGCATCACGAGGAATCCGCATCCACGGATGCTGCTCCTGCCGGGCCGTCTGCCTCTTCGATCGAAATGAAACCGCAAGAAGCAAGACATTCTCTGAATACCGCTGATGCTCAAATCTCAACCGGGGTGAGTGGGAAACTTTCACAAACGCAGCCGTCAAAAGCAGCCAAACAGGTTGCCATCACGTTCGACGATGGACCGGACGGTAAGTACACGCCGCAGATTTTGAATATTTTGAAAGAGAATGATGTTAAAGCCACCTTTTTTGTTGTTGGAGACCAAGTCAGTAAATTTCCCAATGTGCTTAAGCAAATTCATGAGGAGGGTCATGCTATCGGCAATCATTCATGGGACCATGCGGATTTAACCAAACTCTCCTCCGTTCGTATAGAGCAGGAACTGAATCAAACGGAAGACTGGATCATGCAGACGATCGGTACGGGCTCCTCTCTGGTTAGAGCACCCTACGGAGCTGTTTCTCCACCCGTGAAGAAGGCCGTGGAACAGTCTGGACGCGCATTGGTCGGTTGGGACGTGGATCCTAAGGATTGGGCAGGCACTCCTTCAAAGGATATTATTCAAAACATTAAAACGCATGTTAAGGACGGCAACATCATATTGCTGCACAGCTTCGGAGGCAAAAAAGGGAAGCTGGACAACACGGTTGAAGCCCTTCCCGGCATTATCGCGTATTTGAAAAAGGAGAAATTCGACATCGTGACCGTTCCAGAACTGAAGGCGCGCGTGAAAAATGTCCCTTAAATATAAATATGACTTATATTACATTTTACAAAAAGCGCTTTCCAACTTATGATGGTAGAGCGGTGTAATATTTCTTCTCGCATTAGGGAACTTTATTTGATTCGCAACGTACTACAACAGTTGACAATAATTACATCCGGCACGAAGCGGAAAAAAGGAGTTCTAACTGAATATGAAGCATGAGGAAAAAGGTGGGTGGCGAGCTGACATCGCACCTTACGAAAGACCACATATGAAGCATAGTGTGTGGCAAATTATTAATACACTGGTACCCTTTCTTGTCTTGTGGTACTTCGCTTTCTTGAGTCTTTCGGTTTCAATCTGGCTTACGTTCGCGTTAGACATTATTGCCGCAGGTTTTTTGATCCGTATTTTTATTATTTTCCATGATTGCTGCCACAAATCTTTTTTCAAAAATAAAGTCGCAAATGAAATTGTCGGCACGATAACTGGTATTTTAACGTTTTGTCCGTATCATCAATGGCGCTATACGCATTCCGTTCACCATGCTTCCAGTGGGAATCTGGACCGTAGAGGTGTTGGCGATATTTGGACGCTTACCGTTGACGAATATATGGCTTCCTCATGGGGCCGCAGATTGTACTACCGCTTGTATCGGCACCCGCTGATCATGTTTATTGTTGGACCGATCTACATCTTCCTGATCGATTATCGGTTTAACCGCAAGCGTGCGGGAATGAAGGAACGCATTAATACGTATATCACGAATGTAGGTATCGTTGGCGGCATCGCTTTGCTGTGCTGGGCGATTGGTTGGCAATCGGTTTTACTCATCCAAGGTCCGATGTTTTTTGTATCGGGTATGGCTGGCATTTGGTTGTTTTACGTACAGCATAACTATGAAGACACGTACTATGAGAATGAGGGCGAGTGGGATTACATCAAGGCTGCGATGCATGGCAGTTCCTTCTACAAGCTGCCGCGTGTACTGCACTGGATTACCGGCAACATCGGTTTCCACCACATTCATCATTTGAGCCCGCGGGTACCGAATTATTATCTGGAGAAGGTTCATAACAAGAATGAAGAACTGCGCAAGGTACAGACAATCACATTGCTGACCAGCTTGGAATCGTTGAAATTCCGAATTTGGAACGAGGAAACGAAGAAATTCATTCAATTCAAGGATTTGAAGCGTTTCAGAACGAAGCCAATCATTGCTCCAGAAGTATTGAAAGTGAAACCAACAGTGGATTAAATAAAAGATGTGCGTATAAGAACCTAGCCAAAAGCTAGGTTCTTCCTTTTTTTTTGCGCCAAAGTTGCAACTCTGAGATGGGCGCGGTATAATGCTCATATTCCAATAAAAGTGAACGGGTGTTTATTATATGCAGGTGCTTAAAGATGATGTGAAAAATAGTATTCGCCAAGCAGCTCTTTCCGAGTTCAAAAAACACGGATACTTAAAAGCGTCTATGCGTCATATTGCAGATGCGGCTGGGATAACGCCAGGTAACATTTATCGGTATTTTGAGAGCAAAGATGATCTGTTCCATGCGTTGATTCATCCAATTTATGAGCAGTTCAATACGTACATCTTGGAAGTTAAGGACGAAGTCGAAAGCACGCTTTGCAAGGATGCTTCCGATCATTTGAATATACTGCGCAAAGTTGACGCGACGATCCTACGGCTTTTCAAAGAATCGAGCATCGAGTTGACCATTCTTCTTAATTTGAGCGAAGGATCTCGATTTGAACCTGTGAAACAGGAACTGATTACCCTGGTGTATCAAATTCTGGAGAAAGTGTTACCTAATGAACAAACGACGATTCAGATGTTCGCTGAGACCCTGATTGAGGGCGTAAGCCTTATTCTGCGCGACCATGAGGATAGCAATACTATTAAGATGTTGGTTGATGAACTGTTATATCTATATTCTGCTGGTATTTCTGAAAAAATTAAGCTTTCGAGTCTGGCTTAATTTTTTTTGACTTAATAATGAACACTTGTTTACTAAAATCATCCCGCAAGGAGGCAAGCAAGACATGAAGCAAATTATTAAATGGCGCTGGACCATTCTCGCCGTATGGTTGGTCTTAACCGTAGTTCTCACGGTAGTTCAGCCAGACGTGAATGCCATTCTGGGCCTTAGAGGTCAGGACCCGCTGGCCAAAGACAGTCCATCCAAAGTGGCAACGTCTATTTTGAAGAAGATGAATGGGGTAGAAGGAACGAGTGATATTGTCGTATTCCATAACCCTGATAAGCTGACCGAAGCGGATATGAAAGGAATCGAGTCGGGCATTGCCAATATGAAGGCGCACCAAGCTGAGCTTGGGTTCGATCAATTGCTCGATCCATTTTCCCTGCCGGACGCGAAGTCTTCCCTTATTTCTGAGGATCAAACGACTTTGATGGCAAGCTTTAGCCTGGATAAAAGAGGCCGTCATGTCGAGGAGATAGGCAAGCAATTTGATGAAGCGCTCAAAGATGTGAAGGTCCAGTACTACTTATCAGGTGAGGATTTCATCCAGGATGATTACATCAAAGCTTCCGAATCCGGCGTGGAAAAAAGCGCGGCGCTTACGGTTATTTTCATCTTAGCGGTGTTGGTCATAATGTTCCGTTCGGTAGTTATTCCCCTTGTATCGCTGCTTGCAGTAGGGATCTCCTACCTGGTTTCCATGGGGATCGCTGCGCAGTTAATTGATAAGTTCGATTTCCCCGTGACTAGCGTGACGCAAATGTTGTTGATTCTGATCCTGTTCGGGATTGGGACCGACTATAACATCTTGCTGTTCAATCGCTTCAAAGAAGAGTTATCCCACGGATTGTCCGTGGACGAAGCCATTGTTGTCACCTATAAGACAGCTGGAAAAACGATCTTTTACAGTATTCTAACGGTATTTATTGCTTTCGCGAGTTTAACTTTCTCGGACTTTGGGATTTATAAATCGGGAAATGTGGTTGCTATCGGAACCGCGGTGCTATTGCTTGAAATTTGGACGGTAACGCCGTTTCTCATGAAAACATTAGGCAACAAGCTGTTTTGGCCTTCCAAAGGAGCAGCAACTGGACATAAGGAAAGTAAATTCTGGGCGAAACTTACGGGTGTTGCCGTCAAAAGTCCAGTCCTTACAACCTTGTTGATTGTCATCGTCATGATTCCGATTATTCTTTCCAATCATCAGAAATTGTCCTTTGATCAGTTGAAAGAATTAGGCAATGGCCACGATTCTACGAAAGGTTTCAGCCTTGTAGCGGATCATTTCAGCAGAGGCCAGGCGCTGCCGACGATGGTCGTTATTGAGAATGACAAAGAATTGAACAACAATGACGGATTAGCTGCGATTGATAAATTAACGGATAAATTGAAGAGCATTCCCGGCGTAGATAAGGTGTCGAGTGTGACCCAGCCGCAATCGAAGCCGATTGATAATTTCTATATTTCAACGCAGACGACAACGGTAGCAGAGGGAATTACCGCTTCACAAAAAGGCGTTAATCAAATCCAAGATGGTATTAACCAAATGGAGAGCAAGCTTGTTAGTCCGGATTTCTCCAGCACGGATCAGCTTGTCTCCGGTACTGGCAGAGTGCAGGATGGCTACGTACAGATCACAACGGCGCTGAATCAGGTTGCCAAAGGGATCTCGCAAGGTGCGGATGGTGCCGGAGATTTGAACGCGGGGATCACAGGCTTGAAAGATGGCATGGCACAAGTTGATGCCAATACAGCCAAGATCAGCAGTGGGCTGACGCAGCTGCAGCAAGGATATACCGCGCTGACGGACGGCTATGCGCAGGTCGAGGGGCAGGTTCCGGCCATTCAGCAGGGGCTGACCGGGATGAACGGGTTGATCAGTCTGCTGGGCGGGAAATACACGCAGCTGACGACCGACGCTGATTATGTGAAGCTCAAGCAGACGGGGGAAGGGCTGGAGTCTGGCCTCGCCCAGCTGGGCGGCGGATTGCATGAGCTTGGCGTGAATGCCGCCAAACTGAATAGCTCTTTCGCTGAAGCTGCGAAAGGGTTGGAGCAGATCAGCGGCGCGCAAGCGAAGCTGACGGAGGGCTTGACTGGCCTGCAGAGCGGCTCCGCTGAGCTGGCCAAGGGATTAGTGCAAGGCAGCGCAGGCAGCCGCGAGATCGCCGCGAACATGGCGAAGCTGAATGCAGCGCTTGGCAGTGTCAAGGACGGTCAGCAGAAGCTGAACGAGGGCTTGTCGGGTCTGGCCGGCGGCATGAGCCAGCTGAAGGACGGCCTCGGCGCGAGCGGCAACGGACTGGGTGACGTGTCTGAAGGGCTCGGCAAAACGAGCCAGTTCCTGACACAGCTGAACAGCTCGAAGACGTTCTTCATCCCGAAAGAAGCGCTCACGAGTGCGGATTTCGCGAAGTCGCTGGACAGCTTCATGTCCAAAGATCGCAAGATCACGAAGCTGATCGTGATTCTTAAAGATGATCCGTATTCATCAGCGGCGATGGACACGATTGAACGTATCAACACCGAGCTTTCCGCTGGTTTGAAAGGAAGTGTGCTTGAGAACGCGAAGGCGGGAGCCTCCGGTCCGAGCTCCACGACGTACGACACGAACAAAGCACAGCTTAAATCGTTCAACAGCACAGCGATCATCGTGGTTATCGGTGTATTCATCGTCTTGCTGTTTGTGATTCGATCTTTCTGGCCAGCTGTGTACATCATTCTGTCGCTGCTTGCTTCTTATTACGCGGCTATGACTGTTACGAATATTGTAACGGAGAAAATTATCGGGGCTGACGGCGTTTCTTCCTTCGTGCCGTTCTTCTCCTTCATCATCATCATCGCGGTTGGTGTCGATTACAGCATCTTCCTGATGATGCGGTACAAAGAGCTTGGTGATATGTCGCCAACGAAGGCCATTGTGCAGGCCTCCAAGCACATCGGTGGCGTCGTCATCTCGGCGATGATCATCTTGGGCGGAACGTTCGCAACGCTCGTGCCCTCTGGCCTGGTCTTGCTGATCGAGCTGGCCGTCGCGGTGATTGTTGGTCTTGTCTTGCTTTGCTTCATCCTGCTGCCGATGCTGCTGCCAGCTTTGCTGGCGATGCCTGAGGCGCTTCGGGCGAAGCGTAGAGCCTTGAAGAAGCTGTCCGTGGAGAGCAATTCAGCTTAGTATGGCTTTGGACTTCGGGACTGTCCCAGAAGGGAACGGAACTGTGCAAATTCGATAGGGCAATCACTGTTATTTTAGGCATGACAGCTAGGAACACAGGCGAGGCTGATCTCCAGGTTTTCCACCTGAGACAGCCTCGTCTTTTTTCTAGCGTCTTAACGCTGAAAAACAGCGTTAAGGTCGAAGTGTGGAGGAAAAGCAGCCCGTTAACGCTGAAAAACCACCTCTCAGCACGAAATCGCCCCACGAAGTAGCCTAAAGGCGAAGTTAACGCTGAAAAACAGCGTTAAGGTCGGAGTGTGGAGAAAAAGTAGTACGTTAACGTTGAAAAACAACCTCTCAACAGGAAATCGCCCCACCAAGTAGCCTAAAGGCGAAGTTAACGCTGAAAAACAGCGTTAAGGTCGGAGTGTGGAGAAAAAGCAGCATGTTAACGCTGAAAAACAACCTCTCAGCAGGAAATCGCCCCACCAAGTAGCCAAATGGCGAAGTTAACGCTGAAAAACAGCGTTATCGCTAGCAGCAGGAGCAGCTAGTATGCTATAAATAACAATATGAATACTACAAATCGAACGATTGTTAGTCGCCGCTCACGACCCGCCAAAGCGCCGTTGAGTCAAGAAGTTATTGTAAAGACGGCATTAGAGTTGCTGAGGAAGGAAGGCTCATCCGGGCTAAGCATGCGTAAAATCGCTAAAGTGCTGGACACAGGCCCTTCGTCCCTCTATGTGTATGTAACCAATCTTCAAGAATTGAATGCATATGTGTTGGATCTTGGTTTAGAAGAGGTCCTACTGCCAGATGTGCATGCGGAAGATTGGAAAAAGGAGCTCTTTGATTTTCTGAAATCGTACTTGGACGTACTTTATCAGTTCCCAGGCCTGGCTGCACTTGTGCAAACGACGATTTCCGTTGGCCCGAACTCCTTGGCAATTACCGAGTGTATTCTGCAGCTCTTGAATAGAGCCGGCATTCATTCCACCGCTGCCGCGTGGGGGAGTGATTTGTTTCTCTTTTACGCCGCTTCTGTCGCATTCGAGCAATCTTCTAGGGATCAGAACGGTACAACGCTGACTTCGATAGCTGCGTTTTATCAGTCGTTAGATGCCGAGCGCTATCCCGTAACTGCCAGCTTGAAAGAGGAGATGCTTTCCGGGGGAGAAGATAGATTTCGCTGGGGGTTAGAGGTTATTTTGCAAGGAATCTTACAGCGAGCCGGATCCTGAAGATCCTCAAGATTTTGCTAGTATGACGAAGAGAATAAGGCTTTCCCGTTAGTAGGGGAAGGCCTTATTTGCGCAGGAAGAAAAGGCTTCCCTCCCTCTTTTTTACCTAAAAAAAACACAAGTCAGTGAAAAGGCATTCCATTGTTGGAAGCGCTTTATAAAGGTAGGATAGAACTATAACATCGACGAGAATAAAGTGAGGGGGGCCAGAGAATGGCGGTCAACGCACAAGCTGTGAAGCAAGTGAGACAAGGCGCACAGGTCAGCAAGGGTAAAGGCTTTCTACGAAAGCTTTGGAAGTATAAGGCGTTATATCTCATTTCGTTGCCGGGTATTTTGTATTTTATTATTTTCAAATATGTGCCGTTGCTGGGGTCGGTCATTGCTTTCCAGGATTATAACATTTTTGATGGTTTTACCGGGAGCAAGTGGGTTGGTTTTGAGCATTTTGCCCGGATGTTTGCCCATTACGATTTCCTGAAAATTTTGAAGAATACGATGCTGATTGGGATCTATGATCTCGTGCTGGCTTTCCCGGCACCTATTGTTCTGGCTTTGCTGCTGAATGAACTAAGAGTCGTCCTCTACAAGCGCATTCTGCAAACGGTGGTGTACATGCCTCACTTCCTATCGTGGGTTATTGTAAGCGGTATCGCAATAGGTATTCTTTCTCCGTCTACGGGGGCTGTGAATCATTTCATTACGCTGCTTGGTTTCGATCCTGTGTACTTCTTGGGTGAAGAGTCGTGGATTCGTACGGTACTGATTACGTCGGGGATTTGGCGAGACTCCGGTTACGGGACGATCATTTATTTGGCCGCATTAGCAGGGATTAATCCCGATTTATACGAGGCTTCTGAGGTGGATGGCGCCAACCGCTGGAGACAAACCATTTCCATCACGCTGCCATCGCTGCTGCCAACGATCATGATTTTGTTCTTGCTGCATATCGGGAAGTTCCTGGATTTCGGTTTTGAACGTGTTTACGTGTTCTTGAACCCTTTGAATAAAGAAAATGGCGAAATTCTAGATACGTATATTTATACCGCTGGGTTATTGAATCAACAGTTCAGCTATACAACGGCGATTGGCTTATTTAAAGCTCTCGTTGGGGTCATGCTCATCGTCATCGGAAATGTTATGAGTAAAAAAACAACCGGGGAAAGCCTGTACTAAGACGGAGGTGAACGCTATGAATCGCAAGCCGACTGCCGGCTGGCAAACGTTTAATGTTTTTAATGTGCTTTTTCTGACACTCTTATCGCTAGCGATGCTCCTGCCGTTCTTAAACGTGCTGGCTCAATCCTTTAGTTCGTCGGAAGCCATTGTAACGGGGAAAGTCCTGTTTTTTCCTGTAGAATTTACGTCGATTAACTATCAATATGTGTTCAGTGACGCGGCGATATGGCGGTCTTTTGGAGTTACGGTCTACATTACAATTGTAGGTACGCTGATTAACTTGATTGCTACAGCATCGCTGGCTTATCCGGTTTCTCGCCCTGAATATGCGGGCCGCAACGCGATTGTCATCATGGTGCTGATCACAATGGTTTTCAGTGCGCCACTGATTCCCAACTTTATTTTGATGAAAAATTTGCACCTGACGAATTCCCTGTGGGCTCTGCTGCTTCCGGGAGCTATCAGTGCCTTTAACTTCTTCGTGATGCGTTCGTTCTTCCTGCAAATTCCGAGTGAACTGATTGACTCTGGGCGTATGGATGGCTGCTCGGAGCTGCGCATGATCTGGAGCATTGTCCTGCCGTTGTCTAAACCGGTTATGGCTTCCTTGGGGATTTTCTATGCTGTGGGCCACTGGAATACGTATCAAAGTGCGTTATACTATATTAACAAACCGGCGCTGTGGCCGCTTCAGGTGAAGCTGCGTCAGTTGATCGCTTCAGAGGACATCAGCATCGACCCGAACTCTTCGCAGTTCAGCGGGCTGGCTCACATGGATCCGGAAGGGATCAAAATGGCGACAATTATCATTGCCACAATTCCAATTATTCTGATCTACCCGTTTTTGCAGCGTCATTTTGTCAAAGGGATGATGGTGGGTTCGGTTAAGTCTTAAGGCGAAGAAGGAACTGTCCTTGTGGGGATGGTTCCTTATTTTTGAAAGAATTTATGATTTTGGGTTTGGGGCGAGCGAAGCTTACTTTAAATTCCTCTTTGGGCCCCATCATGATGAAGGGGTTCTATGCGCTGCGAATAAGGTAGCTGAACGTGCTTATTTGTTCGAATTGCTGCTGTTTTGGAGATATAAGCTAGGGGATAGTGCTTATTGTTCGTTCATGAGCCAAGTGGGGGAGGAAGTGCATCAGATAGTACGCTCTCACACCCCCGAGCACTAAAAGTTATGAAACCTAGCCGCAGGCTAGGTTTTTCGCATAGAAAGTATAAGTTTTTGGGTGGATTTAAGGGGGCTGCCTTAATAGAAATATTAGAGTTTATATGTTTTGGGGTGAGCTCGGAGGTATGGGAACTAGAGGGCGCTATTCTAGCCAAAAGTGGCATTATAGCGAGGTTGAGGGAACTACAGTACGCTATTTTGCTTTTTCGTGGGAAATTCAGCGCTTTTCGTGGAAATAAGACCCTGTAGTTCCGCTATGACCCTCGCTTCCCTGCCATTTGCCAAAATAGCGCCCTAGAGTTCCTCTTACTAGGTTTTGTCGCTAACAAGAGGCGGATCTCTCAGGGCGGCGAAGCAATTTTTCACATAAGTAGAAGTTATATTTTCTATAAAGAATCTTCAATCTCTTCGAAAGCCATGTAAAGCTCAGGCAAATTGAAATTGAATTTCAATGTAATGCCTAGCTTATCAGTAGTGTCCTTTAAAGCGAGATATGCTTTCTTGGAGCTTACTTGTATGGAAGCTGGCTTATGGTCAGACTCCTTGAGCAAATTGAGCAGCTGTTCCACATATGCTTGAATGAAATTATGGTTATCCGCCAATCCGCCAGCCATCACAAGACCAGTTGAAGCGCTCATCCATAGACTCAATCGAGGATAGCTTCCTCGTTCATCCTTTTCGCCGAATGCTTGGGAAATGTATCGAAAGTCGGAATGCCAGATCTCTGCTGATTTCTTCAAACTTTTACCTAATTGGCGAAGTTGCAGTTCGTTTGGATATACATATGGGGTTAGAAATTCCCCCTCTTCCAGCCAAGGAAGCCAAGTATCTGACCAAGTAACACTGGAGCTCATGACCTTCGGGATGCGATGCAGACGTTGTTCACCAGTCCCTTCATCCGTTTGGTCATGTTCAAAGTACAATTCAGGATTCTCTCGGAACCGATCTGCTACAAGCATGGTTTGCTCTAGGGCAGCTATTAGAAATCTCACTTCTCGACCATTAGGCTGCGCGGGTAGGAAGCCGGGTTCAAAGCTGCGGAATTGCGGCCAAGCCTGAGCACCGCGAAATTTATAACCAAGGTCACGGATTAATTGGAGATCATCTTTGTCCAACTGATCGCGGTTCTCAAAACCAACGGTGATGGCTCTCATCGAATAAGCCAATTCAATCTGATCATCATCCAACTGATCATTAACGCCGCTCAATTCCTGCAGGAATTGTCGTGCTTTGGGACCTATATAAACATTTAGCCCATAATTGATCCTGCCCGCCCCCAAGACAACACAACAACCAAACTCGCCGCTCTCAGGATCGGTTATCAGAAAGTAATCATCATCCTCCATCCAATCCCAAGGGGCCTGTTTTTTAAATTGATTTGTTACTTCAAAAAGCTGCTGCCATTCTTCCTTAGTTGCCTGTAAGTTGGTCATTTCCAAACCTCCAACTATTATTTATTTCATTATGTTGGTATCCTTTTTATTTGACAAGCCTTAACGAGCCCAACCTAAAAAAAACACAAGCAAGTGAAAAGCCATTCCATTGTTGAAAGCGTTTCACGGGGGTAGGATATACCTATAACGTCGACGAAATTTCTATTGAAGCTGTTTAATTCTGCATGAAATCTCCTTATTTAACAGGATTCTAAAAAAAAGACAAATCGAACTAAAGGCATTCCATATCGGCAATTTGTAAACGCTTTTACAATGAAGGTGTGAAAGATGTCTATCAATTTGCGAAAAGAAAAGAGGGGCATACATGAAAAAATGGATTCCGACTACGATGGCGGCTGTTTTAATGGGCAGCATGCTGGTTGCTTGTTCGTCCAAAACTTCGGAGCAACCGAGTTCAACAAACGCTGCTGGCGCAACGGCTGGTGCGGCGAGCACGAAGCCTGCTGAGAAAACGAAATTCTCCATCTCTCTGCGTACCCTGGCTTTCGGGCATGTCGAGAAATCACCTGATATTAATCAAGATAAATGGGTGAAGAAGGTTGAAGAGATCACGAATTCCGATATGAATATTGTGCTGGTTCCGCACAAAGAATATGAGCAAAAAATGATCCAAATGTTCGCAACGAACGATATTCCGGATGTTGTTCAGGGCAGTGGCGGAGTGAACGGCAAGGAGATGGCTGGTTCCGTGAAAGCCGGCGTGTTCATGCCATTGGATGATTTACTCAAGCAATACGGCCCGAATTTGCTGAAAAAAATTCCCAAAGATGCTTGGGACAGCGTGACGTATCAAGGTAAAATCTTCGCAATTCCGGAGTACTTGTCCAACCCGTCCCGCCGCGCGATCTTCGTGCGCAAGGATTTGCTGGATAAAGCCGGTCTAGGCGTTCCGAAAACGGTTGATGAGTACATGAACGTACTCCGCAAGTTCAAGGAAATGGGCGTAGAGAACCCGTACATGGGTCGCGAGAACTTCAAATATGCCGATTCCTTCTTCGGCGCATATGATGTGTATCCGTACTTGTCGATGTTTGAGAAGCAAGGCGAGCAAATTTTGCCGAAATTTTTTGACACTGAGAATATGACGAAAGCGCTGCAAACGTACAAAACGATGTTTGACGAAGGCTTGATCAACAAAGAATTCGCAACGATCAACGCGACGGTGTTTAAGAACACAATCCTTGCCGGCAAAGCGGGCATGTGGTCCATGAACGCGAATGAAATGCTGCAATGGGAAACACAACTGAAAACAACGGTACCAACAGGCGATATTGAAATCATTCCTTCACCAACAGGCCCGGATGGCAAAGGCGGTCACTACTTGTACGGCGCAGCGCCACGGACTTATTTCATCAATAAAAATGTGAAAAATGCCGGACAAATCATCAAGTTCTTCGATTGGATGATGTCGGATGAAGCTGAGAAATTCTTCACGTTCGGGATCGAAGGCGACACCTACAAAACGGTAGATGGCAAAATCGACTACAAATCCCCTACAGACAGCGCGGGCGTCGATGAAGAGCGTTATCGTCAGTCCTTCTTGTGGCTGGTGCAAGATACGACTTATAATAAAGGCACACTTGGTTTGACGGATGAAGGCAAGAAATTAATGAACATCTATGATACAACACTGAAAAATGAAGGCCGCGACGGCATCAGCTTCGAGCCGCGTCTGGATTCATTAATGAAAAACGTGGATATTTCACCGCTTTCCGATCAAGCGCCTCCGGTTATTTTGCAGCACATGGTCAAAATGGTGTATGGCAAAGAACCGATTTCCGATTGGCCGAAAGTATTGGAAGAGTGGAAATCCAAAGGTGGCAACGATGTTATCAAGGAAGCCACGGAGAAATTCAATAGTAAAGATTCCGGTACGACGGTGTCGATGCCGCGTAAATAAGCTCAGCAACTGGGCATGACCGTCTCCTCACGTGCTGTGCACGTGGGGAGCGGGCATTTCATAAGGGTAAGAAGGGAGACCTCCTCATGTACCGCATACTCATTGTCGATGACGAACCGATGATACGCAAAGGATTGCAAAAGCTCGTGGAACAATCGGAACTGCCGATTGAAAGCCTGCGAACGGCTGAGAATGGCGTAGTCGCGCTGCAGCGGATTGGGGAGGAACGACCTGACTTCCTGTTCACCGATATTCGCATGCCTAAGATGGATGGACTTGAGCTGTGCGCTCGGGTCGCCGAGATGGATGCAGATATCCAAGTGGTGGTCATCTCCGGGTACGGGGATTTCGAATATGCCCAGAAATGCGTTTCATATGGGGTTAAAGAGTATTTACTGAAACCCGTTAATATCAAAGGCTTCCAAAACGTGCTGGAGAAGCTGATTCGCACCAAAACCAAGGTCAGTTCAGAGACCTTCGTGGCGGTCACGAAGCTGGAACAGTGGGCAAGTCGCATGGAGCATGCCGTCTGGATGCTGCAAGAAGCTGAACTGAAGGGCTTAATCAGCGAAATCCTGGATGAGTTGCAGGCGTATAAACTCAAGCTCAATCGTGTGATTGATATTTTGCAAGAGATTCATACCCTTTTACACCAAAGATTGAATGTACGCGATGTGTACCTCATGCAGGGGGAATTGGAGCTGACAGGCGCAGCAGATGAGCAGGAAGCTTGGTGCCGGTTCACAGCGGCGGTTCATGGACATCTGGGAGAACTCCGCGCGAAGCGCAAGGGCAAGTTGAAGGACCCGGTAGAGGAGGCTAAGCAGTACATTGAAACCCACCTCGCAGAGGAAGTTTCGTTAGAGGAAGTGGCTGATTTCATCGGGCTCAATCCCTCCTATTTCAGTCAATTGTTCAAACAAAGCACACAAGAGACGTTCGTGCAGTACCGTACCAGAAGGCGGATGGAGAAAGCGAAGAAGCTGCTGGAACAGCCGCAGTGGCGCATTACGGATATTTCCGGTGAGGTCGGGTATGCCGACCATCCCCATTTTACGAAGACATTCAAGAAGTATGAAGGCTGCCTCCCTTCGGAATACCGTCAACAAATGGGCATTCGTACATGAGAAAAAGAACGCTTTCAGGTCAAATTTACTCATATTTTCTCATTGTGATCGTCTTGTCGCTACTGTCTGTCGGCGCTTTCTCCTATATCCAATCGTCCAAGGCGCTTGATGGTCAGGTGAAGCAATATATGGAGCAAATGATCGATAGCGCGAGTTACCAGACAGATAGTTATTTGCAGGCTTATGAGCTGTTAAGCAACACGGTTTCGTCCAACTCCGATGTGCGGTCTTTTATGGAAATGAAGCCGGATGATGCTTATGAATATTATGTGTACTCCGATAAAATCAAGAAATTTGCCGAGGCGTCGGTGCAGTCCGTCGTTACTTTGTATAAACAGTTGAACATGATTTATGTCGTTGGTCAGCATGGACGCTCCGTTATTTATGAGAATCAGAACCTGCTCAACTTCGACCCTGTGCTCGTGCAGGAGCAATACGATAACCTGATGAAAATTGCGGGCGACGGCAAAATCGCGCTGCTCAACATGAGCATTCGTCCTGTCGATCAGGGCTCTGTTGTCACGATGGCTCGTAAAGTGCGGGGCCCTTCCTATGGAGATGAGAATCGCGGCGTTGCCGCTATTGAGATTAAGCTCGCGGAGCTGGCCAAAACGTGGGACCGTGTCAGCTTGGGCAAGGAAGGCTTTTTCTTCATCGTGGACGATACGGGGAACTATATTTATCCGCCGGCAATGGGGCAGCGCAAGCCCCAAGATGAGCTGTCATCTTTGATTCTGGCTAGCGGGAATCAGACATTCATTCATAAATACAACGGGGAAGAACGTATGTTTGTGTCGCGGAAATCGGCTTACTCCGATTGGAATCTTGTGGCTTCTATGCCTGTAAAAGAGCTGCGCCGCCCTGCGGATACGATCCGAACAACGACTATTATCGTCGGGCTGGTGACATTGACAATAGCCCTTTGGCTGGCGTATCGCTTCGGTCGCTCCATTATCGCCCCTATTCGGGGGTTGAAAGAGAGTATGCGGGAGACGGAGAAGGGGAACTGGCAGTACATTGAGGAGATTGGCCGGACCGATGAAATTGGCGGACTCATTCACAGCTATAACCTGATGGTAACGCGCCTTTCAGATATGATTGAGCGTGTCTACGAAGCCGAGCTTGAGCAGCAGAAGAATGCGCTGGAGCTAGGCGAAACGAAACTGGAGAGACAGCGGGCTGAATTTCAGTCGCTGCAATTGCAGATCAATCCGCACTTCCTGTATAACACCTTGGAAACGATTAATTGCTACGCGATTGTGCAGGATTCCAGTGAAATTACGGAGATGGTGGAGGCCATGGCCTTCATGCTTCGCTATTCCGTGCAGACCAACTTAGAAGAAATAACCGTCGCGAATGAATTGAATCATGTGCGTAATTATATGATTGTTTTGCAGCACCGGACAGGCAAAGAATTCGAGATTGAAGTAGCGATTCCGCCTAGTCTGCTGCTCGAGAAGATGGTCCGGCTGACCTTGCAGCCGCTGATCGAGAACATTTTCCAGCATGCTTTCCCTGACGGTGTAGAGACGCACCATATCATTCGCATCGATGCTCGCAAAGAAGACGGCTTGTTCCAAGTCTTCGTCGAAGATAACGGCATCGGTATGAAGCCGGAACGACTGGCTGAGCTGCGCCAGAAGCTGGAGCAGAATCGTTTGGCTGAACCCGAGGAGGCCCAAGGGGAAGGCAGTTCGCAGCGCGGAGGCATCGGGCTGATGAATGTCCATCGCCGGATTCAAATGGTGTTCGGCGAAGCCTTTGGTCTCTCCGTGGACAGCGAGTGGGGCCAAGGGACCCGCTTGACGATGACCATGCCGGAGACCGCGCGGCCTCGCATTCGGGGCTGAGTCGGCGCTAGGCGGGCATCCTTGCGGGTGAATAAGAGCCTCTGGAGGCTCTTAAACGAACCCAATATGCGATCAATTCGGAAATAGAAGCTGTTAAGGACTCTTATTTGAATATAACTTGGCCGAATAGCCTCATTTTGCGGGAATAGCAGTCTTCAAAGGCTCTTATTTAAGCGAAACTAGCTGGAAAAAGTGAGATAGAAGTCTCTGGAGGCTCTTATGTCGCTTCAATACTGGATGGGAACTAGTAGGACTACTACTACCATCAAGATCAAGATCACACTAATACCAATGCCAACATCAATATCACACTAATAAAAATAAAAATACCAATACAAATACCAGTACAAATACCAATACAAATGCCAACACCAAAATCAATACCAATACCAATACCAACATCAATACCAACACCAACACCAATACCAATACCAACATCAATACCAACATCAACACCAACACCAACACCAACACCAACACCAACACCAACACCAACACCAACACCAACACCAACACCAACACCAACACCAACACCATCAACCATCAACCAACACCAAACTACACAAACAAATGGAGGAAATCATATGAACATCAATTTAACGGGCAAGATTGCGCTTGTAACAGGATCTAACGCAGGAATCGGTCGCGCTATCGCATTGGGCTTGGCAAGCAATGGCGCTAAAGTTGGGGTGAATTGTTTAAACAACGTTGCGCAGGGGCAGGAAGTTGTAGCGGAAATTCAGGCAGCAGGCGGCGAGGCTGTGCTAGTGCAGGCGGATGTGACGAACTTGGAGCAAATCGATCGACTTGTTCATGAAGTGGAGCAGGCGCTCGGCGGTACGATTGATATTCTGGTCAACAATGCAGGTCACCTCGTGCAGCGCGTACAGAATGCAGAGATGTTCGAAGAGATGTATGACCGCATTATGGACGTGAATTTGAAAAGTACCGTGTTTATGTCCAAAAGGGTGCTCGCTGGCATGAAAGCCAAAGGCGGCGGCCGCATCATCAACATGACATCCGTAGCAGCACACAACGGCGGCGGACCGGGTTCAAGCATCTATGCAGCAAGCAAAGCAGCCGTACTGACTTTCTCCAAAGGACTGGCGAAAGAAGTAGCAGCCAGCGGAATTACAGTTAACAACGTCTCCCCTGGTTTCATCGGCAATACAATGTTTCATGCCACATTTACAACGGATACGGCTCGTCAAGCTACGATCAACGGAATTCCACTGCAGCGGGAAGGAACACCGGATGATGTGGCAGGCGCAGTGCTTTATTTGGCTTCCGATCTGGCTGCCTATGTTACGGGTGAGACGATTGAAATCAACGGCGGGATGATGATGCGATGAGTACGGTGCTGAGGCTAAGCGAAAAGCTGGAGAATCTGACTTGGGCAGGCCGTATAGCACAACAATTAAAAGAGGAAATCGACGGGCTGCTGCAAGCAGGCAGCCTCTCGATTCCCAAAGAACCTGGGGGATGGTGGCACCAGTATGTTTGTCCACATCATCATACCGAACTGACGTTCGATTCGATGCAAGTAGATGCAGCTGACTTTCACTGTCCGCATGGCTGCGTCATTGAAGGTGAGGAATATCACGGTGCTTGGCTCGTGTTCAAGCACCAGTCTTTGGCTCGCGTCGCTTTGCAGGCGGCTGCTGTTTATGCGGCGCTAGGCGAAGTATCTTATGCGTCGCTCAGCAAAAGACTGCTCGTCGAATACGCCGAGCAGTTCCCGCTCTACCCCGTGCATCCGGAGGCGCAAAGCTGGATGCTGAAGGGGCGCGCTTTTCACCAGGCGCTAACGGAAGCGATCTGGTCTACGACGCTGATTCGCGCGTACTTATTGCTGCGCGATGAGGGGGTTGCGTTCGCGGTGGCAGAGCAAGCGGCAATCGACGCGTTCTTAGGCCTGCTCGCGGGCAGCATGGAAGAATACCGGCACATCCTTATCCATGAGCGGAACAATGCGGAGAACAATTACACCGCTTGGCTGAACGCGTCATTGTCTTGCGTCTACGCTGCTCGCGGGGAGCAAGCGGCGCTCGAAGCCCTGATTGAAGGCCAAGGCGGCTTCAAGCATCATCTATCGATCGGCGTGAAACCCGATCAGATGGAGTTCGAGGGAAGCACGTACTATCACGTTTTCGTGCTTCGGGCGTACTTGATCTCTGCGGAGATGGCGCAGCGGTTCGGCATCGATCTCTACGCCACGACCGGCGCAGAGGGGCAGTCCATGCGCGGCATGCTCGAGGTCTTGGCCGATCTGGCCGACGACCAAGGCGCTCTGCCCGCGCTGCACGACGGGCCGCTCGCGCGCGAACCCTACGCGCGCGAGATCGCCGAGATCGCGGAGCAGGGGCTCGCGATCTACGGCATCGCCGGCCTCGCGCCGGTGCTGCGCGAAGCGTACCGGCAGCTGGGCGCGGCCGGCGGCGAGCAGCTCGAAGCGCTGCTCTACGGCTCCGGCGCAGCCGCCGGCGTTACTTCGCCCGGCCCGCGGCCGGCGCGGCTCTGGCCGGACTCCGGCTTCGTGCTTGGCCGTGTAGCGGGGAACCCGCTGTCGTTCCTCGCTGATTTCGGCGAGCACGGCGGTTCCCACGGCCACTACGACAAGCTGCATCTGACGTTGATGCACAACGCGCAGACCTTGACGCCCGATTTGGGGATGGTGCCTTACGGCTCATCGATGCGCAAATCGTGGTTTGTCGAAACCGCCAGCCACAATACCGTGTCGCTGGATGGCCTCTCCCAAGCGCCGCATGAAGGGCGCTGTGTCCGTTATGAAGCAACCGAATCCTCCGTATACGCGTGGTTGCAGTCAACGGACGGTTACGAGGGCTGCACGTTGAATCGGCATTTGCTTTTGACGGAAGATTGGCTGCTGGACTGGTATCAGGTTGAGCTTGCTGGCGAAGAGCCCCGAAGCATTGAGTGGTGGATGCATCCTGTTGTTGAAACGAATGCGCCATTGCAGGCTCGGGAGAGAGATCAAGACGACAAGATTCTGGGTCGATTCCTTCATGATACTCACCTTCACGCCTCCTACATGCTGGCAACTCAGGCAACCGTGTTTCACACGGTATTTGTACAGCCGGGCGATGAGCTTCTAGCTGTGCAAACACCGGGAGATGCAATCGACCCGAGCAAGCCGCTTACGGCTATGCTGCATCGTCGTCAGGATCGACGCGCGGACTTTATTCATATCTACCGTTCAGGCAGCCGTGCGGAGTTGACAAAACATTCCGCCAATGAGTTGGTGGTCACGGTTCCTGATCATTCAGTCAGTCCTGTACGTATGCAATTAACAAGTGAAGACGGACTGCTTTTCACATAGAGATCATCACCCGGGAGGAGAATGGATATGACCTTATTGTCGCCCTTATACGAACCGCAGAGCGGCGTGTTGACTGTACAATACGAACCGAATGAGCAAACGATTTTGCTGGAAAACCCACCTCGCTTTACGTGGATTCCTGCACAATTGGAGCAGGATCGCTATGTGCTGCAAATTTCGTCAACGCCTGCTTTCTCACAGGAAGATACGCAGACTATACAGCCGATTCCTTATAACTTATACACGCCCGATGAAGCGCTGCAGCCGGGGACCTACTTCTGGCGGTATGCTTTGCTTCAAGAGCAGGATTCGCATACGGCATGGAGCCAAGTGCGACGCTTTGAGGTCCCGGCAGATTTGCCGGAGACTCCGCTGCCCAGCCGCCACCGCCGCTACGCGGAAGCAACAGTGCAGCATCCTAGATTATGGCTGCAAACTGCCGAAATCGAAGATTTTCGTCGTCAATTAGCGGTAGATCCGAGTTATTGCGGATTTGATGTTTTTTATGAAAAGTCGGTTCGGCCTTGGATAGATCGGGAGCTGATTGCTGAGCCGTTGCCATACCCCGGCAACAAACGAGTTGCTAAGCTTTGGCGTCAAATGTACATGGATACGCAAGAAGTGCTTTATGCGATTCGTCACCTTGCAGTGGCGGGTACTTTAACCGAAGATGCTGCCCTCTTGGATCAGGCCAAAACTTGGCTGCTCCACGCCATTTCTTGGAATATGGACGGCACGACCAGCCGTGACTACAATGATGAAGCTTCCTTCCGTATGACGGGTGCTATCGCGTGGGGTTACGATTGGCTTTATGCGGAGTTGTCTGAGGAGGAGCGTGTGCAGGTGCGCGGGGTTTTGCTGGCTCGCACACGCCAAATTAGCCAGCATGTGATCGAACATTCCAAAATCCATCATGTGCCGTTCGACAGTCATGCCGTTCGTTCGCTATCCAGTGTTCTCGTTCCCAGCTGCATCGCTTTATTGGAGGAGGAGCCGGAAGTCCGCGAGTGGCTCGACTACACCCTTGAATACTATGCGTGCTTATATTCGCCGTGGGGCGGACCGGATGGCGGCTGGGCGGAAGGTCCGATGTATTGGACGACCGGGATGGCCTTTGTCACGGAAGCGATGAATTTGCTGAAGAAATATACGGGCATTAATTTTTATCAAAGACCATTTTTTGCGAAAACCGGCGATTTCCCGCTGTATACGTTCAGCCCGGACACTCTCCGCGCCAGCTTCGGGGATCAATCCACGCTTGGTGATCCGGTGAGCTTGAAGACGGGCTTCAACATTCGTCAATTTGCTGGCGTTACCGACAATGGGTTGTACCAATGGTATTTCGAGCGGGTGCGCGAGACGGATACCGATTCCGAGATGAAATTCTACAATTACGGCTGGTGGGATTTCCGTTTTGACGAGATGGTCTACCGTCACGATTATCCGCAGGTGGAGGCGATAGAGCCGACTGACGCCAATATTGAGTCGGTCAAATGGTTCCGCGACATCGGCTGGGTCGCCTTCCATTCGCAAATGGCCGATCCGGAGCGACATATCATGCTGCTGACGAAGAGCAGCAAATACGGCTCCGTCAGCCATAGCCATGGCGACCAAAACGGCTTCCTGCTGCACGCCTATGGCGAACCATTGGCCATAGAAAGCGGCTATTACGTGGCGTTCAACAGCACGATGCATATGAACTGGCGTCGGCAGACGCGTTCGACGAACAACATTTTGATTGACGGGCGGGGGCAGTACGCCGAGAAAAATAAAGTGCTGAACATGGCTGCCAGCGGCTTCGTCGAAGTGGCCGAGCAGCGCAAGGGCTACGGATACTCCCGCAGCAACGGCACGGCGGCATATCTGGAGAACGTGCCATATCTAGAGCGCTATGTGCGCGAATTGTACTTCTTTGGCACGTATGTTGTGGTTGTCGATCATATCGACCTGTCGCAGGCAGGCTCCGTCGATTGGCTGTTCCAGACCCTGTACGAGATGAAGCTGAACGGACAGACCTTCAAAGTCCAGGGCCGCAAAGCGGACATGGACGGTCGCTTCGTGTACTGCTCCTCCGGTGAACTGGAGCTGACGCAGCATCAAGGCTTCGCGGATGTTGATCCGGTCGAAATCGAAGGCTTGCCGCAGCATTGGCACCTGAAGGCAACCACCAAGCCGGCGCGCAGCCACCGGATCGCGACGCTCCTCGTGCCGATCAAGCACGGCGAGCCGAAATACGTGTCCTATTTCATGGATGACCAAGGCTTCGACACGCATATCTACTTCACGGAAGACGGCATCACGAATAAAGTTGAGGTACCTAAGGCTTACTAAGTTTGTATATTGGACTTATCTATAAAGATCGATTCCATTTCGCCTATCAAGCGAATGGGTCGGTCTTTTTGTCGATTTTAGCTTCTTTGTGATGAACATCAAAAAAACCACGTATATAAAATACAATAAAATACATTTAATATATATTTTGTGAAATGAAGTATTTACTGCATAAAGAAAAGTGTGGTTAAATAATAAATGCCATAAAAAGGGAATCTCTGCAGCGAAAAAGGGGAGGTTATTATGATAGAACCGCATCTTACAAAAAGAAATGCAGTGTTAAGGACAAATCTACTCAAAATAAATGATCTAACAGAAAGAGAGAAAGAAGTTTTACTTCACTGGGTAGTAGATGATTATAATTACAAAGAAATTGCCAGTGTACTCACAATAAGCAAGAATACGGTTAGAACTCATTTACAAAATATAAATAAGAAGCTAAATGTGAGCTCCAAGACAATGCTAATAATTATGATTTTAAGTAACATATAAATTACATATTTTTACATATGAAGTATTTACTGTAATACGGAACTGTGGTTTAATTTTTTTGTGTGGTGAAAAAATGGGAGGAATAGTAAAAAATGAAAAAAATCTATTCAATGGCTTTTGCATTAATCTTAATGCTTAGCATGGCGTCATCTGCATTTGCAGATTCTTATCAAAACACTAAAACAACGTACAACATCGCAACTGCCTACCATTTGTTGGATAGTGATTCTAACTGTGTAGGTTGTGGAAATCTAACAGTTTCACTAGCGGGAACAGTAACAAGTACTACTACTGTTAGTATTACAGCCACTGCTTCTTTTAAAAGTTCATTTTCTTATGCAACGAACGTGCAATGGGTAGATACGGATACTTGGACTAAAACTCTTACATACACGCTTACTTCAGGTGAGAAAATTTACTTTTTTGGGTACCAGTATCTGACTGGTTATGTAGGTAACTATACAGTAACCCACTGGTATGGGGATGATCATTATTATAATGTTGAATCCGATTTCCCTCAAAAAGCAGGCAACTCTTGGACTTCACACGATCCCCAGGGTTAAGTTTTTAATTAAATAGATAATTCACCACACACGAAAGGGGGATTGAGTGAATCAATCTCCCTTTCCATTAATAATTTCGAAAAAATATAAAGGTGTGAACTCAAAGATGAAAAACATTGCGCTTGGGCTAACTGTCTTATTTTGTACAGTATTTTTGACTAGCGGTTGTCAAACTACCTCTAAAGAAGATAAAAATATTCAACTTACAGTTTTAGCAGAGGATTCGCAACAAGTACGGCAAAATTGGATTGAACCATATCAGCTAGTTCACCCTAATGTAAAAATCAACATTCTTGATCTAAACACAATAATAAGTAAAGATGAGAAGAAAATTAATGATCCCATCAATGCAATGATTAATATTATTAAAGAAAATCCGATTGATGTTGCCTTTGTAAGAGGGCCTGAATTAACAACATTAGTAAATGAAAATTTATTAGTAGAGTTAGATCCTCTAATGAAACAAGACAATTTCGATTTTAATAATTACGCTGATATTGTGAAAACTATGATATCTGTCTACGGAGATGGAAAAACATATGGATTAGCACCGTTTTTTAATTCGTTTGGTTTGGTTTATAACAAAAAAATATTTTCGGATTTAAATATAGATCCTCCTTCTGATCATGAAAGTTGGGATGATTTAGTTCAAAAAGCTGAAGCTATATCAAAGAGATTAGAAACCGAAGGAATATATGGGTTGGATTTACCGCAACCAGATCCATTTGATGCTTTGGGCATTTTTACGTACGCGAATGAGTTAAGTCTTGTTCAAGGGGATGGGAATAAAATGGTTGTAAACACACCGTCGTGGAAAAAAGTGTGGGGGCAGGTTGCAGATTTATATAGTAAAAAAATTGTGTTTACTCCGATGGTTGCTAAGAAACAAGGAATTAGCCCAAACTTCGGAAACAATAAAGTGGGTATGGCAATTTATGATTATAGCAGGATAGTTCAAGGTGGATTAAATAATAAAGATGATTACGGAGTTGCAAGTTTGCCGTATTTTTCAGATAATAAGGAAGGGTTGAATATAACTTTATTCGGTTTATCTGGAATAATAAGCAATAGCACTCACATAAAGGAATCTTGGGATCTAATAAAGTTTATTAATAGTGAAGGGGTAGCAAAGGTTAAATCTCAGAATTTACCTTTGCTTACTTCAAGAAGTAATATTATGCGTGATGATGATTTCTCTAGTAAGTTTTACGATTATAAAGTGACTTATAATCAAAGAGAATCAATCCACGTAGATACAATAAAGATTTCTAAAATTGCAGCAATCGGTTCGGAGTTACTGAATCAAACTATTCAAGGTAGAATTACGACAGAAGAGGCTTTAAAGGAGTTCGAAGAAAAAGGCCAAGAGATACTTGTAACGTCAATAAAGTAGTATGAATTCTCTTAAAGGAGCTGTATGGGAATTAATATTCGAAAGTGGGGATTATTTTGAATAAAATAGCAGGTACTTTATTAATTATTTCAGGCGCTTTTTACTTATTATTTTTAGAGTTGGCAACGAAATATTTCATTTATTATCAAATGGTTGAAGCGCAAGGCACTGTGAAAGATTTTCCTCTCCCTGAATATATTTATACCTTGCCTTGGATACTTATAGTAGGTGGTTTAGTTTTTGTTGCTTTTGATATCATAGTAAGTTTTAAAAAGGGTATTTAGTTATTACGAATTAATTCAAGCACTGACTGAACAATCTCAATGAGGGGTTGTACAGTCGGTGCTTTTTCGTCGCTTCCCAGATACCTATAAAAAGTAAACATCATACCTATAGTTCCCACATTGTAAGCACTCCCATTTTCGCGCAATAATAAGGACATCAAGATCACCAAACAAACGAGGGGGATTCACATTGGTAAAAAAATATAAAGGTCTTCAAGTTATCGGCGCAAGCTTACTGGCAATCAGCTTAACAGCATGCGGTTCAGGCAGCGGAACAAGCACGAGCACTGCCACACCGGATGCCAAAGCAGCAGCAACACCAGCGGCTACGACCAGCACAGTAGAGAAAAAAGAGAACATTACCATCACGTTCCAAAACATATATCCAGATCCAACGGACCCGAAAAACGGCATGTTGAAGAAAATCGTCAATGACTACCAAACGAAAAACCCGAACATCAAAATCGAGCTTGATTCCTTGAACACGGATCAGCAAAAGCTGAAATTGAAAACACAAGCGGCATCCAAAGAAGTTCCGGATATCACGATCGTGAATCCAGCGGCGCAAATGAAGCCTTTCGTTGATGCTAAACTTTTCGCTCCGCTGAACGATATGGTTGAGCAAAACGGCCTGAAAGCAACGTTCCAAGACGGTATCCTTGACTGGTACACGTTCGACAAGAACATCTACGCGCTTCCAGACGGCAACAACATCGGACTTGTTTATTACAACAAAGACTTGTTCAAACAAGCTGGCGTTGAAGTGCCGAAAACATTCGAAGAAATGGTTGCAGCTGTCAAAACACTGAAAGGCAAAGGCATTCAGCCAATGGCCATCGGTGAAAAAGATTCCTGGACCGGTTCCTTCTTGTTCATGAACGTCTTGCTTCGCACGAACGGCGGACCTGGCTTCCTGCAAGCGGTTGTTGACGGCAAGAAGACTTTCGCAGATCCAGCTTTCACAGACGCCGTCAGCAGCTTTGAAGATTTGATCCAAGCTGGCGCATTCCAAGAAGGCGCAACATCTTTTGACTACAATGCCGGTGAGAACTTGTTCAAAACAGGCAAAGCGGCTATGTACTACATGGGCAGCTGGGCAACTGGCGGCATCGAAACTTCTTCCGTTAACGGTAAAGTGGGCGTATTCAAATTCCCGACAGTTAAAGGCAAAGGTAACCCAGATGAGTTCATGTTGGCACCAGGCAGCGCGTTCGCAATCTCTGCAAACAGCAAACATTTGAAAGAAACCAAAGATTTCTTGAACTTCTTCATGCTTAACTTCCCTAAAGAAGCTTTCGCAGTTAAAGGCGCAGTAGGTATCGCACAAAAAGTAGACGGCGACTTCAAAGCAGCTGGTTACTCCGACATGGCGATGGAAGTGCTTGGCTTGTTCAAACAAGTAAAAGGCGGCGACTTGGCATTCGACAACACGATGAACCCAGGAACATCGCAAGGTCACTTAACTAGCATCCAAAACCTCTTCGTGCAGAAGAAAGATCCTGCTGAAGTAGGGAAAGAACACCAAACAGCCTACGACACGAACAAAAAATAAGATGAATTAGCAGCCAAATCGGAATTTATCCTGAGCGCCGCGAGTGTGCTGAGGGTGAATTCCGATTGGTATATGCCATGAAGGAGGCGAGCCAAGTGAATGTGTTAAGAGTCTCCAAGTGGACGATTGCCATGTTTGTACTGCCGTGTTTGATTATTTATGTCAGTCTCGTTTTTGTCCCGATTCTCGTATCGCTTTACAGCGGACTACTGGATTGGAATGGAATTGGCGAGTCGACGTTCGTCGGGTTCAAAAATTTCCACACCTTGCTTTTCGCAGACCCCGTGTTCTGGCCGTCTGTTCGCCGTACCTTGATGTTCGCCGTGTTTTCCATGGCTGAAATTCCGGTCGCTTTAGGCGTGGCGATGCTGCTTAACCGTTTTATCAAAAAACCGAATTTTCTCGTTTCGAGTTACTTTTTACCGGTTATTTTATCCGTTGTTATCATCGGTCAATTGTGGAAAACGATCTACAACCCTGCCGCTATGGGGGGCATGCTGAATCAAGTATTAGACATGCTGAACTTGCACAGCTGGACCCATTCGTGGTTGACAGAACCCAAGATTGCGATGTACTCGCTCTACTTCGTGGCCCTGTGGCAGTACCTTGGTTATCATACATTGATCCAGTTTACCGGCATTCAGAACATCCCTGCTGATATTTATGAAGCAGCCCGGATTGACGGTGCAGAGGGGCTTAAAGCCGACTGGCATATTACCTTCCCTATGAATATTCCGATTTTCAAAATATCGATCGTCCTCGCCTTCATCGGCTCCCTGCAGGCATTCGACATGGTCATGGTCATGACCGCAGGCGGCCCGGCGCATGCAACTGATGTGATTTCGACGCATATGTACAACATGTCATTCCTGTCCATGAAATATGGCTACGGAAGCGCGATTGCCGCCTTCTTGGTTGGTCTGTGCTTAATTGCAACGGTTATTATCAATACGATTTTCAACAAACTAGAGAAAAGATTTTCATGAGGAGGGGAGTGTCGCCATGCAAACGGCAAGGGAGATAGCTGCGGCTAAACCTGCAACAATTCGGAGACGCAAACGCCTCTCTTTCGTCAAAATTATCGTCGTCGGATTTCTTTCACTGCTCGTGGTTACGCAAGTTTATCCACTGCTTTGGCTCTTTATTTATTCGTTGAAAACGAATGAGGAAATTTTGTCGGGCAAATTTTTCGCCCTGCCGCATGCCCTTCAGTGGAGCAACTTCTCCGCTGCCATCGATGCGGGACATTACTTCCAATACTTGAAAAACAGTTTGTTCGTCACATCGGTCACGATGATCTGTGTGATTCTGCTGGGCTCCTTGGCCTCCTTCGCGATTGCGCGGTTCAAATGGAAATACGGCCAACTGGTTATGGTGATCTTCCTGATCGGGATGATGGTGCCGCTGCAAGCGACGCTGCTGCCGCTCATGATTATTTTCAAAAACTTGCACGCGCTGAACACGCATCTCTCGATTATTCTGCCTTATATCGCTTTCCAAACGCCGATAGCAGTGTTCATTCTAAGTGGATTTATGAAATCCATTCCGGCTGAAATCGAGGAGTCCGCTGTCATGGATGGCGCGGGGGTTTTCCGGATCTTCTGGAGCATTATTCTGCCGATATCGATACCGCCGATGATGACGGTCTGTATTTTAACTTTCATTAATATATGGAATGAGTACATTCTCGCGGCGACGTTTATCTCCTCCGAGCGGCTCAAGACGCTGCCTTTCGGGGTCAACAGCTTCGTGAGTCAGTATTCCGTCAACTACGGAGCCATTGGCGCATTCCTCGTTCTGGGCGCATTGCCAGTCATCATTATTTATTTCTTGTTAGCTGACAAAATTACAAAAGGTATGGTAGCGGGAGCGGTGAAGGGTTAACTTCACCCCTCTCTTTTTTGCTATTTCGGAGACGGTCTTGGTAAAATAGCCAGTAGCTACTGACGGAAAGGGGAACGATCATCCAGTGACACGGGGACTGCATTCCATTCATAATCGGCTGTTTCTACTCTTTATCTCCTGTATGTTAGTTCTCGTGCTCTTGGTGAGCGTGGTCTATTACAAGAAAACAACGGACATTATCCATAGTAAAATCAGTGATTTGGCAGAGAAAAATATTTCCCAAACGGTGGGTTTATTTGATTTGCTGCTGCAAGGGTATGACAGCATTACCAAGTCCCTTAACAGCAACTACGAGATGCTCAGGCTCATTCAGGAGCGGGATTCGAGCCGGGATGAGACTGTCAGCATTATTAATGAGCGAACGATTACGAATATTATTGGCGCTATTTATTACTCCCGCGATGATATCGTGGGGATACATGTGGTGACCAATGCAGGTAAAAACTATAACTATGAACGCGGGTTTGACAGTGTCATCGATACCGATTACGCCACCTCGGAGTGGTATCAGAAGCTGATGGATTCTTCGGGAGAAATGGTGTGGCTGGGTCTCTATAAAGGTTCTGTCATCAATCGGTTTCAAAAGGATACGCTGTTCGTCTTCGGCCGCAAGCTTTACGATTTATCGGACCACCGGATGATTGGGGTCATGCTCATAGAAACGAACCCGCAGCCGATTCTGGCGGCGCTTTCCAACGTTACGATCAGCCCGAACAGCCAGGTCTACATAGTGGATCGGGAAGACCGGATGATTGCCTCGACGGCAAGTGAGAAGGCGAGTATGCCGTCCTTCGACGGACTGCCGCGCCCGCAAGCCAGTGAGATCATCGTGGACGACAGGACGGGTCAGCTCATTGTCGCAGCGAAGGCGAAGATGTCCGATTGGACGGTCTTCGGCTTAACGCCCAAAAGCGACATCAACGCCGAGGTTGTGAAAACACGGGAGTACCTGTACGTCGTCATTCTTGTACTCATTCTGCTCTCGACCGTGCTGGCGAGCATCGTATCCCGGAATATTTCTTCACCGCTCAAGCTGCTCATAAGGGAGATGAAGCAAGTGGAGATGGGGAATTTCAAAGGCTCCGTGACGGTCAAATCGTTCGAGGAAATCAATTCTTTGGTTTCCTCGTTCAATCGCATGGTGAATCGGATGGATGAGCTCATTGAGCGTATCACGCTGTCCTCCATGAGCGAGAAGAACGCCGAGCTGCAAGCGCTGCAGTCGCAGGTCAATCCGCATTTCCTCTACAATACCTTGGATATGATCTACTGGATGCTGGATGAGCGTGAGAACGATCGATTGGGGAGGGTGATCCTAGCCCTGTCCCACATGTTCCGGTACAGCAGCGACTGGCAGGAGGCCTCTAAGACGACGCTGAGGCAGGAGCTGGATCAGATGCGGCACTACATGACGATTATTGAGAATCGGCTGGAAGGCAGAGTGAGCACGGAGCTGCACATTGATCCGGAATGTCTGGATGTCGTGCTCCCGAAGATGACGCTGCAGCCGATCATCGAGAACGCTGTCAAATATGGACTTGAGCCGCTCGATCGACCGGGAATTCTTCGGGTCTCAACGGAAATCTGCGAGTATGAGCTGCGCATTATCATTGCCGATAATGGCGTGGGCATCGAAGAGAGTACTCTGCAGGGGATGCAGGCGATGTTGGCCGCGGAGTCTACCGAGAATGATGGTCAGAAAATGGCTGCCCTGCAATTGGAACAGGCGACACCCGGCACCGATGTGAAAACCAGACGGGGCATTGGGCTTACTAATGTCCACAGACGTATCGTTCTAATGTTCGGAGAAATCTACGGACTCCGTATTCATAGTAAGCAAGGGGAGGGCACGACCGTTACGATTGCGATGCCGCTCCCCCGGAAAGGTGTGTAACCATGGACATTCTCATCGTAGATGATGAAACAGTCATTCGTGAGGGCATTCAGCGTACGCTTCAGAATCGCTTTCCGGAGCATAATATCCATCTTGCCGCGAATGCGGAGCAAGCGATTGCCTTGCTGCGCAGCCACCGCATTCATATTGTGCTCACCGACATTCTCATGCCGGGAATGACCGGGCTTGAGCTCATGAATATGTCGCGCAGCCGTCACCCGCATGTGAAATGGGTGGTCATCTCCGCGTACTCGGAGTTTTCCTATGCCCAAGAGGCTGTACGGCTTGGGGCCAAGGATTATTTGCTGAAGCCTATTGGCAAAGAAGTGCTCAGCGAAATGATTCGCAAGCTCAGCGAGGAAATCGTACACGAAACTGAGCTGATCGAAGATGCCGAGCTGCTGAAGGCGAATCGCAAATATTTGCAGGAAGCCGTCTTCCAGCGATTCGCGCAAGGCTTGGATACCGGCCGCATTGATATGGGGCCTTTCATGGAACAGCACCCGTATTTCCACCTGATCATGGTGAAAATGGAAACCGATAAGCCTGTCTTCCTCGAGAATTTCATTATCGAGAATGTTCTCCAGGAGCTTATCCAGCGCTACGGCAAGGGCTTCGTCACCGTGCACGACGGGAAGAGCCTGCTCGGCCTTGTGACGCTTCCTGAAGGCACGAGCGTGACGCTGCTAGTCGATGAGCTGCGCAGCCATCTCGTGAAGTATTTGAAGGTTCCCTTTCAAATCATGAACACCGAACGGATCGAACAGATCCAAGCCGTTCCAGCAGAAGTGCAGCGCATGCGTCAGGCTTCGACAACGCAGGTTTACGAGCATCATGCGAGCGGCAGCGATCGCTCCATAGAAGTCGCGCTGCAGTATATGCGCACGCACTATCATGCCGACCTGTCGCTGGAGAAGGTCGCTTCCATCGTCTATCTGAATCCGGTCTATTTCAGCCAGCTTTTTAAACAAAAGACCGGTCAGGGCTTCAAGGAATATGTGACCCACCTGCGTCTGGAGCAGGCCAAACAGTTGCTCTTGAATCCCAAGCTGAAGCTGGCTGATGTCGCCGAACGTATCGGCTATCAAGACATGCGGCACTTCTCGCAGGTGTTCCGCAAGAAGTATGGCGTAACGCCCTCTGACTATCGTCAAGAGCATACACAGATGGTCTGAGCTGTCAAGGGATTGACGCACAGGCAATTCTCATGAAACTTTAAGATTGGCAGTCAACGTCAGGTGTGGCGCGTCTTTCTTTATTTCCTGGTAAATTCAGGATGGATGAGGTGTGATATGGTAGTTGCAGGGGATACCCCCGGCCATCACACACGATCCATGAAGGAGGACATCCAATCATGCAAGCAATGAAGAAGAACCGCCTTAGCAAATCGTTAGTGGGGATTAGCCTAAGTCTATCCTTATTAACATCGGGGACCATGCTCCTCAATCCGCATGCCGCTCAGGCTGCAACCGCCGATACAACTGCTGCCGCTACAGCGATAAGCACAAGCAAGGCGAATAGCCTGATTAATACAGCTGAGTCGTATATCGGCAAGGTTCGCTATGGCTTTGGTGTCAGAGATACCAAGCGTCTAATCTTGGACTGTTCTGCTTTTACCCAACTGGTCTTCAGCAAGAACGGCATCACGATCCCGTGGGGCTCCAAGGCGCAAGCTCAGGTAGGCACCGCGGTCAAAAGCAAGTCAAGCCTACGCAAAGGCGATCTCGTCATGTTCAGCGTAAGTAAACCCGGCCAGATTAACCATGTCGGGATTTATATTGGAAACGGACAGTTCATCAGCAATACGACGAGTTCGGGTGTCGTGATTCGGGATATGAACACCGGCTACTGGAAAGACCGCTTTATTACTGGCCGCCGTCTCTAAGACTGAGACGCACAGGTAGATTGGAGAAGCCCCTTCGTGTTCGCATGAGGGGGCTTTTCCTGTTGACCTCTACCGCTTTTTAATGGTATATAAAAGAAAACCATCGCAAGGGAGCCGAATTCTCACCATGACACTAAAGAAAGCATTTGAAGATATTAAAAAGTTTCACGAAACGTTCGAGCATCCGGTAGGAACCGTACCGCAGCGTTTATCTGCAAGCCGCAAAGCTGCCCGCTTAGCTTGGATGCAAGAAGAGTTGAATGAATATCAGGAAGCAGCCACGCTGGAAGACGAAGTCGATGCGATGATCGACGAATTATATTTTGTTCTCGGGACCTTGGTTGAGATGGGTGTGGAGCCTGGACCGATTTTTGATATTGTGCATCATGCCAATATGTCCAAGGTGTGGTCGGATGGACTAGTCCATAAGAACGAATTTGGCAAAACCATCAAACCGCCGGAATGGCAGGACCCTTTCGACAAAATTAGTGCTGAAATTCGCAGGCAGCAAGAAAAATAGGAGAAGGTGGCACAGGGTGAAATTTCATGAGAAGTTAAAAGAGTTGAGACAGCAGCAAAATCTCACGATTCGCAAACTTGGAGAGAAAGCAGGGGTCAGCTACTCGATTCTCAATGCCATCGAAAACGGTCGAATCGAGCCGTCGAAAGATGTCGTAATTGCTCTAGCTATCGCCTTGAAAATCCAGGATAGAGAGGAACTCTTATCCTTAGCAACAAATCCCTCTGAGGGATAATTGCATTACATAAATTTGTGTGGTACAGTATTAATAGTCTTAAAGGTAAAACCTGAATTGCGTATTGCAAAGGGTTATCATTTAAGTAAATGAAACCTTTTCCAATGTGTAATTTTTTTGTTCGAAACAAGAAAAAAGACATGTTAATAAAACTTTGGAGGTATTACCCATGGCAGTAGGAACAGTTAAATGGTTTAACGCAGAAAAAGGATTTGGATTTATCGAAGTTGAAGGCGGCAACGATGTATTCGTACATTTCTCCGCAATCACTGGCGAAGGTTTCAAATCTTTGGACGAAGGCCAACGCGTTGAGTTCAACGTAGTTCAAGGCAACCGCGGACCACAAGCTGAGAACGTTGTAAAACTGTAAGCTCCAGCTTGCACAAATAGCATTCTCGAAGAACGGCTCTTAACTCACGTTGAGGGTCGTTCTTTTTTGCGTTCAGACACGAAGAAGAAGAGCCCCTAGAGGCTCTCCATCCATCTGTGTTTTATTGATATTCTTTTGCTTTTTTGACGAGCTCGTCATAAGCGGCTTCCGGTGTTATTTTGCCGAACATCACTTTTTCGCCGATATTCTTGAAGTCCTTCGCTGTGTAATTGCTCCAGCCTTTCGCTCCAGCATTGAAAGGTTGGGCGTCAGGAGCGACATTCTTGATTAGTTCAATCTGCAGTTTATCCGCGGCGGTGAGTTTAGGTGTTAAGTAATCAAGCATTTTCTTGGATACAGGTACGCCTCTAGTTGTGGTCAGAATATCGGCCGCTTCGCTGTCATTGACGAACCAATCGATGAATTTCTTGGATTCTTCCGCGTTCTTGGAATCTGCGCTCACGGACCAGAACATGGATGGTTTCAGCCAACCGCTGGCTTGCTTGCCCTTAGGTTGAGTAACGAAGGAGTAAGCGCCGGGCTTAACGCCTTCATACCCAGGGTATAGAGCGGCAAAGCTGCGTTTCATCAATACGGTATCATTGTTCATTAAATCCTGCTTGGCGTCGGACTCTTTATCCGTGGTGGCAATCTCTGCTGGCGGCACAACGCCGGCTGTGCGAAGCTCGGTATACTTTTTGACGAAGCTTACATAGGTGTCTTTATCAATGTTGAATTTGCCGTCTATCGTGATAGGGTAGTCTTTGCCTTGGCTAATTTGATAAGCGCTATATGTTGTATAATCGGATGTCGCATCCATTAGGACGTATTTATCTTTGTCCAGTTTGGCTTTCGCGTCTTTGCCGAATTGGAAGTACTCGTCCCAGGTCCAAGCGTTTTTGGGAGGCGTAATGCCCAGTTTATCTACAGCGTTCTTGTTATAAATCATACCTGTTGCATTGTTGCCCAGAGGGATCGCGTACAGCTTCTCTTTGAATTTGCCGGAATCCACGAGCGATTTGTCGATATCTTCGGTGCGAATGCCTTTGGATAAGTCAGCCAGTTGGTTTCTTCCTGCGTACTCAGCAAGCCATGCGGGATCCATTTGGATAATATCAGGAGCATTCTTCGCCGCTGCTTGGGTCGCTAGTTTATCCGCGTATCCGTCAAACCCCGAAAACTCAGGCTCAAAAGTCACATTCGGATGTTTCTTCGTATACGCATCCAGAGCTTTGAGCGTAGCGTCATGCCGTGCTTGTGAGCCCCACCATACAATACGCAGCTTAACAGGTTGGGAGCTTGCAGGGGCAGCTGTTGGCTTAGTAGCCGTTGTTGCAGCGGGACTGCTGCTCGTACTTGCTGTATTTCCGGAACCACACGCGCTTAGGGACAGCGCTATCATGGCAGTCACGCCAAGCATGCTCCATTTTCTCATCTGCACTTTCATTGGAAATCCCCTTTCGCTACCTAAGTATCTTCACAATTTAATTATAGGAACAACGGTCAGGAAGAAACAGGAGGGTAATGAACACACTTCTATCACTTTTGATCACAATTGTCGGACAACGAACAGGATGTGAGCCTACAATCCGCTTTTCGCGATTTCGCTGGGACTGACACCGGCATACTTTTTGAAAATAGAGCTGAAATAAGGGACGTTCTTATAGCCTACTTTCTCCGAAATCTCATAAATCAAGTATTTGCCTTCGGCCAGAAGAGCTTGCGCCTTTTTCATGCGAACCTGAATGACATAGTTGGTGAAGGTTTCACCAGTTGCTTTTTTGAAGATTTGATTCAAATAGTTTCGGGATAAATAGAGCTGTTTGGACATGTCCTCCAAATTAATCTCCTCGGCATAGTGCGTGTGGGCATACTGCGTCATGAAATCAACGATTTCTTTGTGTTTGGAATTCTCATGCCAATGCCGACTGGTGGCAATGATATGGATCTTATTGCCGAGCCATTGCTGCAAGTGCGTTGGCGTTTGGATTTGATTCAGCTCCAACTGGAGATTCATGTCTGGAAACAATTCATCCAGTACAGTTCCGACGCTGTATAAAGAGTAGGCAAAGATGGTCCACAACTCGGTGCATAAATATTGCAAATAGGCAGGCGTTATCGTAGGCATGCTCTGTAATTGAAGAATGTAGGCTTCTACAATTTGCGCCGCCGTTTCTTCTTTGGAATAAACAATGGCTTCTGCAAGCTCCTGATAGAACTTAATTGGTCGAATAGCAAGGTCAGCGGACGTAGAAGACAGCTTGCTCGGCGGCAGTGTGTTGCTCATCTGCAAGAGATCGAGAAAGGCTTCCTCCGTAGAATCCGATATTTTCTGCCAAGATGCCTTCATTTGCCCCATTCCAAGCCGGAGGGTCAACTGCAGATAGGTGCGAACACAATGTGTAATGCGCTCGCCAACCGCTTTGATTGTCTTATACGCCTCCTCTGAGGGCATTGTTGGCTCGATATGGAACATAATGGCGGCGTGGTGGCTATGGAGTTCAATGAAGTCGGACTCTGGCCAATCTTCGGCCAGAATTTCCCTGATAATATTGGCTAACGCAAAGCGAAATAAATGCCAGTCGATGAGTGACAGGTTGGCTGTGCGAACTGTACTTAACAGCTCGATGCCCATGACCATATGGCTTCTATCGAGCCAGTAAGCCATCTCAGCAGGCGGAAGGCTCTGGGCGGCGAAGGTGCCGGTGATGACGGACTTCAGCCATTCTTGCTGGCTGAAGGGCTCGTGCAGCAGCAGCCTCTTCTTCACTTCTTCTTGTTCCATCTTGATGAATTCCTTCGCTTCCAGCTCTTTGATAACTCTAGTGAGCACAATCCTAAGTTCTTCCACGGTGACGGGCTTCGATAAATAATCGCTCACTTGCAGCCGCAAGGCTTGCCGGGCGTATTCGAAATCTGTGTAGCCGCTTAGAATAATCAATTCACCGGGAAAGTTCGTTTCGCGGAGCTTCTCGATCATCTCCAGGCCATTCATAACCGGCATATAAATATCGGTAATGACGATATCCGGTTGGGTTTGCTGGATCATCATCAATCCTTCGGCGCCATCGCTAGCTTCACCCGCGAATTCCGCGTCTATGGCATCCCAGGGGATGGCCTTTCGCATCCCTTCCAGCACTTGAAAGTCGTCATCAATAATGAGTATTTTCCACATGATAGCGCTCCTCGACTTCGTCTTTGTGATGGATTTGCGGCAGCAGAATCTTCACCTCGGTACCTTGACCCTCTGCACTAGTAATATGGACCCCGTACGGGTGGCCGAAATAAGCGGCAATGCGTTCTCGCACATTGCGCAGCCCGTAACCGCCGGTTTTCCTTGCTTTCGGCTGATTCCAATCGGGGTGCAATCCGACGCCATTGTCCCAAATTAGGAATTGAATATCTTGATGAATGAGCTGCACGCTGACGCGGATTTCTCCTGTTTTCCTGCCGTGGAAACCGTGAATAATCGCATTCTCAATAAAGGGCTGTAGGGTTAACCTTGGGATATAGAGATCTTTGGCGGTCTCATCCATGGTGATGGTAAAGGCCAAGCGTTCTCCCCAACGGATTTGTTGAATTTGCAAATAACAGTCCATGTGCGTCATCTCATCGGCGAGAGGAATCAGCGTTTCCCCGTTGGATAGGCCGATGCGAAACATTTTGCCCATCAGAGATAGAATTTTGCTGATTTTCTCTTGACCGGAATCGATCGCCAGCCAGTTCAACTGATCCAGTGTGTTGTATAGAAAATGCGGATTAATCATGGCTTGCAGCGCTTGAATTTCGGCATCGCGCTGCCGCTTATGCTGATCCTTCAACGATTGGAGCAATTCATCGATTCGTTCCATTTGTTTGCGGTAGCCATTGAATAAATTGCCGAATTCATTGGTGTAGTCCATAGGCAGATCGGATACTAAGCCGCGATCCGGCAGCTTGCCCATGTAAGCCACTAGCAATTTAATTGGATTGGTAAACTGCCTGGATATGAAGAAAGTGACGAAGGAGGCGATAAATATCGCTGAAAGTCCTACAGTCAGCAGTATCAGCGCTAAGCGAATACTGCCATTAATAATGCTTTTCCATGGAGTGACCTCAACCAATGTCCAGTTTGAAGGTGACTTGCTCCATACGAGCAAGGATTCGCTTTGCTGTTTAGCGGTTAAATGAACACTCCCCGATTTCTCTTTGATGAGCTTGATTTTCTCCAGTTCGCTCTCCTGCAAATTGGGATTGCCGATTGCCGCGATTTTGCGGCCGCTGGCATCGAATAACAGCCGGCTTCGCCCTTCCGTTTCCCCGCGAATCAAATTCTGGATCTCGGATGATTTTACATTGAGCAGGAGCAGCCCGTAGTAGATGCCTGAGTTATTGTACAGCTTTCTTGCAAAGCCAATGACAGGCAGAGACCCCCTGTTGGCTTGAATCGTACGTTCTTCAATCCAGGCGAAATCATTGTTCTGGATGTCTGGATACCAGGCCTCATCCTTGACTTGGCGCAAATCATAGATGCGAATGGGGCCTTGAGCATCCGTCATAAACGGCTGTTCTGTATATAAATGAATCGATTGTATCATCGTTGTGCTGTAAGTAATGTTGGCCAGTAGATCGCTCAAGTCTTTCCTGCGGCGATTTCGCTCGAATAAGTCGGTATCCATCGGATCGAAGCCAATGGTATCAATATTTCTGGAAGCGGCCAGCGACATTTGTTCAATCGAGTTCAACTGCGTGACTAATCGCTTATTCAATTCATTTAATAAGTCCTGCTGATAATTGGCGGTATTCGCAGCTAACTCCCGTGAAGTTAAGCTGTAACTGATCCAGGAGGAAATGAGCAGCAGCACAGCGATGAAGACGGCGAAGCTGCCGAAGAACAATCGGCCGACGCGGACGCGTTTGAACATGGTAAACACAGCCAATCCCTCCCCAGTCCTACGATAAAGTGGAAAAAAGGCTGCAGGTAGCGCAACCTTTTTGTACTGCTATTATTCTATCCTTTCACTGCACCGGAGGCAATGCCATCGACAAAATGGCGCTGAGCCATAAAAAAGATAATCAGAGAAGGGATGATCGAGACGAGCGACATCGCCAGGAGCTGGCCCCAAGGCAAGGCGGATTGGCTGTCGACGAACAGTTTCAGAGCTAATCCTACCGTGTATTTGCTGACAGAGTTGATATAAAGCAGGTGACCGAAGAAGTCGTCCCAATTCCACAGAAAGCAATAAATACCGACGGTGACTAGCGCGGGTTTCGTCAGAGGGAGCACGATACGCCAGTAGATGCCGAACCAGCTGCAGCCGTCAATCTTGGCGGATTCATCGAGCTCTCGCGGAAGGCCGCGAATGAACTGGACCAGCAGGAAAATGAAGAATGGGCCGCCGATTCCACCTGCCAAAGCATGCGGCACATAGAAGGGCAGATACGTATTGACCCATCCCCACGTGTTGAACATGATGTACTGAGGAACCAGCGTCACTTGACTTGGCAGCATCAGGGTAACCATCAGAATTGAAAACCAGAAATTTTTCAGCGGAAAATCCAAGCGGGCGAAGCCGAACGCGACCAAACTGCAGGAAAGTATGGACGTAATCAGAACCCCGGCAATCAATTCGAACGTATTGATATAGAAATGAGTGAAAGTAAACTTAGGAATGGCAACCCAGCCTTGGCTGAAATTGCTCCATAACCACTCCGTAGGAAACAGCGCAGGAGAGCTCATCTCTGCATTGGATTTGAAAGCGGCTCCGAACCACCAGAGCATCGGATAAATCATAATTAAGCTGAATATGGCTAATAAGATATGGGTTCGTAACGTTCGTGGCAGCATCGTTTTCATTTCCCTTTCGCTCCTTCTGTCTCGTAGAATACCCAGTATCGGGATGAGGCGAAAATGATCGCCGTCACGATCCCGATCACGACGAGAAGGATCCACGCCAAGGCGGAAGCATATCCCATTTCGTATCTGGAAAAAGCGCGATCGTAAAGGTATAAAGCGTACATATACGTTGAGTTGATGGGCCCGCCCTTCGTAATGATGAAGGCTTGGGTGAACATTTGGAAGGACCCGATGGTTTGCAGCACCAGATTAAATAGCAGTACGGGTGACAGCATGGGCAAGGTAATCGTGAAAAACTGCCTGATCTTCGAAGCCCCATCCACGGAAGATGCTTCGTAAAGCTCAGCGGGAATTTGTTTTAAACCGGCCAGAAAGATAACCATGGAAGAACCGAATTGCCAAGCAACGAGAATAATCAATGTTCCCAGGGCTGTTTTGGGATTGCTGATCCAACTGATACCCTGAATGCCGAACAGGCCAATGAACCGGTTGATAAAACCGTCAATGCCAAATATATTTTGCCAAAGAATAGCTACCGCAATACTGCTGCCAATTAAGGAAGGCAAGTAGATGAATGTTCGATAAATCGAGATCCCTTTCACCTTTTTATTGAGCACGATCGCGACCATCAAAGCACTAAAAAGTTTAATCGGCACGGACAGCACCACGAAGAGAATCGTGATCTTCAGCGATTGGCGAAATAGTTCATCATCAGCAAAAATTCGCTCATAATTGCGCAGACCAATCCACTCGGGAGCATCTAATAACGTATATTTGGTGAAAGAATAATACATCGATTGAACCATAGGCCACAGGGTTAACAACAGGAATCCTAGCAGCCACGGAGAAATGAATAAATACCCGGCAATCGGCGACTCCCAGCGCCCTCTCAAGCTGAATGTTGTTTTCGATTTGTGCAAGGGAAGATTCTGCGGAGAAACTTTAGTCTCAGCTTTCATTGGAAAACCGCCTTTCATGTCAGTAACACCTTTGTGTTAAGTATAAGAGGGATTCGCTTCCTGAAAAATGAGAGTAATGAACACAATTCATTCAGAAATGAACAAAAAGCCTCCGATCCACAGTTGTGGCATGGGAGGCTTTCTCTAGAAATAGAAGAGTTTAAATGTCTTGGAGTGAACGCGGAGTTAATCCGGCTGCCTCGCGCAGAGGGAGGGAACTGCAGTCCGCTATTCTAGCAAAAGTGGCATTATCGCGTGGTTGAGGGAACTACAGTCCGCTATTTGGCTGTTTTGTCACTAGCCTTGCAAAGAAGCTGACATCAGATCATTGTTTTGCTTAAGGAATATTTTTACAGTTTATTGTTGTGAAAAAGAACAAAAACAGTAACATTCAAATACGCATAGACAAATTACCATTTTTTTCAATTTACTCTTCAATTGTTTTAGTTCTGTTCAAGTTTCTTTTTCTGCGCTTTTTTCTTGATAGGATGAATTCGAGGACGCCCGCCCTTATTTTTCTTTCGACGTCCTTTTGAACTTCGCGTGGGCGCTCTGTTTAAAGCAGCAAGGAACTTTTCCCAGCTCATCATCACGTAAATGCGAACTAACTTCAGCACTTCCCATGTACTTTTTGTTGTTTTCGTTTGCAACTTGACCAGGATGCACAGTCCGTAGGCTAAAAGTGTCATGTAGATTTGGTTCCATACCGCATCAGGTTTATAGCTATAAAGTTTAGCCAAGTGAAGGTGCTGCTTCATCCATTTAAAGAACAATTCGATCATCCAGCGATCTCGGTACAAGTTAGCGATTTCTCGTGCTGAGAGATCCCACCTTGTTGTAACCACGCGGTAGATTCGTTTTTTGTCATCTTTGAATTCAACCAATCGGAGCGTTACTTTTTGATCAGGGTGCTTCGGAACCACCATTTGGACATCAGCATCTCGTAAAAGGCCAGGATCATCTTCTGGAACAGGTCGTGCCTGGATGACGGTTGTCTTACTATTTGCTTGTATTCGCACGACAAAACGAATGTTTGCTTCTGCCCATTTCTTGAAAAAGGCGTAGTTAATGTATCCGCGATCCATCACATACGTTGTGTTTTTATCTGTGAGAAGTTCGATCGCTACTTCCGAGTCAGCTACAGCTCCCGTCGATAAAATAACTTTGCTGGGATAGGCCATATCCGGGAAATCTGTGCAGAGGTAGGTATGCATTTTTACGCTATTTTGCATTTTGCTGCAGTAGGCCCACTGACCGTGAAAGTTGGGTAAAGAGATGGTGGTAGAGTCAATGATCGTTAGCTTTTTTACATCTCGCACCTTTACATGGGATGATTCTCGTAAGGTCTGTGCAATACGCCGATTGATTTCTTGAAAAGCGTACTGGAGTAAAAAAGTAGGTAACTCGTTCAATTTACGCGAGAAACGGGAGGCGCTAATCGATTTTGTTCCTACAAGAGCCTGCAAATTTTCGTTAGAACGCAAATGCTCCTCAATGGCAGTCGGCTCTTCGCGCCGTGCCAACTGAGCTTCGATGAAAAGTAGGATTGCACTGCGAACGGTAAGTTTTTGAGTCCGATAATCCAAAATGTCGCAGACTGCCTTTGGTAAATCCAACAATTGAAGACATTGACTAATAACGGTTTTATCTGGTACGATACCCATGCGATTTCTCCTTTTGATGAGGAAATGGGTAACATGCCTATTCCTTAACATTAGGGGATTTTTTTATGTCTTACCAGATAAAATAGTGAAATATATTCATAATATAGAAATTATTATATCTATAAGTTTTCATGTCAGGTTCGATGCAAGGCTAGTGCTGTTTTGTGGGAAATTCAGCGCTTTTCGTGGAAATAAGACCCTGTAGTTCCGCTATGACCCTCGCAACCCTGCTTTTTGCTTAAATAGCGTCCCCTAGTTCCCTTTAAGAGGCTCTATTGCGAATAAGAAGCTGATCGCTCAGGGCGGCGAAGCTGGTTTTCTCAGCGACTCAACCTACGCATACGCGCTTGGAAAGAAGCGGCTTGGGACTGGCTGAAGTCGTCGTGTCCCGCTCATCCTGAACCACAGTAATCGTCCCTGCATTACCTACATAAATTTGGTTCGTTCTTGTGTTCAACGCCATATTGCCGGCTGAATTCCCAGTACGCAGCTTAGTCAGGAGTTCATTATTTTGGCCGCCATAGACAAATAAATCGCGGTTATCCGTATCTCCGATAAAATAGTGGTTTGTTAGTGGATTTACAAGCAAGGAGGCAAAAGTCGGAATGCGCAGTGTCTTTACGATCCGATTCGTATCCCCATCCAGCACAAAAAGCTTGCCTCTGCCTTCCTGCTGGGCACTAGTCACGTAAATCCGGTTCGTTCCAGCATTCATGGCAAGCTCGCTTTGCCGGCTTCCAAGGTGGATGGGGATGCTGGGAAGAAGCGTATTCCCCTGGATCAGCGAGGCATAATTGCTCAAGTTATTGGCGATATAGATGCGGTTCGTTACACGATTAATGCCAGGGATAATAATGGGGTTTCGCCCGACCTTCAAGCTTTTAATCACTCGCAGGGATGTTCCACTGATGACATGAACCGAATCTTTCTCGACGTTCGTCACATAAATCCGGTTCGTCCGCTCATTCACGGAGACCAGTGCGGGCGCTCCGCCGACCTTCAACGTTTGTACGACACGGTTGGAATTGCCGTCAATGATACTAATCGTACCGCCAAGATTGGCGACGTAGATGCGGTTCCCCTTAGGGTTAATCCCTAGCCCAAAAGGGCGTTGCCCAACGGGGATAGAAGTTAGGACACGGTTCGTTTGTCCATCCAAAACAGAAACGCTGGCATCGCGAAAATTCGTCACATAGATGCGATTCGTCGCGCTATTCACAGCAAGGTAGGTGGCTCCCTCCCCCACTTTCACATTTTGGATGACTTGCTGTGTTGCACCATTAAGAATACCTACTTGGTTTTCGCTATGCACATAATAGACGCGATTCGTCACGGAGTTGACTTGAATATCGCCTACATCGCCAGCGACTGGAATGATGCTGAGAACTTTGGGCAGCTTGGACTGTGCCTTAACTTGTGTAGGGGTTTGTGACAGCCTCTTCATATGAGATCCCTTCCTCCATTAAGGTATGCATTCTTACTACTATATGGGTAAAATGGCCGTTGGGAACTTGGGTGGGCAAATGGACAGAATTTTAGGCAGGCCTTATTTTGTAATAGGGAAAATATGGTACAATTAATAGATCATACACAAGCATGAAAACAAAGGAGCTGCCGCATCTAACATGCCAAAAATGAAAGCGAATTCATATGTAGGTATAGGGCTTGCTGCGATATTAATTGGAGCAGGATATTGGACTTGGCACAACAATAAGAATGCAAGTGAATCAACGGGTTCCAGTGCGGCGAGCGCTGTGCCCAGCGAGTCTCCGGTCCAAATAGCGGTCACTGCTCCTGCCAAGAAAAGCCTAGCTGCTTTGCTGCAGCAATACGGCTCCCTCCCTCTTGCGGACATGCATAATCATGATGCGAGTGATAAGAAGTATTTAGGGATGAAGGATGTCTGGCAGCGGAATGGGATGGATCGTGTTGTGCTGTTCGGGGATGTTTCTGAGTACAGTGCCATTCGAACAGACGAGTATGCTTGGGAGGCCTATACGGAGAAACCTGATTTCTTCGTACCTTTTTTCTCAGGTTTTGATTTGCGCGATAAGTCCAGTTTGGAGGTTATTCGCAAGAATCTCGAGATGGGTTACTTAGGCTTAGGTGAAATTGCCGGGGCGTCCTATAACTCACCGGTATTGTCCAAGGTGGAATGGAAAGCAAAGCATCCGATGGACGGCTTTCTACCGCAAATTTATGAGCTCTGCGCCGAGTATCAAGCTCCGATTTTACTGCATATCGATCCGCCGAATGGCTTTGTTTTGGAGGCATTTGAAGAAGCGCTGAAAGCTCATCCCAAAACTACATTTATTTTCGGCCATGCCAATGCCTATAATTCTCCTGATAATATCAAAATACTGCTGGAGAAATATCCGAATGTATACATGGATTTCTTTGCGGGATTCACGCTGCTCAATCCCGAAAGCGCGAACCGGATCGAGGATTTCCTGCCAGTTATGAAGCAGTTCCCTGACCGATTCATGCTGAGCACGGATTCCGGCTACGGCGTTCAGAGTGAAGAGGCGGCGATCGAAGCGATGTATCGCGTCTTGGACGCTTTGGGCGACTCAGAACTAGTCAGCAAGATAGCCTATGGGAATTTAGACGGCATCTTGCGCAAGGAGCCTGCCACCCAAACGCAAAAAGCCGCGCTTCTGAAGCGCGACCCTTCTCGTGATATGGCCAAGCTGTCCAAGCTGGAAGCGGGACAACTGCTCTGGGGCAAGGAAAAGTGAAAGCTACCGCAGATTAGCACGCTTGAGCAACCGCTGAATGGAGCGGTTCGCTTCGGGAAGGACGATGTCCTTGTCGATCGTCCGCATGATGCGGTTCTCCATGACGATCCGACCATTGATGATCGTCGTTTCTACATCGGCGCGCGTCGCGGAGTAAACGATGCGCGAGATCGGATCCACGTCGAAGGACGGATACGTGTGGAAGTTCACGAGATCGAGAATCGCCAAGTCGGCTTTCTTGCCGACTTCGATGCTGCCGATCTCCTTCTCCATCCCGACCGCGCGGGCACCGCCGATGGTCGCCATGCGGAAGACCGTCTGGGCGTTCATCGCCGTCGGTCCGTGGATCGGCTTTTGGATCAGCGCGGCAAGCCGCATCTCGTTAAACATATCGAGATTGTTGTTGCACGGCGCTCCATCTGCTCCTAAGCTGACGGAGATGTCCATCTTCAGCATCTCCGGCGTCTCGGCAATCCCTGAAGCAAGCTTCAGATTGGAGCCGGGACAATGGCTTACATGCACGCCGCGCTCATGGATAATGCGTTTCTCCTCCTCATCGAGCCAGATGCAGTGAGCCAGAATCAGCCGCTCATTGGCCAAGCCGAGATGGTCGAGGTAGACAACATTGCGCATGCCCGTTTCGGCTTGCACAATCTCGATCTCGCCGAGGTTCTCGGAAGCGTGTGTATGCACCTTCACTTGGTACTGCTCCGACAGGCTGCGCACTTCACGCAGCAGTTCTTCGGTGCAGGAGATAACGAATCTCGGTGAGAAGGCGTATTGAATCCGGCCGTCATCGTGACCGTGCCATTTCTCAAGCAAATCAACGCTTTGCTGCAGCGAGTCAGCCGTTTTCTCCTGCAAGGCGTAAGGCACTTCGTCCCCTTTATCCATCATCACTTTGCCGGATAATGCGCGGATTCCGCTGGAAGCGATGGCCTGGAAAGCGAAGTCCGTATGATGTACGGTCTCCATATCGACAATCGTTGTTGTGCCGCTTTGAATCAACTCGCCAATCCCGAGCAGCGCGGAGTAATAGATCGATTCCTCATCGTGGGAGGCTTCAAGCGGCCAGATCCGCTTTTTCAGCCAATCCATCAGCTCCAGATCATCGCCTTTGCCGCGGAATAATGTTTGGCAGAGATGGATGTGGGTTTGAACAAAGCCGGGAATGACCGTGCGGTTGGTCGCATCGATGATTTTATCCACCTGTGCCGGGTCCAAATCTGGTCCGATTGCTGTAATCCGATCATTTTCGATCAAAATATCTCCAGTAATGATCTCTGATTTCCGGTTCATAGTTACAATTTCGGCATTTTTGATTAAAATGGTCGTCATCGCGATAAACCTCCTGCATATTTGTCATCGTAAAAGCTAGGGAACAAAAAATAGCCACGAAAAATATGCCAGTGTGCACATTTTTCGTAGCTAGAAATTTACGGTTTCTAAGTAGAGACCCTTAATCCAATTATTAAGGTTATACGAAATGGTTCCTATTCAGTTCTGTCCTTGCTTTCTTCTAGCGTAAACGGATCGGAGTCATTTGTCAACAGTGCGTTAGATTAACTGACATGCCCTCCCTCTTTTCTGAAAATCTCATTTTCATTTCATAAACCTGGATGATCAGCAACGAAAGCAACTTCATAGGTTTCACCGGGTTGCACGCCTAACGTATCGGTCCACCATGGACTGCCTGTGGAGGGCTTTCCATTACGGGATAATACGAGCATATGGTGTCCGAGAAGGTGCATCGGATGATCGACATTGCCGCGATTGACGATGGTGGTTTTGACGAGATCACCTTCTTTGAACATCGGCATCGGAGTGTCTGGGAATACATGCCCATTCATTGTGTATAGGAAGTCTATATTGCGGTTATAAAAACCTAATTTATGATCTAGGATTAAAGTGAAGTCGTGATTGAATCGGCTATTCGCATCCACGGGTGTAGCAGCCGGGCTGCCATAGTGAAGAGGATCAAAAGCAACGGTTCGGGAGATTGCCGGCACCTCGCCTTTCCCATCCGGGGACATCAAGATCCCCAATCTGCCGTTATCCCCAACGCTGAGGTAAACCGGATGCTCCGGCATTATGAATGTCAGATCATAACGCCCCCATGCAGCAGCTACGATATGCGTGTTGGTCAAAATATCCGGTTTATTAAGTTCAGTGCCGTCAATAGCGGCAACCTCGAAGTGGGTGCCAATGAGCGTATATTTTTGCTGAACCCAATCATCCGTATTAATCAATCGCATACGAACCGATGTGCCTGGCTCAATCGTCATACGCTCCAACTGGTCCGTTGATCCGATAGCCATCCCGGCTTCTTTCCACTGATGCGGCATGACTGTAATATCCTTCACCGTTTGCATTGGTGTCTCTTTCGGCTCGACGATCAGGGCTCCGAACAGCCCCGAACGGATGGAATCCTGTGAAACCTGGTTGGAATGATACCAGAATGTCCCGACTTGCTCAGCGCGGAGACGGTACGTGTGCGCTTCTCCCGGCATCACGGCACTCTGCGTAGCGCCGGCAACGCCATCCTCGGCATTGGGGACATCCAGCCCCTGCCAATCGGCAGTAACGCCTTGCTCAATATCTTCGTTGACCAAGGTGATTTCGACCAATTCCCCCTCTTTCATGCGCAGTTCAGGCCCTGGGATTTGTCCGTTGTACGTCCAGGCGTCGATCGTTTTGCCGGAGCTAAGTGTGACGGTCTTTTTCTGCGCGGTCAGAGTGAAGCGACGATTCGGCGTTCCTTCTTGCGGGCCAGTCAGATCGGCGACCGATACTGTTTTAGCTGAGGAACCGTTCAGTCCCTCCACACTGCTTTGTTGGTTGTGCGAACTCATGCCCACTGGTATGGCCTGACCGCCATAATTAACGGTTCCGCTCGCCATATCAATTTCTGTCGGCAATTCACTGTTATTGATGGCGGTAGTAAATAAATAGTAAGCTGATCCAGCGATGATGACGCATACGCCTAACATTGCGGAAGCGCGTTTCCAAAAGGCCGGAACCACATAATTCGGTGCTTTGCCTATCTGTTTGAAGCGGATGTGGTGTCTCGCCCAAAGTCCGGCAGTAGCCAGGACGAAGACTGCCAGGGGAACAGTAATTTCCAGCCATTGCAACGGCATCGGCGGCACCCAAGCAAAATAAAGGGCTGTCAGTGCACCTAGGGCTGTCATTTGAAAAGGAAGAATGAGCGCTGGGCTTGCGGCTCTTTGGTATACCGGGGAATTAGGCTGCAATGCCGCGTTATGCTCATCTTGATCCGCTAGGCTATGCTCATTCGTGGCTTGTTCCGCCAATATTTGCTTCGTGACACGTTTGAGTTTAATCAACTTAGGCACCGCTGCGAACCATATGGCTAATATAGGCACAATAATAAGCGGGGCTTGGATGAAAACACGATCCAACCAAAAGTCTTGCTCCATGGTTTGCTGCATCCAAGCGATTGTCGCTATGATCAAGGCCGCTGGAAGTACTGGGAACCACGACCAGAAGAGTAATTTGCGTGTTTTGCGGTTCAATCGCTCGATGCTTGAGCTGTATAACAGTCGTGATGCTTTGACGCTGCCGATCCATGCGAAAATAAAGAAAAGCGGACTGACGAACAATATAATATTAATGCTTATGCTATACACAATGAAGAAACCTCCTAGTTAATTTGCGATAGTCTAAGTATAGTACCCTGCCGAAACCCTTCATACGGTCCCGAGACTAAGTCAAACCCTAGACTAAAGTTGGGGAATCAAGCCATTGCCCCATTGCGCCCATTTTTATGAGGTAAGCGATTGCATTGTTGTGAATAATCTGGAAATAGTTTGCGTTTTCAAAATGGTTATGGTATGATGAATCCAATCGACAAAAAGAACCTGAATTCACATATTGTAAAGGGTTTTCATTTTTGTTAGTGAAACTTTTACAATGTGTGAATTTTTTTCTCTTTGAAGAATAAAAAACATGTTAATAATTTTTGGAGGTATTTCTCATGGCTACTGGTACAGTAAAATGGTTTAACGCAGAAAAAGGTTTCGGTTTTATCGAAGTTGAAGGCGGCAACGATGTATTCGTTCACTTCTCCGCAATCCAAGGCGACGGTTTCAAAACTTTGGATGAAGGCCAACACGTTGAGTTCAGCGTTGTTCAAGGCAACCGCGGACCACAAGCAGAAAACGTTGTAAAACTGTAATATAATTAAAAAGACTGCCTTTACTTGTGTAATGGCAGTCTTTTTCAATTTAGTTCCATGCTAGGAAGAGTTTTGCCAAATAGCGAAACACTAAGGAGGTTTATCATGTATTCCAGAAAAAAGTCGCTTGAAGAGATGCCTCTAGAAAATGTGACGATATGGTCTTGTGAAAAAGAAGGCTGTAAAGGCTGGATGCGAGATAATTTTGCATTCGATCACGTACCGACTTGTCATTTATGTCAGTCCCCCATGGTTCGAAGTGTCAAGTTACTTCCATTAGTTAATAACACGAATAGTGATCAGAAAACGCTCAAAAAGGGCGTACAGATATAGAATTACAAATGATTTGGAAAAACCACACAACTCGGAGACGTTATTGTTTCCGGCTGGTGTGGTTTTTTTGCATCAAGAGGGAATATGTTATCATAGGATCATAGAGTTAATTTCTTTTGGCGGAAGGGAAGTAATGTTTGAATGAAACTGCGAACGCGCCACGAGCGCCGCTCCTCACTGCTGTACTCACCTAAGTATTGGCTTCTTCTTACTATTTTTTGCTTGCTGGCGGCTAGTATTGTTGTGTTCTTGGGAAGGCAGTATTTTACGTTGACGCCTACAATGGAGCAGAAGGCAGAACAGCCAGCCCCGACAATGGCGCCCGTTCATCGGGATGCGCTCGATTTCCATATGGTTGACTTCGAACATGGCTGGCTGAGATATTCGGACGGTGTGATGAAGACGGAGGATGGAGGAGCACAGTGGCTGGAAGCGGAGGCAAGCTTGCCGAGTGAGGCGGCTGTGGGCCATGAAGCGGTAGACGAAACGACACTCGGAATGCTGGGAATGAGCATGAATCAGCAGGTGACCAGCCTGATGTTCGGATCCAAGACGTATCCGGTCAAACAAACCCAGTTTCTGACCGACCGGATCGGATGGGCACTCGTGGGAGAGGCCGGGGCGCTGCAGACTCCTTTGTTGGTGACGACAGATGGGGGACAAACGTGGAACGGTGAGGTGACATCTGCTGTTCGTGCCGCCATCATCGCAGAGAAAGAGCGGCTTGTACAGTTGAAAAAGGAAGCCGCGCTATACGCGTCTACCGATTCAGCCAAGGCGGCCATCCAGTCGGAGTGGACACTTATTCCGAATATGTCAGCCCCTGGCGACGTGGTTCTCGTTCGCCATAATAAGCCGGGGAAAGTCGAGTGGCTGGGTAAAGAGTATAACCTTCAGCCCTTCGGGGGCGGTTATTTTACTTATTTGCCGATCACGATGCAGGCGAAGCCGGGCAAATATCCGATCGGTGATCAAACGTTAACCATTCAGGCGAAAAAATTCGAAACGCAGTATTTGAAAGTCACCGCTGAAATGGAAAGCATGAAGCAGGATACGGCGCGCATTAATGCCGATCAGAAGAAGATTGATCTGGCGCGCAGCAAGTCAGAGCCGGAGTTTCTGTTCAGCGGGCCGTTCGTGAAGCCGATCGAGGGGATTTTGACGACGCCGTATGGATACACGCGGTATGTGAACGGGAAATACGACAGCGCGCATCTGGCTGTCGATCTGGCCGCGAAGGAAGGCACCCCGATCAAGGCGGCCAATGACGGGGTTGTCGCGCTTGCGGACAGCCTGTACCTGACGGGCAATTCCATTTATCTCGATCATGGGATGGGTCTGTTCTCTCAATACGCCCACCTTTCCGAGCTGCGCGTCAAAACGGGCGATCGCGTCAAGCAAGGCGATATTATCGGGCTAGTCGGCACGACGGGATTCTCTACCGGGCCGCATTTGCACTTTACTTTTTGGGCGCATAACGTGCAGGTCAATCCCGATTTGTTCTGGGCTACGACACCGTTTCGCTGGGCGGAACCGAAAAATTAAGAGGAGGGACACTGAGCGCGCATGGCTGCTGCGCAGGTGTCCTTTTTCATTCGATAACAGAAATGCGTTCATAGGTTTCCATGTCACAAATGACGAACAGCCGAGCCTCCTCGGGAATCAGTTGGTCCAGCTTGCGGTTGATGTTCAATTGATCGCCATCAGAGATCAGAGTAGCGCCCTCTTCAAGCAGCTGCTCAAAAGCGTCGCGGTAGGTTCTCCAAGCTTTTCTCCGGCCAAGCACATGGAAGTTGCTATCGGATTGTTTGGTCAGAAGCTGGGACACAATGCGGGAAGACCCTGGCGCGAAAGCGGAGCGGACGGCAAGTTGTGAAATAGTTTCGTTGCCAAGGATGAATTCATTGACGTTAACGTGTTGGAAGTTTTGCATATTTTCCCGGTTTTTAATCTCAACAATGGAGTGAACGTGCCGATAATTTCGCTCAATCGTAGTGGCGACAAGCAGGGTTTTGCCATCAACGAAGGAAGGATCGCGAAGCATGGTATGGTCTTCGGTGGTGTCATTCGCAAAGACAAAAACGGCGCGCGCCTTCGTCATATTGGCCATATCCAACGTTTCCAGATGTGTCGGGTTTCCTTGGATGTAATGAACGCGATTATGAATGATAGGCGTCTTTTCCAGTGTATCAATGAGCACGATCTCGGTTTCTGCATCGGAATTCAGAATTTCCTGGATGGCAAGCTCCGCATGTTTGCTCCAATCGATCATAACGAAGTGCTTTTCGCCTTGATATCTCAATTTGCCCGCCTCCTTTCGTTGTCTGTAAATGAATAGGGAGTCAATCACTTTGCCAATGGTTACAGAGATTAAGCCGATACCGAAAATGTAGAGAAAGATCCCGAGGCATTTGCCTGCTACCGTTCTGGGATAATAATCCCCGTAGCCGGTTGTGGTCACGGTTGTCATGACCCACCAGAGGCCGTTGAAGAGATTGCCGAAGGTTTCTTTTTCCAAGAGATAGGCACAGGAAGATGACAGCATAAGAAACAGAAGGGCGAGACCGAATACAAACTTGTTATTCAATCGCAGCAATTTGAGAAAGAACTTAGTGAAATAGAACATGTGCGGCATCCTTTCTCTTGGGGATCATTTCATGTTAAAATAAGGAACAAATGTTCTGGAATGGAGAATCATTACATGGCTGATATCGTCAATATTTCTGTGCGCTCTTTGGTTGAGTATGTGTATCGCAGCGGCAGTATCGAGTCCGGCTTTCGAACGAGCAAGGCGCTGACCGAAGGCACCAAAGCCCATCAGAAACTGCAGAAACAATATGGCGAATTGGATCAGCATGAGGTGTATGTATCAGCAGAGATTCCCTATGAAGGCCTTATATTTGTCATTGATGGACGCTGTGATGGGTTGCTGATGGATGACGATGGCCTAACGGTTACGGTCGATGAAATCAAATCGACATCCGGAGATATCACGCTGATTGAAGCGGATTCCTATCCCGTTCACTGGGCGCAAGCGAAGTGCTATGCCTATATGGTAGCCAAAGATCGCGGTCTTAGCCGCATGCGCATACAACTTACTTATATGCAGGTCGAGTCGGAGGAAACGCTTCGCTTTGTGGAGGAAGCAACGGCGGACGAGCTGGAGCAGTTCGTGTGGCAAGTGGTGCGGCTGTATTATCCGTACGCACAGGCCAGGTATGAGCATGAGGAGCGAAGGAATCAGAGTGTGAAGGAGTTGGCTTTTCCGTTTCCGAGCTACCGCGAAGGGCAGCGCAAGCTTGCTGGGGCTGTCTACCAGACGATTCAGGAAGGGCATAAGCTGTTCGCCAAAGCGCCAACAGGCATCGGGAAGACGATGTCGACCTTATTTCCCTCCGTCAAAGCGATTGGACAGGGGCTGCTGCAGCGGATTTTCTATTTGACGGCGAAGACGATAACGCGCACCGCTGCGGAGGAAGCCTTTGCGCTTTTGCAGAGCCGAGGATTACAGCTTCATACTGTGACGATAACCGCGAAGGATAAGGTTTGTTTTCAGGAGGAGGTTCGCTGTACTAAGGAGCATTGTGAGTTCGCAGACGGGTACTTTGACCGGATTAATGAGGCGGTGCTGGATGTGCTGCGGCATGAGACAATTATGACGCGTCCTGTTATAGAATCGTATGCGCGTAAGCACCGCGTATGCCCTTTTGAGTTTTCACTGGATATCGCTTATGCGGCGGATGCGGTTATTTGTGATTACAATTACATTTTCGATCCTCGCGTGAATTTAAAAAGGCTGTTTGAGGAGCAGAAGCGGCATACCGCTTTGCTGGTGGATGAGGCGCATAACCTTGTGGACCGCGCGCGGGAGATGTACAGCAGCGAGCTGCCCAAATCGAGTTTTCTCGCACTGCAGCGGGAATACAAAGGCGTTCGCGCAGAGCTGCACGATGCGGCTAAGGCGCTTAATCAGTATTATATCGCGCTGCGCAAAAGGATGGGCGACAGCCAGATGCTCGTGGAACCTGAGCTGCCGGAGAGCTTGATCGCCCTGCTCGAAGTGTTCATTGCGGCGGCAGAGAAAGAGTTGGCCGGGCAAGGGGGCTCGGCGGCTGCCTCCGCAGTTCTGCTGCTGGAGGTGTATTTTAACGCGCAGAACTTCGTGCGGATTGCCAAGTTATTCGATGAGCGGTATGTGACGTTTACCGTCAATGAGAGGAACGAGATCAGCGTGAAGCTGATCTGCCTCGACCCCTCCCATCTGCTCCGCCAGATGGGGAAGGGGTACAGGTCGCATGTGTTCTTCTCTGCGACGTTATCCCCATTGTCCTATTTCATGGACACGCTGGGAGCGGGAGAGGAGGACTACTCTGTGACGGTGCCGTCTCCTTTCAGCAAGGATCAGCTGGAAGTATTCGTGCAGCCCTTGTCGACGCGCTATCAGGATCGTGAGCGCAGCCGGGAGCCGATAGCCCGCTCTTTGTACGAATTGGTGACCGGGCGGACGGGCAATTATTTGGTGTTCTTCCCTTCGTATGCCTATATGAGCAGCGTGTACGAGGTTTTCACTGATCTTGCTGCGGGCAGCGAGATGAGGGTGCTCGTTCAACAGGCGCAGATGTCCGAGGAGGAGCGGGAGCAGTTTCTGGCGGAGTTCCAGGCGGGGACGGAGACTACGCTTGTGGGGTTTGCTGTGATGGGCGGCATCTTCTCCGAAGGCATCGATTTGGTCGGTGACCGACTGACGGGTGTCGCCGTCGTGGGCGTCGGTTTGCCGCAGCTGGGACCGGAGCGCAACCTGATCAAGTCTTACATGGACAGTACCGGCAAAAACGGCTACGAGTACGCCTACGTCTTCCCCGGCATGAACAAAGTGCAGCAGGCCGGCGGCCGCTTGATCCGCTCCGAAACGGATCGGGGCGTGCTGCTGCTGATCGATGACCGCTACTTGCAGCCGCTGTATCAGCGATTGCTGCCGGAGGAGTGGCGGGCGTACACTGTGCTCCCTGCGCAGCGCCGGTAGGGGGAACTTTGCTGAGCGGTTGGGGGGGGGCAGGCTAACGGCTAACGTCTAATGGAACGGGCCCGCGGGGGGGAACCAAGAAGCTTCTGTGGCTGGCACGCCGAGTGAGATAACGCTGTTTTACAGCGTTAAAGCTGTAGGTGCCGGACCGAAAGCAGCTGTAACGCTGAAAAACGCGCTTACAGGAAAGGAAAATGCTGAGAACCTGCCCCACCATGATGGAGTGGTTCGATGCACTGAGAATAAGGCAGCTGAACGTGCTTATTTGTTCGAATGGCTGTTGGTTTGGAGGTATGAACAAGCTATTTGGCAGAATGAGATCCTCTAGCTTGGCAATCGTGCGATTATAAGGGAACGTCAGGCCGCGATACTAGCAAAGTGTCAGGATAGCGAGTTTGAGGGAACTACAATACGCTATAATTCTGAAAACAGCTATATTTAGCGCCAGAGGGAACTACAATCCGCTATGTCACCATTTCCCGCTTGAAATCAGCAGGATCCGCTTAATTAGCGGATCCCAGTTCCCTTTCATGCCACGTTTACCCCAGTTTCCGCCAGTTAGCGGATCATAGTTCCTTTTCGCGCGACGCGGTCTGTTACTGCAAAGCCCGAAGGGAACTAGGATCCGCTATATTGTTGAAAACCGTTATGAAGACGCTCATTTCTTAGAGCGGCAAAGCCGCTTTTCTTATATCGATGAAAACAGGCGGTCATTGACTGACGTTCGTCCATGCATTTCAAGTGCCATTGCAATACAATAAACCATCCGATGCAGAAGGGAGCGAAGTTAGAATGGGTTATGCTGCAGAAGGTTGTTATAGTGGTGTAAAGGGTACAAGTTCGGCAATTGTCCTAGTTCTCTTCATTCTTTTAGTTATTATTACTAGTGCATTTGTTTGGTAATTCATATTAGACTCATGCTTGTTTAGAGATTGCAACAATGGTTAAAGGGGCAAGTTTGAGATGGTATCGTGGATAAGCGCTCGCGTGACAAAATCTATTTTCGTTCAAATGCCAAACCGCTAAGCGTAAGCAAGCACAAGCGCGTTTTACACCGTTCAGCCCATTCTTTAATCCGATCATCCCGGCTTGTCCTTTTTGAGTTGTTGGTCATACTTACGAAGAAAGGAGTGACTGAATATGGGATATGGAGCAGGTGTAGGCAGTAGTACAGCAGCAGTATTGGTTCTCTTTATTTTGTTGGTTATTATTACTATGACTTTTGCCATATAATAGGCAGTTCGATGACTTTCACCCGCACAAGTTGCTACTTAATCGCGAAATCAAAAAAAGAGTGTTCTCCAACGCCGCGGCGTCAGAGGACACTCTTTTTTATTTATAGCGACATACGGTAAATGTTCACGACATCCTCGCGCGTCAACTTCTTGAAGTTGCCGAAATCGCCGTACACCATGGCCTTGTCTGCCATGATTTCGAGGGTGGAGTCGTCGATGTTGTAATCGGCTAATTTGCTTGGAGCGCCAATGGCCGCGAAGAAATCGCGCAGGGCTGCGATACCCTCTTCCGCAACTTGGCGATCTGATTTGTCAGTCGTCTCGATGTCGAAGACGTGCTGTGCAAACTGTTTGAATCTCGGTACGTTGGCATCCAGCGTATAGGTCATCCAGTTCGGGAAGAGAATGGCCAATCCGCCGCCATGCGGGATATCGTGAACGGCGGACACGGCATGCTCTAAGTTATGCGTCGCCCAGTCGCCCCGCACGCCCATACTCAAGATGCCGTTAAGTGCCATGGTGCCGCTGTATAGAATTGTGGCGCGATCGTCCAGGTTCTCCAGATCCTGCAAGAGCCGAGGAGCGGTGTCGATCACTGTGCGTAAGATGGTTTCACAGAAGCCATCCTGCAAAGGGCTATTTGTTGTGTGATGGAAATATTGTTCGAAGACATGGGACATGATATCCACGATGCCATATACGGTTTGATTTTCCGGCAAGGAGACGGTGTGAGCAGGGTCGAGGATAGAGAATTTCGGGAAAGCAAACGGGCTGCCCCAGCCGAGTTTCTCTTGGGTTTCCCAATTGGTAATCACGGAACCCGAATTCATCTCGGAGCCAGTGGCTGCGATGGTGAGGACCGTCCCAAGCGGAAGCGCACCCTTAGGGGAGGCTTTACGCGTAACGATATCCCAGAAGTCGCCTGCATACTGCGCGCCTACGGCAACGGCTTTGGCACAATCGATGACGCTGCCTCCGCCAACAGCGAGAATGAGGTCGATGTTTTGTTTGCGACACAGCTCGACACCGCGATGAACGGTGGTCAGCCGGGGATTCGGTTCCACGCCGCTGAGTTCGAAGACTTGAGCATCGATGCCTTTTAACAGATGAAGGACGTTGGTGTAAATCCCGTTATTCTTGATGCTTCCGCCACCATAGACGAGCAGCACGTTTTTGCCGTATTTGGGAACCTCAGCTGTTAATTTCTCCAGTTGTCCCTGACCGAAATGCAGTGTGGTTGGATTGTGGAATGTAAAAGTATTCATCGATATACCTCCTCTGTAAATCTGTTGGACAGGTGTAGTCCTTCTTCATTGTATAGAATACGGTGTGAAAAAACAAAACGAAGCAATGAAGGAATACGTACTTATAAGTTGGTTACCCTATCTAGTTATTGCTGAATCTAATTATAGATAAATAGTGGAAATGATTGATCCATCTTGGAGATTTCAACGTTAGATGTATAATTTCACTTTTGGGAAGTGAGTACGTCATGTTTGCAACTAGAAAATCGGATCATGTCTTAGAAACTGCCTATAGCTGTGTAAGATGGTTTTTGGTGCCGACATCGACCTTGCTATTTTTCAAATACTATTACCACACGACGTCAGATTTGATTCTTTATTTCACGCTATTCATTTTTGCTATTGCTTATATGACGGGGACAGAAATTGCTCTGCATCGCAGTCCTGTCGATTCCATGTTCTATCGCTATATGACGAGAATAGGCGTTGTGATGGATTATTTGGCCTTTCTTGCAGTTGTCTCACTGACCGGGGGAACCCATAGTCCGCTGTATCCGGTTGCCTATTTGGTGCTTTTGCATGCGTCGCTGTATTGGAGTTTGGTAGGCGCTATGGTGGCAACTTTCATGGTAATTCTCGGCTATATTGGCATTGTTGTGACCATAGATGGCGGTTTCACGCAAGGGGAGATGCCGCGGCATTTATTTAACTTTGCTTTTTTAATCATGATTGGTGTCATTGGCGGCATCATTGTTTCACGGGAACGAAAGCATTTTGTAGAGAAGGGTATTTTTGAGAATTTGGCTAAAAAAGACTATCTGACCGGGCTTTACAATCACCGCAGTTTTCAGGAGCACATTAGGGAAACGATGGTGAAGCAACAGCGGTTTGCCCTGGTGATGGGTGATATTGATTATTTCAAACAGGTGAATGATCAATATGGTCATCAAGTCGGTGACGCGGTTCTGCGATCCATCGGTACACTGCTTGATTCGATGATCTCCTCGGCCTACGGCCGGGTATTTCGATATGGCGGGGAGGAATTCGCGATTATTCTGTATACGCAAGACCAACATATCGCGAGTGATTTGCTGCATCAATTCATGGACAAGCTGCGTGAGCTGGAGTTCGGAACTGAACAGGAAAAGTTCCATATCACAATGAGCTTGGGCGCTACGATTCGAGATAAAGAGCAGCGGACGACAGAGTTAGTTGCGACAGCAGATTCCCTTTTGTATGCAGCCAAGGAACAGGGCAGAGACAGACTCGTATGGGGATAGACACCGTAATCCTATAATCATGTAACAGGAGCAATTCCTATTACATGCAGCGCTGCATAAGCCAATGAGACTGCTCACGAGGTTGTCGACTTTATGAGACAGCTTCTTTGGCGTTTAGTTAGGCAACTTTTTGCTTGACACTTTTTGAAAAAGGGGGATATAATAAAAATGTAAGATGTGTAACCGGTTACACATTGGTTGTTACATCAAGCAGTAAAGTAAGAATTGTTCTTTTAATAATTGGTAATTATAGAGATAAAGGAAAATTTCGGGTATGTGTAACCGTTTACCTAATAGATAACATCGTTGGGTGTAGGCGGATTGCTCGCATCAGTAGGAGTGGGTTGCAACGAATGGCAACAATTAGAGATGTCGCGAAATTAGCTGGTGTATCGGTTGCGACGATTTCCCGTTATTTGAACAAGAATGGGTACGTCAATGAAGATACCAAGCTCAAAGTGCAGCAAGCGATCAAGACGCTTCAGTATGAGCCCAACGCGATAGCGAGAGGGCTTGCGGGAAGGAAGACAGGGACGATCGCCCTTATTTTCCCCGATATTACGAATCCGTTCTTTGCTGAACTGGCCCGAGCTGTTGAAGATGTGGCACGGATGTACGGGTACACGGTTATTTTGTGCAACTCAGACAATCAAGCAGACAAAGAACAGACGTATATCAAAGTATTGAAGCAGCGATATGTGGATGGCATTCTGTTCGCCTCTTACAACCTTCGTTCCGACGATGTAGAAGCACTGAAGAATGAAAAGATACCAATGGTTATCCTAGATAGAGCGCCGCGTGATGCTTCTTGCACAGTGGTCAGCTCGAAGCACTTGGAAGGTGCCCAGATGGCTGTTCAGCATCTGATGGATGTGGGATGCAAGAAGATTGCTCACATTTATGGCCCGCAGGAGACAGTAACCGGCAGAGAGCGGTTCATTGGGTATGAACAATCGGTGAAGCATTTGCCATGGTATTCACCTAGTCTCGTCGAGCCAGGCCACTTCCGCGTTGATGGCGGGATGACTGCCGTAGAGAATTTGATGCAGCGTCATCCGGATATTGACGGTATTTTTGCAGGCAACGATATGATGGCGCTGGGAGCTCTCAAGAAGCTCCAGAGAATGGGGCTTAAAGTACCTGATCAAGTAGCGCTTGTCGGTTTTGACGGTATCGATTTAACACTCATCGTCGAACCGGAGATTACGACAGTGGCTCAACCGATTTATGATATGGGCATGCTGTCTACGAGGCTGCTGATTAAGAAGATTGAAGGCGACATTCAAGAAGAGCAAACACATCTTTTTGATGTGAATCTCATTACTAGAGGATCGACAGAAAGGAAACGAACTGATGAATAAACCCCGTATTGTGGTCATCGGGAGCTTGAATATGGACATTGTAGTGGAAACGTCCCGATTTCCACGTGTTGGGGAGACGCTGACAGGCGAGCATGTCCATTTCATTCCAGGCGGTAAAGGCGCGAACCAAGCGGTAGCAGCTGCTAGACTGGGAGGCCAGACGACGATGATCGGCTCGATCGGAGACGATATGTTCGGGCAATCTCTCCTCCAATATCTGAACGAAGATGCCATTGTGACAGATTACATCAAGCAAGTTCCAGATAAGCCAACAGGAATTGCTTCCATTATGCTGGCGGAATCGGACAATCGAATCGTGGTCGTTCCGGGTGCGAATGCCTGCTGTTTGCCAGAACACATTCAAGCATTGGAATCTGTCATTGCTGAACATGATATCGTGCTTGTGCAGTTGGAAATTCCGCTAGAAACAGCATCGGCTGCCTGTATACTAGCCAAGAAGTTAGGCAAGATCGTGATTCTGAACCCAGCCCCTGCACAGAAATTGCCAGCGAACATGCTGCAAAGTGTGGACTATATCACACCGAATAGACTGGAGCTTGCGACTCTAACGGGTTTCGAAACCGCTGGCGACGAACAGTTGCAGTCGGCAATGGAAGCGTTGCTGGATATGGGACCGAGCTGTGTCGTAACGACGCTTGGCGAGGAAGGTTCTGCCTTTCTGCGTAAGGGCGAAACAATCGTGAAAATTCCGGCCTACCGAGTTCCTGTGGTAGATACGACTGGCGCAGGCGACGCTTATAATGGCGGACTAGCCTATGCGCTGGCTGCCGGCAGCAGTTTAAGTGAAGCTGTACAATTTGCAAGCAAAGTATCCGCAATGTCAGTAACCAAGCTGGGTGCCCAAGCTGGCATGCCAACCCAAGACGATTTAACAAGACTTCCCATCCAATAAGACCATCCTAAGGGGGATATACGATGAAAAAAAGATTAGGAATTACTGCTCTATTGCTGCTTTCGGTTTTGGTTATCTTAGCTGCTTGCGGGAAGTCTACGACAACGCCTACCAATACGGCCGAGGCAGGCAAAACGGCAACAGCCAAGAAAATCAATGCAGCGTACTTCGTGAACGGTACGCTTGGCGATAAAGGGTTCTTCGACTCCGCGCAACGAGGTGTGAAGCAAGCGATTGAAACTCTCGGCATGGAAGTGAAGACGGTAGAAGGCGGCACGAATCAGGCAGACTGGCCTGCAGGTCTGGAATCACTCGCTTCCAGCAAAAAATATGATGTCATCGTCCTAGGGACAAGCCAAATGACAGACATCCTCAAAGACGTAGCGAAACGTTATGACAAACAGAAATTTATTTTCTTCGATGAAGCGATTACGGGCATTCCCAATGTATATTCCATGACCTATTCACAAAATGAAGGTTCCTTCATGGCGGGCGCATTCGCCGCATTAGTCACGACGAGCACAGAATTGAAAGGCGCTAATCCTGAGAAAGTCATCGGCTTTATCGGAGGCATGGACATCCCTATTATTAACGACTTCAAAGCAGGCTATGAGCAAGGCGCGAAATACGTGGATCCTGCAATCACGGTAGTTTCTTCTTATGTTGGCGATTTTGCAAACGCTCCCAAAGGGAAAGAACTGGCGCTAGCGCAATATAATTCACAAAAAGTAGATATCGCTTTTAACGTCGCAGGCGGAGCTGGGCTTGGTCTTCTGGAAGCCGGCAACTCTTTGGGCAAATATTCAATCGGGGTAGATTCCAATCAAAATGGACTATATCCAGGCAGCGTTCTAACATCCATGGTGAAATCCATCGATAACTCCGTTCTGCGGGCATTGACTTTATACAGCCAAGACAGACTAGGTTTTGGTAAAAATGAAGTGTTAGGTATCAAAGAAGGCGGAGTAGGCTTGGCGAAAGATGATTTGTACAACAAAAATGTTCCGAAAGCAATCCAAGATAAAATCATGGACATCGAACAGAAGTTAAACAAAGGCGAGATTAAAGTACAAACGACTTTGAAATAAGCCGGTAACGAGGGGGAACGCAGCCATGACGATTTTGCTGGAGATGAAAGACATCCATAAAACGTACCCCAACGGTACGAAGGCGAATCGTGGTGTGGATTTAACCGTACATGAAGGTGAGATCCATGCCCTGGTCGGCGAGAATGGAGCGGGCAAGTCGACGCTTATGAAAATATTGTTCGGTCTGGAAGCGCCTACAAGCGGCTCGATTCTCTACAAAGGACAGCCGCTGCGCTTCCAAGGACCGAAAGATGCGATTAAGCAAGGCATGGGGATGGTGCATCAGCACTTCATGCTCGTCCCTTCGCTCACCGTATCGGAAAACATCGTGCTTGGCGAGGAGCCCGTCAAAGGGCTTTTCTCCCTCGTACGAGATCGCGCCAAGGAATTATCGGAGATCGAGAAGTTGATTGAAACTTTCAAACTGAAGGTGGATCCGCGCGCGACGGTTGAAACGATATCTGTAGGCCAGAAACAACGTGTAGAAATTATCAAAGTGCTGTACCGCGGCGCACGCCTTATTATTCTGGACGAGCCTACGGCAGTTTTAACGCCGCAGGAAACGGATGAACTGTTCGAATCGATCCAAACGTTGGTACGACAAGGGTATACGATCATCTTCATTACACATAAACTGCGCGAAGTTATGGAAATATCCAACCGTGTTACGGTGCTGAAAGCAGGCAAAACGATCACGACCCTGCTCACGAAGGATACCAATCCAGAAGAGATTTCGAGACTTATGGTTGGCCGTGAAGTTCTATTCCGTGTTGAGAAGCAGCCGGCTGAGCCCAAAGACACGGTGTTGTCCATTAAGGATCTGTACGCTTCAGATGATAAAGGAGCGCCGGCGCTTCGTGGGATATCTCTTGATATCCGGGCTGGAGAGGTTTTGGGAATCGCCGGTGTAGAAGGCAATGGGCAAACCGAACTGATTGAAACGATCACGGGTTTACGCAAAGCAGCGTCAGGCCAAATTCACTATTTTGGCGAGGAATTGATCGGGAAAAGCGTAGCCCAAATCCGTGCTATGAAGATCGGACACGTTCCGGAAGACCGGCAAACAACGGGGGCCAGTTTAACATCCACGATTGCCGAGAACTTAATTCTTGACCATTACCGGAATCCTGAATTTCGTCGGGGACCTTTTCTAAATAAGAAGAAAATCAAGCAATTTGCCAAAGTTATGATGGACATCTATGACGTCCGCGCTCAAAACGAGGATGTATTGGCGGGCGCATTATCCGGAGGAAATTTACAAAAAGTGGTTATTGCTCGGGAAATATCCAAGAACCCTAAGCTGCTGATTGCTTCGCAGCCGACAAGGGGCGTCGATATTGGAGCCATCGAATTTATCCATCGCGAGATTATCAAAAGGCGGGATGGAGGGGCGGCGGTGCTGCTCGTTTCCGCTGAATTATCGGAAGTCATGGGTTTAAGCGACCGCATTGCCGTTGTGTACAATGGCAGCATCGTGGCGGTACTTGACAACCATGAGGGGCTGACGGAGGAAGAAATCGGCTATTACATGCTGGGGATTAAGCATCAGGAAAGGAAAGAGGCGCTCCAATGAATACAAAACAAGCGATCTATCTCGAAATCACAGGTATCATTGTCGCAGCCGTTCTGGCGATCCTTTGCGGGTTTATCGTTATTATGTTCTCCAGTGAACAGCCGATGGAAGCCATTAGCTCTTTTCTGGGCGGCCCCCTGTCCGGGGCGTTTAATATCGGTACCATTTTGAACAAAGCAGTTCCGCTTATTTTCACGGGGTTGGCACTGTCTGTCGTCTTTCAATGCGGCGTCTTCAGTATGGGAGCCGAAGGTCAGCTGTACGTAGGGGCATTCGTAGGGTCACTAGTCGCTGTGTATGTACATGGATTACCGGCATGGATTCTGCTTCCCTTGGTTCTTCTATGTGCGATGGCTGGCGGGGCGCTGTATGGCGCTGTTCCGGGCTGGCTCAAGACCAAATGGGATGCCAACGAAATTGTGACTACGCTGATGCTGAATTTTGTGGCTATTCTGACCACGTCCTATTTGGTTAACAATGTGTTTAAAGACTCTGCCAGCGGCGGCTATGCCCGTATGCATTATGTGGCGGATGGCACCAAGCTGGGCAAAATTTTCGCTGGTTTTCCGGCACACTATGGAGTGCTTATCGCTCTGTTGGCTGCTGTTGTTGTATATCTTTTTATGTATAAAACAAGATCAGGTTACGAGATGCGATTAGTGGGCAAAAACAGCCGATTTGCCAATTATGGCGGCATTTCCACGAAACGTGTTGTGATCGTAAGTGTCATGATTAGCGGTGCGCTTGCTGGACTTGCCGGCATCGTGGAAATTCTAGGCGTGCATGGCACCTATAAAGATAATTTTTCATCAGGTTTAGGATTTGATGGCATTATCATTGCGCTTCTCGCGAGGAATCATCCGATTGGCGTTGTGGCTGTCAGCCTGTTTTACGCTTACCTCCAAGTGGGTGCAACCCAAATGCAGGTTGGAAGCGATGTGCCGCGTGAACTAGCCATTATTATTCAAGTTATGTTGGTCCTATTCGTATCCTCACAAGCGATATTCACTTATTTGAAGCAAAAATCTGCGCTACGTCAAAAGGCGGTGAACTAAGATGCTATCAGCTCTCTGGGCACAAATCATCGACTTGTCTCTCTTCATTGTCTTGCTCAGGTTCACAACGCCGATTCTCCTCTCGGCTCTTGGCGGTCTGATCGCTGATGTTGCAGGCGTCATCAATATCGGTTTGGAAGGCCTGATGTTAATTTCGGCATTTAGCGCCATTGCGGTGGGCTCTGTTACGGACAGTTGGGTTCTTGGTATGGTCGCAGGCGTTGCGTCTTCCATGCTCGTTTGTTACGGAATGGGTTTCTTCTCCCTCAAACTGAAAGTAGATATGATCATTACCGGCTTTGCCGTGAATATTTTTGGTTCAGGCGTAACGATTTTCCTTATGAACAAAATCTTTGGGGTGACGGGCAATTACTCCCCATCGGCAATCCACAACATTCCAGTCGTGCACATACCGGTTATCGAATCGATCCCTGTTCTGGGCAAACTGCTTAGCGGTCATAGTCTGATGACGTGGATTGCTTTCCTTTCCGTGCTGATATGCGTATTTATTCTCTACAAAACGCCGTACGGCGTTCATCTCCGTTCGGTTGGGGAAGCTCCGCAAGCGGCCAAATCGCTCGGTATTTCTGTCCATCGCATTCAATTCTCGGCGCTCGCATGGAGCGGGCTGTTCACAGGGTTGGCTGGCGCGTATTTATCAATGGGCATGACGAGCATGTTCGTGAAAGACATGACGGCGGGAACCGGATTCCTGGCGTTGGCGGTCGTCTTGTTAGGGAACCGCAATCCCATCGGGATTCTGTTCGGCTCGCTGATCTTCGGATTGGCAAGCGCCATTGCCACTGTCGTCCAAACCATTCCAGGAAGCAAGGTTCCGAGTCAGTTCATCCAAATGATTCCTTACCTTGTGACCATTGTTGCACTGATCTTCTTCGCTATTCGCAAGAAGCGGAAGCTGAACGATGCGCTTAGAGCGCAGACCGAACGATCCAAGATAGCTGCGGCCTAGCAGACAACTGACTAAGAGGATGGAAGGCGGAGCGTATGATGGAACATGTGAAACGTAAAATTATCATTGATTGCGATCCTGGGCACGATGATGCTATCGCGATCTTGTTGGCAGGGGCTAACCCCTATGTGGAGTTGGTCGCGATTACAACGGTTGCTGGCAATGCCGAGGTGGAGAAAACGACAGTAAACGCGTTGAAGGTATGCGAATTAGCCGGCATTACGCACATACCAGTTGCCAAAGGGGCCGGACAGCCGCTCTTGCGAGTGCGCCAGACGGCAGCGGACATTCATGGCGATTCTGGCATGGATGGCCCTACGCTGCCTCATCCGCAGAAATCGGAGGAGCAGGAGCATGCTGTTGATCTCTTGATCCGCAAATTGATGGAGTCAGATGGCGATATTACGCTGGTTCCTGTCGCGCCGCTCACGAACATTGCCCTGGCGATGCGGAAAGAGCCTGCAATTTTAGGCAAAATACAGGAGATTGTCATTATGGGCGGAGGTACGTTCGGGAACACGACACCAGCTGCTGAATTCAATATTTATGTGGATGCGGAAGCGGCCAAAATCGTTTTCGAGAGCGGTGTGCCGATCACGATGATGGGTCTGGATTTGACGCATCAAGCGATCGTTACCGACGAGATTCACCAGCGCATTCTCGATGTAGATAACAACGTCTCTCATTTTGTACATGAACTGTTAGGCTTTTTTGCCCATACGTACAAGGAAGTTTTCGGCTTTGCGGGGGCTCCGATTCACGATGCCTGCTGTGTTGCTTATTGCATTGATCCGACGGCCTTCGGAACGAAGAAGCTGCGCGTTGACATCGAAACCAAGGGTGAGCATACCTACGGCATGACGGTCGTTGACTTGCTTGGCGTCACAGGACGGGAACCTAATGTGAATGTCGCTTTTACGCTTGATCAGGATAAATTCTGGGATATGCTCATTCAAACTTTGAAAAACTACACATAGAGGTGATCACCATGCAAAATGTTCGGATGATTCTTGATGTTGATACAGGTATTGATGATTCAATGGCGATTCTGCTGGCTTTGAAAACAAAACATATTAAAGTAGAGGGCATTACCACCGTGTTCGGCAACACCGATGTCGTACAAGCGACTCGCAACACGCTGCAAGTGATTGAGCTGTCAGGCGTCCCTTATGAAGTGCCCGTTGCTATGGGGGCAGCGCGCCCTTTGTACCGCGACTGGAAGGGACCTGTCACGCACATTCATGGCGATAACGGGATTGGCAACTGCGAGCTGCCTGAGCCCAAAGGCAAGGCGATTCCAGAGAGCGCATCTGACTTCATCGTTCGTATGGTCAATGAAAACCCGCATGAGCTGACGTTCGTGTTCGTGGGCCGCATGACGAATCTAGCGCTCGCACTCGCCAAAGATCCAACCATTGCTTCCAAGGTGAAGCGTCTGGTCATCATGGGCGGCGCAGTCAAAGTGCCTGGCAACGTTACGCCTGTTGCTGAAGCGAACATCTATGGCGATCCGGAGGCAGCGCACCGCGTGTTTGAATCGGGCATCCCGATTACGCTTGTCGGTCTCGATGTCACGATGAAAACAATCATCGGCGAAGAACACCGCCTCGACCTGATGGCATCGCCGATTCCTGGTAATGAAAGAGCTGCTGCTTACATCGGTGAAGCCTTTCAATTTTATTTCGGCGCGTATGATAAGCAAAATGGTTTCTACGGCGCACCGCTGCATGATCCGCTCGCTGTTGCCGTTGCTGCTTACCCGGATTTAATTACAACCGAAGACCATTATATAAGGATTGAAACGAAAGGGACCATGTCCTACGGAGCTACCTTGGCGGATTTACGCAGATCGGTAGAAGTTACGAACACAGCAGTAGGGGTCGGTGTCGACAGCCCGCGGTTTCTTGACTATTTCATCAACACATTAAAGAGCTAACGAGAGGAGAACTAAGATGAAACCGATTATTTTGGATGTCGATACAGGTATTGATGATGCGTTAGCGATAAGTTATGCTGTAAATTCCCCTGAACTTGAGTTGTTGGGGGTAACGACTTGCTTCGGCAATGTAACCGTTCAGGAAGCCACCCGTAATACGCTGCTGGTTCTGGAGCATCTGGACAGCTCGCTGCCAGTTATTCCTGGCGCAGCTAAGCCGTTCTTCGTGAGCCGCGTGAAGGCGAGTGCGGTCCATATCCACGGCAGAGATGGCATGGGGAATACACTGAGCGATGGCAAGCTGCCTAAGCGTGAAGCATCGTCGCAATATGCGCCGCAGTTTATTATTGATCAAGTACGAAGCAGACCGCATCAGGTAACGATTATTACCGTAGCCGCGATGACCAATCTTGCGCTGGCGATTATGCAGGCTCCTGACATTGTGAACCTGGTCGACAATGTCATCGTTATGGGCGGGGCTGTTACACGCGCCGGCAATGCTACGCCACATGCGGAAGCGAACATCTATGCCGACCCGGAAGCAGCGGATTATGTCTTCGCCTCCGGCATTCCGATTACGCTCGTCGGTCTGGACGTGACGATGGAGACTTTGCTGCCTAAGAAAGATGTCGAAGTGTGGCGGGACAAGCAGACGACGCTTGGGGACTTGATGGCGGACATGACCGACTTTTACATTGATGCCTATGAAGACTTCTACCCAGGCATTGGCGGCTGTGGTCTGCACGACCCGCTTGCTGTAGGCGTAGCGATACATCCAGATTTCGTAACGACGTCCCCGATGCATGTTCGGGTCGATCTGGATGGCTTCCACACGCTGGGCCGTACAGTTGGAGACCTGCGCAGCAAGCCTGCCAATCAGCCTAATATGCAAGTTTGTTTGCAAGTAGACGCGGATCGTTTCCTGAAACATTTCCTAAGTAGAGTTGTTTAAGTTTATCAAATCGTATATTAACGAAACGTGGCGGACTGGGCACAGTCCGTTTTTTTCTTTTCGCAGGGAGGCATCATGAAGTACATTCTATTCGTATTAGCCGGGGCATGCAGCTTCGGCATGTTATCGACGTTCGTTAAGAAAGCTTACGAATCCGGCTTCAATGTCGGTGACGTAGTCGGCAGTCAAAATCTTTTTGGTGTCATCATGTTGTGGATCTTAGTACTCGTATCGGTCAAATCGACTAAACAAGCGGCGGCTTCAAGCGCCTTCAAAGTAACCAAGCGACAGATCCTCCCGCTCATGGCAGTAGGAACCACGACAGGTTTAACGGGCATTTTCTATTACGCGGCGCTGCAGTATATTTCCGCTTCTTTCGCCATCATTCTGCTGTTCCAATTCACCTGGATGGGCATCCTGTTGGAAGCTATCGTGGAACGCAAGCGTCCTGGCAAGGAAAAGCTGCTGTCCCTCGTTATTTTGTTTGTTGGAATCATCATGGCAAGCGGCTATATCGGCGGCGGCCAGGAAGCAATATCCTGGATAGGTGTGGTTCTAGGTCTGCTCGCTGCTGTGACGTATGCCCTGTTCATCTGGTTTAGCGGCAAGACGGCCAAACAGGTCGCTCCCATCACGCGAAGCGCCATTATGCTTACTGGCTCTTTCATTCTGGTCATGCTGGTATTTCCACCGCATTTTCTTGTGAACGGTTCTTTGCATGAAGCGCTGCTGCCTTGGGCGCTGCTGCTTGCTTTCTTCGGCGTGGTGATTCCACCTTTGTTCTTCGCTATTGGTGTACCCAAGATTGGCGGCGGGTTGGCAACGATTCTCAGCGCAGCTGAACTGCCGACAGCGGTCATTATGTCCTATGTCGTGCTGAGCGAGTCAGTGAACTGGCTGCAATGGTTAGGCGTGGTGGTGACGATGTGCGGCATCGCCCTGCCTGAGTTGGCGAAGCGGAGGAAGAGGCAGGGTATGATAAGTGCTCAAATGTAAGGCGTGACAGGAATTTCAATCGAGCATGCCGAATTCTTCCACATAGGTATAGGAGGGGAGCCGACCATGCAAGGATACACGGTAGGACAGACTGCTAAGATATGCCAGACCTCAATCCAAACGCTTCATTTCTATGACAAAATCGGGCTTGTTAAGCCGCATCGAGTGGATGCCCAGAATGGGTATCGCTATTATTCGAGCCATGACATTCTGGCCATTAAGGTTGTGCAGGACCTGCAAAGCATGCAGTTTACGCTTGAGCAGGTTGGGCAGGTGTTCAAAAACAACAGCATGGCCAGCATCCCTGAGCTGATGAGTGCGAAGAAAGCGGAGGCCGAAGAAACCATTCGGACGCTGCAAACCGTTGTCGGAACCATTGATGAGCGGTTGAAGCATTTGGATGACCATAGTCAGCTGCGCAAAGCTTTTGAAGGAACGGATTATTATTTGGAACTGCAAACGTATCCGGATCGATTCATGGCGTATGAACGCCAAAATGCTGTATGCGGCATGGAATCTTCCGTGATCCGATTCATGGCTCTATTTGACCGGATCAAAGAGCATGGGTTGACGGCGGATGGCTACTTCTGGACGATCTATCACGAGGATCTGCTGACATTTGACCGCAACGACTCGGATATCGAGGTTTGTATTCCCATACTGCCTTGCGAGCATGAACCTTCGTTCACAAGATGGCTGCCTGGCGGTGACTACATATCGGCGGTATTCGCCGGGTTCCCGAACGAGGAATCGTGCAAGGGTCTCTATAGACGTCTGAGACAGTGGATGAACGAAAATGGTTACGAAGAGAACGGTCCTGTATTGGAACGTTATCTGGTTGATTTTACACATATGAGGAATGTCGAAGAGTTTATCGTTGATTTGCAAATTCCTGTAAAACGCGTATTGACCCTATAGTTGCTATAGGGTTTATTTTTATTTTATAGGCTGGTTAACCGGCGATAAACGCTTAGGAGGATGGCAGGATGGAAGTCATTTTAGGAACGGGACCATTGGGTCGGGCTGTGATGAAAGAACTTTTACGCAAAGGGAAAAAGGTTAGAATGGTCAATTCTTCGGGAAAAGCTAACGTCCCTGGCGATGTTGAAGTGGTACAGGGCGATCTGATGAGCGAAGGCGGAGCGCTAGCGGCGTTAAAGGGGGCAACCCATGTATTCCAGTGTGCAGCCCCTCCTTATCACAAGTGGGAGGGCTTGTTTCAGCAAATGATGAGCTGTATTACCCAAGCGGCAGCCTTCCATCAAGCCAGTTTGATCATGGGAGATAATCTCTATATGTATGGAGAGGTTCAAGGCCCCATGCATGAGGGAATGCCTTATAAGGCGCATACGCGCAAAGGGAAAGTGCGGGCAGAAGTCGCTCAGAACCTGCTGAATTTGCATAACCAAGGCATACTTAAGGTGGCAATCGGCAGAGGATCGGACTTTTATGGACCGCATGCGGCGAATTCCTCATTTGGCGGGCGTTTTTTTGGGCCGCTGATAGCCGGGAAGTCGGTTGCTCTGATGGGGAACCCCGATCAGCTGCACACAGTAACCTACGTCGAGGACTTTGGCCGAGCCCTTGTCGTCCTGAGCGAGCACGAGGATGCTCTCGGTCAGATCTGGCACGTGCCCCATGCGGAGACGGTAAGTGCCCGCAGGTTCACAGAATTGGCCTTCGAGGCTGCGGGACACGCTCCGCGGATCGGCACGATGGGGCGTGGCATGCTGCGCATTGGCGGCTTATTCATACCCGCGGCGCGCGAAATGATCGAGATGCTGTATGAATTTGAGCAGCCATTTGTGATGGATTGCACGAAATTTACACAGCGATTTGGTTCGGTGATGACGCCAACACCGCTTCGTACAGCGCTCAAGGAAACTGTGGCGTGGTACCGCACGCAAGCAAAATAAGAAGCAAGCTACTTCTAGCGACGGATTCATTTTGTTTATATTCCGTTTAAAATAGACGTGTATGATCTGGTTAAAGAAGAAGATCATACACAGACGGATGTAAATATCCGATCGGTAAAGGAGTAGATAGATATGGGAACGGCAACTACAACGAAAGATGAGCTCAAGGGCAAAGGCAATTGGCGCGGTTTTATCCGCTTGCTGCTCCAGACCAATCCCCCCAAGCTTGTACTAGGCATAGCATTAGGATTGAGCGTGATCTCGACCTTGGTCGGCTTGGTTATCCCGCTGTTCACGAAGAATGTCGTCGACAGCTTCTCTATTGATTCGCTGAATTGGCTGCAGATTAGCGGAATGGCTATTGCTTTCGTTGCTTCGGCGATCGCCTCTGGCGTTTCCGTCTACTTGCTGAATTTCGCCGGACAGCGGGTTGTGGCCGGGATTAGAGAGCGACTATGGAAAAAGCTGCTCGTGCTGCCGGTTAGCTATTATGACAACCACCAGACAGGTGACACGATTTCTCGCATGACGAATGACACCGCCGTTATTAAAGGTTTGATCGCGGAGCATATGTCAGGCTTTGTTACAGGTATTATTTCGATTGTCGGTTCCATCGTCGTTCTAATTTATATGGATTGGAAAATGACACTCATCATGTTCAGCGTATTCCCCATTGCATTCGTAATTCTCTTCCCGCTGGGTCGACAAATGTTCAAAATATCCAAAGGCATGCAAGCAGAGACGGCCAGCTTCACATCGGTGCTTAACCGGGTATTGTCGGAAATTCGTCTTGTCAAAGCTGCGAATGCCGAGCCTGTCGAATATAAAGAAGGCAGCACAGGCATTCAGAAGCTGTTCAAATTCGGCTTAAAAGAAGGCCGCATCCAAGCGCTGATGGCGCCGCTGGTTACCTTCGTTATGCTTATGCTATTCGTTGTGCTTTTTGGCTATGGCGGCACACGTGTAGCCTCGGGAGCGATCACGGCCGGGCAGTTAGTCGCCTTCATGTTGTATTTGTTCCAAATTATTATGCCGATTACGCAAATTACGCAGTTCTTTAATCAAGCGCAGAAAGCTATGGGGGCTACAGACACGATTCTCAATGTGCTCGATTACGAAGAAGAGAACCCACATGCTGGCGTCCCTGTTGCGAACGCTTCGCAATCGCTGCTGTTCGATCGGGTGACCTACGGGTACAAAGAAGGGGAACCTGTCTTGAAGAATGTCAGCTTCACCATGGAAGCGGGCAAGGTCACGGCTATCGTAGGTCCGAGCGGAAGCGGGAAGACGACGATGTTCTCGCTGTTGGAGCGGTTCTATACACCTCAGCAGGGGGCTATCTCACTGGGTGATGAGGGTATTGACCAGTTCTCGCTCATCTCTTGGCGCAGCCAGATCGGGTATGTGTCGCAAGAGAGTCCGCTGATTGCCGGGACGATTCGCGATAATATTTGTTACGGCTTGCAGCATGACGTGTCGATGGAAGAGCTGCAAAGAGCTTCGAAGATGGCCTATGCCGATGCTTTCATTGATGAACTCCCGCAGAAGTACGATACGGAAGTTGGGGAGCGCGGGATCAAGCTATCCGGCGGACAACGACAACGGATTGCCATCGCTCGAGCCTTGCTGCGCGATCCGAAAATCCTAATGCTGGACGAAGCGACATCGAGTCTGGACAGCAAATCAGAGGTCGTTGTGCAGCAGGCTTTGCAGAATCTGATGCAAGGGCGCACGACACTCGTCATCGCGCACCGCTTATCGACGGTCGTCGATGCCGACCAAATCATTTTCCTCGACAAAGGCGTAGTCACAGGCAGCGGCACGCATCAGCAATTGGTGGAATCACACGAGATGTACCGCGAGTTCGCGGCGCAGCAATTGCAATTGCAGGAGCAGATGGTTGCGGAGCATGCGCCTGGGGTTGGGTTGTAGAAATTGGTTAAAGCCGCTTCGGGATATTCGTATACAAAGGAAGAAACCGCTCCTAAAATGGAGCGGTTTTTTAATAGAAAACATAAATAATTCAGTCCATTTAATCTGTTGAAAAAGATATAAAAAATAAAAATGCTATCTAAAAATATCGCATTTTTATCATGTTATTTTAGCAAGCTGATCACTTGGAAATATTTCTTCTAATAAGTTTTCTAACAATAGATAATATGAATCTTCTAAATCGGCTGGCTTTAGATTTTCAATTACCATATCTTTTATTTCCTCGATTATTTGCTTCCTACTTTCTTTATCCGTTTCAACAACTTTTAATGCATCATCAAGTATTAGCAATTTGGGTTTTGTAGTTATAAAAGACTCTTTTGTTATAAGTGGTAGATTTTTATATGTATTTTCTCGTAATTCATCAATTGTTCTTATGAAGCAATGTGGTTTAATAAAATCCTCCACAGTACTTACATTAAATCCTTCAGTTAATTCATCATATCTCTTCCATACTCCATGCATTCTTAACTTAACAAACTCTTTCTGCCATTCTCTGGCAGGTTTATCATTATCACTTAATATTATATATTGCCGATTAGCAAGTTCAAGAATATTCGCAATGTGTTTAACATCTTTTACACCTTTAGCATGACATAAACCAGCATCTATTAGTTTCTTTACATCTTTATATTTTTCTGGAACATTTGTCATTGCAATGCTAAATAATTCCTTGTCCTTCCATCCTTCAAAAATAATGTTCTTGCTTTTTAGAGTTTCAAATACTGAGAAGCCTAAAGCTTTGAATATTACTTCTTCATCAACAAAGTTGGACTCATTAACTTCGGTTACTTTTGTTTGTTCATCTGATTTATCTACAATTAAATGTCGTGATATTTCCTCTTTGTCAATCATGAAAATCGAGTGTGTACTGTAAATTATGTGGTTATGCGTAGAAATTTTTATTAATTCATCTCTTAAATACTTTTGGCCAGAAGGATGTAACCCCAAATCAGGCTCGTCAAAAAGTAGTAGAGCATTTTTCATGTTGTCGCTTTGAACCTTAGCGGATATAGATAGGAGGAAACTTATAAATCTTTTAAACCCGTCACTACGCTGGACCAATTCATATCGATTAAATTTATCCTTAATGCTTGCTTCAATATGTTCGCCATTAGGACTTAACTCAAATCGGATATGATTATATTCATTCCAAACGTTTTGAAAATGTTCTGTAGTCTTTGTGGCTACTCTATCTAATAAATTTCTTAGCCCTTGTTTATTTTTACTTATTGCATCCTGAATAGTTTCTGGAATATTATTTATTCCTGCTAATTCAAACATCGACTTTAGTGGAAGGCAACTATCTGGATTAGAAATGAAAGTGCTTATTATTATACTGGGTGGTAATAGATGTTTATTTTCATAGCGCCAAAAAATTGTATCTACTTTATTATTAAGAGCAAAATCATTGATAGTAGTAGATATACATTTTAGTATATATTGGCCTGTAACATTCTCGTAGTGAATTGGGGGAATCTCAGGGAAATCTTGAATATTAATTAGATCAAAACTGTTTAAGTTGACTAACTCTCCATTTAAATCAAAAGTATATTCAGTGTTAGCAATTGGCTTTTTTAGATTACTTGGGACTACGTAATTATCAGCACTTTTCAACGGAGTAGTAGATTGCATTCTTTTACCCGTAGGAATGGCTACTTTATAAATAGTTTCATCATAGCAGGTATCAATAATGTTTTTAAGGAGTTCTTCTTCCCCTTCTTTAGTAAATAGTGCGAGCTTGTTTATATCTTTTGTTAGTACTTTCTTGGTTTGTGAAACAAGTATTGTATTTTTGTCTTTGGAGTCCAAGGTGAAGAAAAACCATATTTTCCCTTCTCTAATTAAATTCTCATCTGGCAAACCATCTCTTAAATCATTGTTATTAATTTTATTATTCGAATTTAACGTTGATAGGGCTTTTAAAATATTGGATTTACCAACTTCATTCTTTCCAACCAATACCCTGCATTTTGTAATGAAAGATATTGTGATTTTTTCAATTGAGCGAAAGTTCTCAATTGAAACTCTATTTAAATACATGTAAGCACATTCCTTCCTTTCATCTTCTTTCGATTGATTTTAGTTCTATAATACTACAAAATTTTCTTTATTAAAGAAAAAATGTTGAATTCTAGCCTTAATTGGCGAATTGTGACTAAAGTTATATTGTGGGAAGTGTTCCCTGTATTCCCATTGTTTGAACCTTATCTAGTTTTAAAAGAGTCTACATTAATGATTCAATCCCCAAATGTCAAAACTCTTCAAAACGGAAGTATAGGAAAGGCTGGTAAGGCGTGGAATAATCGACAAAGTAGTAGCTTCGATTTATTGAGGCCATAGATTAGCAGAGTATAGAGGGCAACGGAGGTGATGAGAAAAATGAGGGCTATTCAAAAAGTTGTTGCAATTACAATTATGATCATGTTTATTGTATCAAAAGACCCAACTGAAATATTGCTTACCAAAAAGCAAGAAGTATGGGAGAGTTACCTGTATAGGATTATCAGGAACCGCGAAGTGGATTTATTATATACACAACAGGATTTTGAAATAAATCTTGAAGAATACATGAAGCAAGATAAGCTTTCCATAGTGAGCAACCCATCTGAAATGGATTCTATTAAAAATTATTATGAATCATCTTACCTTATTGACATTGATAAAGATGGCATTGATGAACTATATGTAATAACGTGTGAAGGTTCAATTAGACAATATTACGGAAATGTGTTCAAAAAGAAAAATGAAGCTTATGTCTTGGAAAATACATTTGATGGGCATATCATTCCCATTAGATATAACAATGATTTACATTTTATAAGCATAGAAAATGATTTTGAAACTAAGTTTATAGATTCAGTTATTGAGTATGGAGTAAATGGTTTAGCCTTTAAGCCAAAAGAAAAATTGAATATAATATATACTTATGATTCATCGGAGATTCCCGAATCAATGACGAAAATGCTTGATAATGAATATTTGAATTCATTAAATAAATATGAAATGTTGGGTTCAAATACTGCCAATATTACGAAAATATCTGAACAACCTTCCTATGACGTACAACTAATAGACGACAAGTATAAAAATGTATTTAATTTGACTATCAAACTATGGCTTACATCTGTGGGATATGCACCAAATCATTGGGAAATTAGCACTCATGATGACAGTAAACATCATTTTAAGGGCATGGAACAGATTGAAGCAAATGATGAGTCAGTATGTTATGGTTTGAAATTCTATAAGGATAAATCAGATCAAGTGTTTTTGGTGAAAATATCATACCCGTTCTATACATTGGAAGCTCGTAAAGATGGCGATTTAATAATACAATTATTCAAGTTTCATAGAAACTTTATTGAGGAAGTTGAAAACATACGGATTGAGCCTGAAATTGAAGTTCGCGCTGAGATAATTAGTGCATAATGTGTGGGCTAAGAGTAACCCAGTTTCTTCCCAGATCCCCACACCCTCAAAGGAAGCAACAAGCGAACGTCGAATACTCTATTCATTAGCTAAAATAGTTACCTCTAGGAGGAGCGAGATGATGGATAAAGTACGTTGGGGAATTATCGGCTGCGGGGATGTTACGGAAGTTAAAAGCGGTCCGGCGCTGCAAAAAGTAGAAGGCTCCGAGCTTGTCGCCGTCATGCGGCGTAATGGCGAGCTGGCTGAAGACTATGCCAAACGGCACGGGGTAGCCAAATGGTATGCTGATGCTGAGGCGCTGATCCATGATCCTGATGTGAATGCGATTTATGTCGCGACACCGCCAGCTTTTCATCATGAATATGCCTTGTTGGCTGCGAAGGCCGGGAAACCTGTGTATGTGGAGAAGCCGATGGCCAGAAATCACCAGGAATGTCTGGAGATGATAGCCGCCTGCGAAGAGGCGCAAGTTCCTTTGTTTGTCGCCTATTATCGAAGAGGGCTGCCAAGGTTTGTAGAAATTAAACGCTTGCTGGACAGCGGCGTTATAGGGGATGTCCGCTTCGTGCAGACCACCTATTTGCAGCAGTTGAAGGATAAGCAGGGCGAAGAATTGCCTTGGCGCATCCAGTCGGAGCTATCCGGTGGCGGGTTGTTCGTTGATTTAGCGAGTCATACGCTGGATATTCTTGATTATCTATTGGGCTCTATTGGAGATGTCAAAGGCTTCGCTAGAAATCAGTCCAAGCGCTATCAAGTAGAGGACATCGTAACGACGACCTATGCATTTGAATCCGGTGTGATGGGGACAGGCATCTGGGGCTTCAATACATTTACCTACAAGGATAGCAATGAAATCGTTGGCAGTCTGGGGAAAATCACATTTTCCACATTCGGCGATGATCTGCGCATAGAACGAATCGATGGTCAAATCGAGGAGCGGAAGATTCCGAATCCGCCACATGTTCAGCAGCCGCTGATTACGAAGGTTGTTGAGGAATTAAGAGGAATTGGCCAAAGTCCAAGCACAGGGGTTACGGCTGCCCGGACGAATCGTGTTATGGATGAGCTGTTGAAGGATTACTATGCGAAGCCATCGCTATGATTGCGCTTGCACCAGATATTTACAAATCACACACATATGCGGATAAAACAATTGACGGAAACCCAAGAGGCAATTAAACTATGGTTAATTGTCATCCATACTTGGGTGTCTCACAGCCCCGCATCCTCACGCTTTTCCAAGCGAAAGCGTTAAAGTGATGAGTGGAAAATGAGACCAATTTCAACAAATGGGAACGTAGAGAGGGGTAATTCATTTGAAAAAGAAAGCACTCGCGTCACTCGTTTTATCAGCAGCACTTATGCTTGTAGCAGCAGGTTGCGGGCAAAAGGCGGCGGACAAGTCTCCGGCAGCCACCACGCCAGCATCGACAGCACCGGCAGCAACAGCTGCAGCAGCGAAGAATTATAAAATTGCCATTTCGCAAATTGTTGAGCATCCTTCTTTGGATGCAACGCGTCAAGGCTTCTTGGCAGCGCTCAAAGATGCCGGGATCGTAGAAGGCACGAACTTGAAGGTTGATTTCAACAATGCTCAAGGTGACCAAACGAACAATTTATCCATCGCCCAAAAAATTGCCTCCGCGGACAATGATTTGGTACTCGGGATCGCAACACCATCCGCACAAGCAGTTGTGCAGCAAGTGAAGAAAGCACCAATTCTGTTTGCAGCTGTAACGGATCCGTTGGCTGCCAAAATCGTTAGCAGTGTAGACAAACCGGGCGGCAATGTGTCCGGAGCATCCGACACGAATCCAATGGCTGTAGCTCAATTAATGGATTTCGTAGCAACGAACATGCCAAAAATCAAAACGGTTGGTCTTGTCATCAACGAAGGCGAACCGAATGCTGTTATTATGGCTAAAAATGCGGAAGAATCCCTTACCAAACACGGTATTAAACTGATCAAAGCACCGGTAACGAACACTTCCGAAGTGAAGCAAGCAGCGCAATCTCTTGTAGGTCGTGCAGATGCGTTCTTGATCACGCTGGACAATACGGTTGTTAGCGGTGTAGACGGAATTATTCAAATTGCCAACGAGAAAAAGATGCCTTTCTTCTCCAGTGACCGTGATACGGTTGAAAAGGGAGCATTCGCAACAGTTGGTTTCAAATACTATGACCATGGCTACCAAGTAGGTCAAATGGCTGTAGAAATTCTTAAGAATGGCAAAAAACCGGCTGACATGAAAGTAACAGTTCCTGAGAAGCTGGATCTGATTTTGAACTTGAAAGCAGCGGCAGCGCAAGGCGTTGAAGTAACGGACGCGATGAAAAATGCCGTCAAGGATAAAGAGAAAAACATCATTAAGTAAGCAGTAGGACACATAAGGGGTGAACGTCACTTTCGTTCACCTCTTTTTTCAAAGCTAGGGAGGTTATTCAGATGATGGATTCCATGGTGGGTGCCGTCGAGTTAGGACTGCTTTATGCCTTAATGGCATTGGGCGTTTATATCACGTTTCGTATTCTTGATTTCCCCGATTTAACAGTAGACGGCAGCTTCACAACAGGCGGGGCAATCGCCGCGATCATGATATCGCACGGTTACTCACCAATCTTGGCTTGCTTGGCTGCTTTTGTGGGCGGACTTGCTGCTGGCGCCTGCACGGGCTTGCTTCATACGAAGGGCAAGATTAATGGCTTATTGTCAGGAATTCTGATGATGATTGCGCTGTACTCCATTAATATGCGTATTATGGGAAAACCGAATATCTCGCTGCTGGGCGCGGATACGCTGTTCTCCACCATGAAGCCGATTACGGTCGTGCTCATTATTGTCGTTGTATTCAAGCTTCTGCTGGATGCTTTCTTGCATACGGACCTGGGGCTTTCACTGCGAGCAACGGGGGATAACGCCCGTATGATTCGCAGTTTCGGAGCGAACACGGACCGCACGACGATTCTGGGCGTTAGCTTGTCCAATGGATTAGTCGCGCTGTCCGGTGCTTTGATTGCACAGCAATCGGGCTTCGCTGATATCTCGATGGGGATCGGAATGATCGTGATTGGGCTTGCTTCTGTCATTATTGGGGAAGCGATCTTCGGAGCTGGTTCAGTCTTTCGGGCGACGCTGGCGGCTGTTCTTGGTTCTATCGTGTACCGTATCGTGGTCGCGTTGGCGCTTCGCGTTGAATGGCTGAAAGCTTCTGACTTGAAGCTGATTACAGCCATCATCGTTATCATCGCGCTGGTACTGCCTTCTATTCAGCGCTCCATCAAGCAAAAAGCAATGGCAAAACGGCGATCGGCGGAGCTTATCGCTCGCGCTGTGCAATTGAATAAGGGAGGTAAACGCTGATGCTTCAGCTCTCCAATGTTTCCAAGCTGTTCAACCCTGGCTCGGCGGATGAGAAAATTGCCCTGATCGGGATCAACCTCAACCTGAAGCCCGGAGACTTCGTCACGGTCATCGGCAGCAACGGCGCCGGGAAGTCGACGCTGATGAATGTCATCTCCGGCGTCATGACGCCGGATGCCGGCGAAGTGCGGATCGGCGGCGAGGTCATTCACCACCTGCCGGAGTACGAGCGCAGCCGGTGGATCGGCCGCGTCTTTCAAGATCCCATGGCGGGGACGGCTCCTCGAATGACCATCGAGGAGAATCTCGCCATGGCGTATGCCCGCGGCAAGAAGCGCGGGCTCAGCTTCGGCGTCACCGCGCGCAAGCGCGCGTTGTTCCTGGAACAGCTCCAGCGCCTCGGGATCGGCCTGGAAGGCCGACTGCGCGCCAAGGTGGGGCTGCTCTCCGGCGGCGAGCGCCAAGCCCTCAGCTTGCTCATGGCGACGTTCACCAAGCCGCAGATTCTGCTGCTTGACGAGCACACGGCCGCGCTCGACCCCTCGCGCGCGGAACTGATCACACGATTGACCGAGGACATCGTGCGCGAGATGAAGCTGACCACCTTGATGGTCACGCACAACATGGAGCAGGCGATCCGACTCGGCAACCGCCTGATCATGATGGACAAAGGCCGCATCATCCTTGATGTGACCGAAGAACGCAAAAAGAACCTCACGGTAGAGCAATTGCTCGGTGAGTTCGAGAACATAAGCGGCACCAAGCTGGCAGATGACCGCGTGGTGTTGGGATAAAGCAAGAGGCTGTCACCAAAGGTTGAAAACCTAAGGAGCAGCCTCTTTGCCATGTTGGCGGAAGTAATGCTTGCAACGCTGGAAACGGCGTTATGGCTGCGTGCCCCCGCCAATCCCATCTGCATCTGTCATTCTAATGAACTGTATGATGCTTATAGACGAGAAATTGGCTACTTTGAAGATCTAATGAACTGAATTGGCGTTATCGAGCAGTTTTTAGGCGGAATGATGATGATTTATATGAAATAACGTATCGGGAATTCGATAGATTTTTTTAATGTACCATTTTGAGCAAATAAAGGTTGTTGAGTTCGTTAGGCAGATTACCTCAAGGTCCATTGGCCTTTTGGGCAAGCTTCGCTTACCCCATCTCAAATAAAGGCTGCCGAGAATTTCTCGACAGCCTGAATTGTTCCCTATATCATTCCAGCGAGAGGGATTCCCGTTAGCGTTGTCCCCAGCTGCTGCTTTTTAATAAGCGCCGCCTTCTCCTCTAGAACCTACGCCACCGATATACATCTGAGTATAGTGAGGCTTTTCAAAGTATTACTTTGCAGCTGCGCTAGATTTAATAGCAGCATTAATCGCTGCTGGATCTTCTTTCTCAATCGGCCGCTTTTTGATAAATAAAGTGAGCGGCAAAGCGACGATTACAATGAAGGTAGCGAGCAAGTAAACATCATTGACACTCATGGTGAAGGCGTGTGTGCCAATAACCACTTTATCCTTGATGCCGCTGCTTACCAATTCGGTCGTATGGGAAGCGGTTTTGGATGACAGAACCGATGTGAAGAGGGCGATGGCGAACGAACCGAAGACGTTGCGAACCCAGTTGCTGATCGATGTGGCATGGCCGGACAGCGTCCGCGGAATTTGTTCCATACCCGCATTGCTCGCAGGCATGGTCGCCAGAGCAATACCGATGTTCCGAACGATCATCCAGAACAGAATGTAGCTGCGAGATACGTCTACACTTAACCAGCTAAGCGTTAACGTACCGACAGCGATCAACGCAATTCCGCTGAACATAAGGACGCGAGGACCGACAATGCCATACAGTTTCCCGACAATCGGCATGCACAGAGCCATAGCCAGTGATGCAGGAAGCAGAATCAGACCTGTATCCAGAGGGGTTACATGTTGAATATTTTGCAAGAAAATAGGCGTTAAAAAAGTCCCGGAATATAAACTAATGGTCACAATACTGGAAATAATAAGCGTTAACGAGTAACGTGTATTGTGTAAGACACGAATATTCAGCAGCGGTGATTCTACCGTTAACTCTCTCCAAATGAAGAGGAGAAGGACGACGAATCCGAGAGCGAACAAGCCGATAACTTTACCCGATCCCCAACCCCAGGCATGACCTTGGGAGAAAGCGACCAGCAAAGAAAGGCTGCTGATAACGACAGTTAGCAAGCCAATGAGATCGAATTTTTTGGGCACGGAAAGACGGTAATAAGGAATCAATTTCAAAACCAGGAAAATAGCGACGAGACCGACAGGGATGTTCATGAGGAACAACCAGTGCCAGCTCCAATTTTGCAAAAGCCATCCGCTTAGCGTTGGACCGATCGCAGGAGCCATCATCGCCGATAAAGACCATAAGGAAATCGCGATAGGTTGTTTGTCGCGAGGGATTACTTGGTAGACAATCGTCATCGTAGCAGGCATAATGAGACCACTGAATGCCCCTTGTGCGATACGGAAAGCAATAAGCGAAGTTGCATCCCAAGAAATGGCGCATAAAAAGGAAAAGACCGTGAAACCAACGAGCGCTAACGCGTATAAACGCTTGTAGCTAAACCGTTCGCCGAAATAGCCGGTAATCGGGGCAATGGTGCCGCTCGCGAGCATGAAGCCCGTAATCGTCCACTGAATCTTACTTAAATCGGTTTGGAAATGCTCGCTCAAAATCGGTATGGCAATATTAATCGTGCTCATACTTAGGATTGATACGAACGATCCGAAAAAAATGGCAATCATAACGGGCCAGAATCGGACTTGCTGTAAATCATCCTTACTCAAGGTGTTGCCTCCACTCCATCCATTGACTTCTTCGCCGGATTCTCTATAATTTGAATGAAAATCATCATACTACCAAAGATGTAATATGTCAATAATGACATATTAGAGGAGTGTCTATGAATACCCTTTCTTATGGCTTACTTAGTCTGTTAACCAAGCATTCCCGTACGGGTTACGAACTTATGCAGCATATTCAGCCTTTCTGGCAAGCGAAACACAGCCAAATCTACCCACTCCTTGCTCTATTAGAACAGAAGGGGTATGTAGCATTCGTGCATGTCCCACAGTCCGATAAACCGGATAAAAAGGTATATTCGATAACGGACCTCGGCAAGGAAGCGATTCGTCATTGGATTAAGGAGCCTACGGATGATCCTGTTTTTCGCGATGAACTAGCGTTGAAAGTTTACTGCATCAGCCTCGTGGATAAAGAACATGCGTTGAAATTGCTTGCAGATCGCAAAGTATATTATGTAAAGAAAAAAGAACGCTTCAATCAACTGTTCGATAAATTCAAAGAAGAAAGCGGCAAGGATCTGGAGGATTTGGAAATAACCGATTTACAGTTCGGGCCTTATGTTCTTGTGCGGAAAGCGATGATGAAGGTCGACGCAGATCTGGCTTGGTGCGAGTGGATGAAGAAGAAATTATCTTAGTTTAGAAATATTTAAGAGTTTATTTAGTTGCCCTTTAGATGAAGGAACTACACTAGGAGAGGAGTGGTGAATGAAAAGGGGGTTATTGATTTGGGTAAAAAATTTGGAGTTTTCTTGAGTCTTCTTATTGTTGGCGTAGCCATGGCTGCGGTATTTCCTTATCTTTCTCTAGATCCTGCGCGCAGTAGAGTAACATTGGATGCGTCTTTTTCTCTGCATTATACTGTGCTAGTGGTCCATATTGGATTCGCCCTGGTTGCTTTAATCAGCGGCTTATTTCAATTTCATCAGCGTTTTCGTGTCCGTTATCCGCAGTGGCATAGGGCGCTTGGCCGTATCTATGTCGCGAGCATCATGTTGAGTGGGCTGTTAGGACTCGTGATGACTCTATATATCGATAGCTTTACTAAGGCCATGGCGTTCTTGACATTGAGCTTGTTGTGGCTCGTGACAACTTGGAAAGCTTTCCGCTTCGCGGTAAACAAGCAGTTCCGAGAGCATCGCATCTGGATGATCCGCAGCTATGCGGTTACCCTGGTGGCGACTTCGGCCAGATTAATTGTTCCGATTTGTATCCTCCTATATCTCGCTATGCACGGGTTCCACCTGCCCGCAGGCGGACGTGAGCAGATGGTTGCAGAAATACTGGAAGTTAACATTTGGATCGGCCTTCTAGTCAATCTCATCGTAGTTGAGTGGTTCCTCCTGAAAGGCACAAAGGCTTAGCCGATCCGCACCTCTGTTATTTTCTTTCGTAGGTATAATACGTATATGGAATCGTTCCGTTGACTGGCTGTTTGTAGGTTAATTGGAAGGATTCTTTGTCGAATGCCGGGAAATAAATATTTCCCGCGATTTCTTTCTCTACCTCGGTCAAATACAGTTTATCCGCTAAAGGCAGCGCTTCTCTATAAACTTCTCCGCCACCGGCGATGAAAATTTCGTCTTCGTCCTTCAAAAGTTCGAGCGCTTGCTCGAGTGACTTCACTGTTACACAATTCGCGTCTGTGATTTGTACCGTTCTAGAAATGATGACGGTTTTTCTCCGCGGCAAAGGCTTGCCAATGGATTCAAACGTTTTTCTCCCCATTATGACCGATTTCCCAAGCGTAAGTTCTTTGAACCGGATCTGCTCCCCAGGGATCTGCCAGGGAATAAGTTCGTCCATGCCAATGACGCCGTTCATGGAAGCTGCTGCAATAATTGATATGATCATGCAATCCTTCCCCCCTTGTTGCTGTATGGTAACAGCCTTTTCAACTGCCGACATCCTGAATAAGCGTTTGAATCTTCTGCAAGCGAATATACTCTGATTTTTCCAATTGAGGCCGGAAGTACGCATATAAATAAGCCGCATCCAGGAAATCGAGCCCTGGGTAACAAACGACTTCCTGCACGACGTTCGGATTATCCATAATCACCTGCCACTCTCCAGTGCGGTCGGCTGGCGCAATAGCTGTAAGCGCGTGTTTTTTGGCCCCGATCGTTGCTTCAAGTTCGGCCCAGACATATTCCCACGACGGACTGAATTGAACAGGTTCCGGGAATAGGCTTCTGCCTTTGCTGATCGCGCTTTCGATCTCAGCGATGTCAGCATCTAAAGCCGTTTTAATGGCCTCTGTAAGGCCGTCCAGCAGCCTTCTGAAGCCGGAGTAGCCTTCGGATTGCACTTCGTTTTGGAACGCAGCTTCTGCTTCGCTGGAAGAAAGACTTTTGAATTCCGTATAGGCTTGATTGACCATATCCGTGAATACCCCCAAATGGTTTCCTTTCTCCAAAATGTATCACAAAGTTTTTTCCGAAAAAAGTCCTTGCCTCACAAAAATTCGAAATGGTTTAAATTCAGTTTATAAAAGTTGTGTATGCTAAGTACATCCAACGGCACTAGCTAAGTAAGCCAAGCGTTCTATGCTAAAATAAGGTTAAAGTCAATTCGGCGAAGATTCTAATAAAAGCGAGGCTTGAGGCAGATGGCTCCAATTCTGATTGTTGATGATGATCCTTATATCCGCGAACTGATCCGCGTATTCATGCAGAATGAGGGCTTCGATGTTGTCGAAGCCTCGGACGGCGCAGAAGCGCTCAAACTGCTCGAGACCGTCCAGGTAGATCTGGTGATCATGGATATCATGATGCCCAATATGGACGGCTGGGAGCTGTGCAAGGAGCTGCGGGAGCATTATGATCTCCCGCTGCTGATGCTCACCGCCAAAGGCGAGACCTCGCAGAAGGTCAAGGGCTTCGAGCTGGGCACAGACGATTACCTCGTCAAGCCTTTCGAGCCCATGGAGCTGGCCATGCGGGTCAAGGCGCTGCTGAAGCGTTATAAAATTGCTTCGTCCCAGACCGTGCAGGTCGGCGATCTCAGCATGAATCGCAAAACCTTCGAGATAACGGCTGGCACGGAGAGCGTCACCCTGCCGCTCAAAGAATTCGAACTGCTCTACAAGCTGGCGAGCTACCCGGGAAAAACCTTTTCCCGTGACCAGCTCATCGAGCAGATCTGGGGGTTTGATTATGAAGGCAACGAGCGTACCGTTGACGTCCATATCAACCGCCTGCGGGAACGCTTCCCGGAGGAGCAGCATGCTTTTCGCATTGCGACGATCAGGGGGCTAGGGTATCGGATGGAGGTCCTGCGATCATGAACGGGGAGAAACGCCAGGAGCAAGAAGCGAGAGCAGAGCGAGAATGGCGCAAGGGGCGCCGAGAGCGCAGAAAGAAGCCGATAACCAAGCATTCGGCCATGCAATTTATTAGGGGCTCCCTATTTGCTCTAGGCATATTTACTCTGATTGTTGGGTATTGGCTCGCTTTGTTCTACGGAACTTCTTGGTTATATGACTACCTTAACATGCGTCCTGCAGAGGTAGTCGTGCAGCTCATTAATTCGATAGGCGGGATGTTCCTGTGGGGCGTTACCATGGCCATTATGGGCCGGTTTTTTCGCAATAAACAAATGATCTTTTTCCAAAAAATGATTGAGGCCATTCGCAGCATGTCCCGAGGAGATTTCAATGTTTCTGTGGAAGAGGACTTGCATGATAATGGGCCTTTCAACGAACTGGTAGAGTCTATTAATAACATGGCAGTCGAGCTGGGGCAGCTGGAGAAAATGAGACAGGAATTCATATCCAATGTCTCTCATGAGATTCAGTCTCCGCTTACTTCTATCAGCGGTTTCTCAAGGGCGCTGCAGAATGAGCAGATTTCTCCGGAAGAGCGAAAGCACTATCTGGAGATTATTGAAGCAGAGAGTACAAGGCTCTCGAAACTTAGCGACAATTTGCTCAAGCTGACCTCACTGGAATCGCAGCATCATCCTTTTGAACCGACCAGCTACCGGTTAGACAAACAAATTCGCAATCACATTCTGGCTTGTGAACCACAGTGGGTGGATAAAGAAATTGAGATGGACATCGAATTAGAGGCAGTAACCCTGTCGGCGGATGCTGACTTGCTTAGTCAGGTATGGACAAATCTCATTCATAATGCGATTAAATTCGCGCCATTTGGCGGTACGATAGGCGTTCATATTACGGCAAGCCAAGAAGAAGCGATTGTTCGCATTTCCAATAATGGCGTCCATATATCGGAGGAGGATCTGCCCCACATATTTGAACGCTTCTACAAGGCAGATAAGTCGAGAAACCGACTTTCAGGTGGAAATGGACTGGGCTTGTCTATTGTGAAAAAGATCATCGATATGCATGGAGGCTCGATTGCCGTAGAAAGTGAGCCTGAGAAGAGGACGACGTTTATTGTTCGTTTGTCCTTACCCAACTAAGTTCTTGAACACAAATAGGGACCCCCGCTTATCTGAGATAACCGGAGGCCCCTAAGGTTCATTCATAGTATTCAATTGTACCTACACACACTCCAATCAACCAACTGACGTTGAAATTACGACATTACGTACTTACGGATCCTTTCCTCGAATAAACGCTATTCACATTTACCGGTTGGATTCCCACATGTCCGATGAACGTTACCGTTCCCGCACCTTTTCTTCTGTCGTTTGAAGGAAAAGTGGACATGCTTCGCTAACGTGGTCCATTGGACTATCCCCTTCCTTAGTTAGGGTATCCTCGCTACTCTCCGAATGCCGTACCATCTGTCCGGCTTGTCCTTCAAGTAAGCTTGTCCTTATATTAATCTATTGTTTTAATATTGTAAATATTCAGAATATTTGGTTATATGGGTTCTAGAGAGCCTAGCTTTACATTTTCTTAATAATCCTCGCGTATTCGTTGTTTTTGGATATCAACCATCAGTTGATCTTTTGCCCCACAAAGCAGGATAAAAAAAGCAAGGAAAAGGCGGCTACGCAGAGGCAAGAATTCCGTGCTAAACCCAGATGACATGAGGCTCACTCCTGTGAGCTATAAAAAACGCTTAACGAATTTGTAGCCTGTCTCATGAAAGCCAAGAGGCTCGCGGTCTGCATGTAATTCTTTATGTTTCTCGGAACCTGAGATCCACCACATCCCTGTGCAGTCGTGCTTCTGCGTTAGTTGCTCGGCATAGCTTTTCAATTTATCTGCAGCTGCTGGGAGGTTGTTGGCCTCGTCGCCTGAAATTACAGAGATTTCACTGTATTTAAAAATGGTGTCTGCGCTATGCCGAACGCGAAAGCCCAAAGTTCCCAGAATCTGATTCTTTTCCTCATATACATAAAGGGATTCATTGGGATTTTCCCGCATAAAATGCAGCCTGTTCTCAATGTGCAAAGGGGATATCGTTTTCCCGGTGCGTTCTGAAATAAAGGAGCTAATTTCTTTGGTATCTTGGGATGTAGCTTCACGAATGATATAAGTCATAAATAAATAGCCTTCTTTCTTGTGTCCTATGTTTCTGTAATTATACCATATATTGGAATATGAGTTCTAGATTTTGTTAACGTAAAAAAGCCTCATCTGCTTGAAAGCAAATGAGGTTCTATAGAAATGTTACGGTGCGTAATCACCGTTATAGTTAACAAGGGAGACATCATGAATACCTGGCAACTCCGAAAGTTCATTGACAAAAAAAGTATTATCGGTTTTTAACTTGATTTCTACAGTCATTTCCGTAATGCCTTTACGCACTGTTTTGGAGCGGAGAACACCTTTGAGTTTGGCAACCTGAACTTTAACTGCATCATAAGCCTCGTCTGTATAGTGGATGACCAGCAGGTACGTAGAGTTTTTAATTTTTTTGCGAGAGAGCAAGAGGATCGTTGCACCTACAATAATGGAGCCAAAAATAGCAACGGGCAGCATACCAGCTCCTGCAGCAATACCGGCAAAGATGGACCAATACATAAACATAATGTCCACGGGGTCTTTCACGGCTGTACGGAAACGCACGATACTCAGCGCGCCTACCATCCCTAGAGACAAGACGATATTTGTACTGATAGTAATAATGATTAAAGATGTAATCATCGTCATAATTACGAAGGTAATATTGTAGCTATGGCTGTACACAACACCACGAAATGATTTTTTGTAAATATAGTAAATAAACAAACCTATGAAAAGGGAAATCAAAAGAGTCCAGAATAAATCTACATAAGAAATGGCGGTGAAAGAGTCAAGCTTAAGCATGCTCTTCTTGATAAGATCTCGTGCTCCAAATGTTTCATCTAAATCGTTCATAATAAAACCTTTCCCTTCTTTACGCTAATGGCTGTAGTAGAGTTTTGCTATTTCTCGACAAATGACATATTTCGAAATGGCCGATCGTTGATGTGAGGTAATCTGTAAGGCGCGTCGAACAAATTCAGGTAAAAACTCATTATATTTGACTTCCATAACCAGAATAGGTTTCTGAAAGGCGTCCATCGTAACCAGCTCAGGGTCGAATAAATCCAGAGAGCTTACATTTCCTCTAAGATCTTTATCAAAGGTCACTCGAACCTCGCTTAAATCTAGCTTATAAGCTTCTCGTTTATAATCAACAATGGATTTTGGCACCAAACGATGCAGTTTAATTTGTTGATGGAAATCTTTCAGAAGGGGATGGTCTAAATGTTCTAAAAAGTCGCTATCACCGACTAGCAATCGGTTGGTTTGTTCCCTTGTAAGCGGTGCGGACTCTTTATTAATTAAATCCCCGAACTTTCGTTTGCGCTCCAAATGGATAACGGCATCGCTTTTGTTATAAATTCGAATACGATACTTGTTTCTTAACAAAACCCCGCTATTTTTATGCATAAGCGCGGAATCATAGACGTCATCATAATAGAGACTGCGAATTTCATAGCCATCATCGTCAATAGAGTGAGGATCTTTCTCTAGTACGGAAGAGATTCTATGGCGTAAAGCAACATATTCATGATAATGAATATAAAATTTAAGCTCATGGCGTAGCTTCATATTTCCTCTTTGAATGATTGCACCTCCAATAACCGTTAATCCTGTTGATTTAAACCATATTTCAGCATCTGCTCTTCTGTTAAATGGAACTCATCCTGAAGCTGCTTGCGCATATAGGATGGACGTTCTTTGGCGAACTTCCTCAAGCCATCCACATTCGTTTCCCACTCCGCCATGCTTCCACCCCATTTGTCCAAATGCCGCCCCATCTCTGGTTTCATTTGATTGTAGATCGCATCAATGACAGAGATAACCCGATCGGATTGAAATGTTTGCTGTAAGTGAAAGGCGAAACGTGTTAGAAACTGCTCCCGGAATGTATCATTTTTGATAAGCTGTTGAAGTATTGCCGGTGAGAGGAGCAGGTCCTTCTCTTTACTTTTTTTCTTAGTCGTTAAGATGCGATGGAGAGAAGATGTGGCGGGATCCCCGAAGCTTTGATCCGAGTCATAGACAATCCATTTCCACTTGCTACCTTCCTCACTTGTTCGCCAATATCGAATGTTATGATCAGGCCAATCTACGTTAGCGATAATCGTTTCTGCAATGTGATAATCCATAAAGTTCATGACATCAAGTTGACTACTGACATAATTGTAGGCGTCAGTTTGTCTGAGATCATGGGTTTGAATGTAATTGATCAACGCCAAGTAAGTACTGTTGCTCCCGCGTTTAACGATGGCGTCGGATTCGAGAAGATCGATGTCCTTTTCATCTACATTGTGATGCGAGGCAAGGAAGGATTCGTCAATCTTCTCGCGTAGATCATGGATTCCCCAGTATTGGGCATTCAAGTAAACGACCACAGGCCGGTAGGCTTGGACATCTAATCCCGTGTCTTTCAATAATGTAGCTACTAACCCATCTCGGAAGTGTGTCTGACTAAAATCCTGACCAGAATTCCTTAGTACGATGGAACGCGGCGACAGGATATTCTGTCCGGGAAATAAAGGCGCATTTAGTTTCTGGCCGTCTTTCTTCCCGGTTGTCAGAGCTAATGCTTTCTGGGGAAGCGCCCTTGTATTGCCCCCAAATATTTCGGCAGAGAGGTCGCTTTCTAACTTCAGAGAACCACCACTTTCGAAAAATTCGAGATGGAGAGGGATCTTCCAGTCCTGCCAGAAGTTAGCCCCCTCATATGGCGATTTGGAGGAGGCCTTAGGGCCTTTTACATAAATCCCCTTTTCATTAGACCAGAGGTTGTCAGGGTTTGTTGAAAGTGAGAATACGGCTAAAGGATGTGTCTGTCCAATGAAATAGGAAGCCGTAACCAGAGGACTGGATGAACTGTCAGGCGAGTAAGCCTTAGCCTTGAGCACGGTCGTTTCTTTAATGGAAAGCGACTCCTTATAGACAGGAGAAGCTTTGGTTGGATCAGAACCATCAAGTGTGTATCGTATGACATCTTGCTTCCCTGAGGTCTCCAGAACCAGAGAGATCGCTTCTGCGTAAAACCCGCTGGGCAGGGAGATTCGCAATTTCGATGAAGCCACCGATAGCTCCTGCTGTGTGTTTTGCGGAGCGCTCGATGAATGGGGTACGACAGCAGCAGGAGAGAGCCACCAGTAAACGATCATGCCGGCTATGGCCAAACTCATAACAAGAACGAGCCATTTTATATGTAACTTGGTCATAAAATCCTCCTGCTGTAAGCATTTCTAATTAACAATGTATTCTAGCATTCCATAGTAGATGTTATTGGAAACATCTGTGTAATCATCAAATGGAATCTGAGTGTTTCCTTTGCTATCTTTGATACTTACCCGCCAATAATAAGTGCCTTTGGTTAATCCGCTAACTGCATGATGAACAATTTTTAGTCCGGGTTGCTCGGCTACTATTTTAGTAAACTGGGGATCCTTGCTGAGTTGAAAGTCATAGCTGAGTTCATCGCCTTGCAGATCGAAAGATTGATCCCAATAGAAGGTTGTTACATTATCTTTGATCTCTGGTACTCCAAGGAAGATCGGCATAGGATTTTCAAGAGATTTGTAGTAGTCCTTCTTTTTCAATTCAGGGACATTTACAAGTCGCTTATACTCGTTTTCAAAAAAACTGATACCACCAGCCGGCAACGTATTAATATCAGGTGCATTATTTACAAATTTGGTCACGATAGGGTGATAAGAGTTAAGGAAACTTTGCGTTCGTTCTTTTGTGATAATCTTGGATAATTCCTCAATTTTTTCATTTAGCTGCTTGACGTTGGCTGGATCTTTAAAAAATCTTCTTTGTAATAATGAATCCCAGTAATTAGCGATCCCGTTCCCCCAGCTAGCACGAAGTTTAGTCTCTTTGGGTCCTTGACCGTACCAATCCCAACCACCATCATAATCCCACGGCAAAAAATACCATGTTTCTGAGTTTGATGGACTATACAACATGTAGTTCTGATTAATGGTGTCTGTGTTATCAAGTAAGATATTCGTTGCCATCCACGTCAAAAAGTTATCCCGGTTAAAGTAGGTATCAACAATATCATTAATATTCTTGGAGGTATCGTTGACTTCATCCAGCATGTGCAAAAACTTGGTGTGATTTTCACTTGCATTGATTTTCAAAATCTTCTCAAATTCTGATTTATTGTATCTAGGATCATTAGCTTCTACCAGAACATCAGGATATCTTTGGAATAGGAAGTTATTTGCTTTATACAAGTTTCCGTTAGGGTCTAGGCCATGATACTTGAGGAAAGTCTTATCTGGCTGCTCAATATCGGTGTACAATCCGTAGTCAACGAATTCCTTGGCCGGAACGGTCGTCGTTAGATCTTTAACCTTCAATTGAACGAAATGGGTACGCAAACTCGACATATTCGGAATCAGCTTCAGATAGTCAAAACTTAGTTTATTGCGTACGCGTGACAACTCGAAAGCATGCTTATTGAGGTTTAGGATTTTATGCTCCTGCCATAAGCCGGCTTTATTGTTTAATTTGATTTTATACGATTTTTGATTTGCGGCGCGGGATGTATTTCCTCGAATCTCGAGCGTTGCATTCGCTGTTTTCTCATTGAAGCCAATTCCACCCTTTACAGGGCCAGTCTCGTCGCCTTCTTGGATGATAACCTCAACTTGTGGATCGGCTTCATTATCAGGCATTCGGCCGCTTGTGTTATTCATCTCACTAAAAGAAAAGACGGGTTTATTTTTGGAAGAACCGCTCTTCAAGATGGTTACGTACATAATATGAAGGCCATCCGATTTATCCAGTTCATAGATAGCTCGGCTTTCTTTCAAATCAGGTGATTTAGAAGTAATGTGTGTAGGGCTATCATTTCCTGGTAGACCTTTGGCACTGTTCTCTTCACTTGTTGGCTTGCTTCCCAAGCAGCCTGTAACCAGTAGGGAAATGAGGATTAAGGTTATTGATAGCTTACTCCAGGTATATCGCATGACTATCTCCTATCAGTTATAAACGAATACGGTTCATAATTTTTTTGAAAATGGGTTGTTTCTCTTTGACGACCAAAGGTTGTGCACAATAGGTGTAATAATCAATGTTGTCAAGGATGTAAAGAAGTCTCATGATGGCTACCCCAACAGCAATAGCAGCAGAAATAAGAAGCCCTAACCCATGGTGCCCTGTCTGCATAATGATGGGTGTAGTAATTATGTTTGCTGCCAGAAAGAGTGACGAGGTAAGGATTGCCCCCTTCCGATCATCGAAATAAAGTAGAAGCAAGACAATTACATACATCAAGATATACAAACAATCACCTAGCACGAGAATATTAAAAGAGTCAATTTGCTCTGCGGTTTGGCCAATTTTCGGCAAAAGTTTAATCCCCACAGCCATAGCAAAGAGTGAGAAGAAGAGCTGAATTTGCATAATGAAACTTAGTTCCTGTAAAAGCACTTCGTTCATTTCTTTCTTGGCACGCGTGATATCTTGAATCGTGCCGGAGCCCAAAATAACGGCGTAATAGCTTCTGAATTTTTCGTAAAAGGATGTCTCTACGGAAACAACAAAGATAACCATTGTCGGTATGACCGATAAGAAGGCAAAGAAAACAGGAACATCGTAGGAGGGCGAGAACCTAAAAGTGTCACCCACGGTAATGCTCATGTGGCTTCCCCAGTAAATAAAGTTGTGCACATAAATGCCGAGTGTGGAAATGAAACCAATGGCAAAGACGGCAGGCAATTTCGTGATATACGTTAAAAAATGAAAATATCTTGTTCCGCCTTGGGGGAAATAACCTTCAATATGGGTCATCAATAAAATTAAGGTCGTAAGGAACCCTATATCCATGGCAGCGATGGTGGCCGAGGCATCTTTGATACCTAAGAATATAAGGAAGATAACTCCGCTTAAAATGGTAATAATAGCGCCGTATAAGAAACTTTTGACAATCCGGATATAGTCTTTCAACGCCGACACATAGACAGTTAATAACCAAATCACAATAAGTTCCATGAATAGTAAATATCCAGTGATTTTAAAGGCTAGAGAAAGTGGAGAACGGAATAAAAAGATAAATCCAACTATTCCTCCAACTAGCAGGCATATCGCCATTACGCCATACAATGAAGGCAGCAAGTCATCATATTTCTTCTCATATAAACGGTCGGCCACATAGCGTGAGAGCAGCATGACAAATCCGCTGGTAATCAGCAGCGAGAATACAAAAGCGTACTGCGAACCGGCTAAAAATAATTCTTTCTGAGCAAACGGCATTTCTACATAGCTTTGTAGTTTCTGCATGACAGCTACCATGACCATGCAAAGAAGCATAGGGCCAATGGTAACTAATGAGGAATAGGCGTAAGCCCGGATATTAGTAAAGAGACTTTTTTTCCGAAAGAGCTTTCTTAGTTCAAAACCGATCCCTGCCATATAAACTCCTTTCGTAATCGCTATAAATAGTCCGATAACCTTCGATGAACCGATCCCTGGAGTAGAGGGCGGATACTCTCCGCTTGCCATTCAGACCCATTTGCTCACGAAGTTGCTTATTCTGACATAATGAAATGATGGCTAAACCCAATTTCTCATAATGCATGACGGGCTCTACAATGCCTGCCGGGCCAAAATCATCCTGGTTGCCATAGAGCAACTCACGACAACTGCCTACGTCGGTTGTTACAAAGGGTTTGCTTGCTGCTAATCCTTCAAGCACAGCAAGAGGCTGGCCTTCACTTATACTGGTGAGAGCAAGAATATCCATCTTTCCGATATACTCCCGAACGTTAATACTGCCTGTAAATATGATGTCTTCCGTACCAAGCTCCTGTACAAGTTGCAAGCATTCCTCGTAATACTCTTCATCTTCATCTGTTGGCCCAAAGATATAGAATTTGGCATTCGGTATGGTGTGCTTGACGATAGCGAAGCTTTGAATCATCGTTTTGATATCTTTGATCGGGACAATTCGAACGATAGCGCCTATGGAGATCTCTTCGTCATTCTCTTTTTGCTGAAGGTAATCGTAGTCACTGGACTGAACACCATTAGGAATAATCGTAATTTTGTTACCATTGCAGCCGAGTTCTTCTTGAATTTCTTTGTTGCGATTGAATAATGAAATCACTTGATCCGTATAGGAATAGGCGCAGTTAGATAAGCTGTAGAAGTATTCGATCCATACGTCTTTGAAGTACCCCTTGACCCAGTCTGCTTTGATAATTTCTTCTTCCCGTTCTCGTGTGTAGATACCATGCTCGGTAAGCAAGAAGGGCTTATTATACAGATGCTTACCCAGGGAACCGAGAACACCGGCATAACCAGTTGCAACGCTATGGTAGAGATCCGCTTCCGGCATAGGGTTCCGAATTGTCAAAAACAAGGGGAGAATCATGGAACGCATTGTCCAGTACATCTCCGTAAATGGAATTTGGGAGTAACGCTGCTGACAGACTTCGTACATAATGTCGAAGAAATCTTTGCTAGTAAGAAATTCAGACACAGATTTAATCTGATTGCTAAGCAAAAAGGTAAACAGGTCTCCCCAGATGATTTTCTCGCCAGCTAAAAAGGAGTAAAGGGTTTCACGCTCACTTTTTGAAATCTTGTAGCGCTTCCCCCAGACTTCTTCTTCATTCAAAAAAGTATCCAAGAAGGTCTCACGAACTTCAATGACATTGTGAGGCAGCGTATATTTGAATTTCCCGCGTGATTTCTCTTCGGCTCCGATCACGTAAAGGATAAATTCATGCTCTGGCATATTCGTGATTAAGCTATGAATCCAACTGGAGACGCCACCCGTAATGTAAGGGTAGGACCCCTCAGCAAGAATACAAATTTTCATGACTGATCTCCCAACTCTATGGCAAAATGTGCTGCTTTAGCCTGCACAATGTACGTGTTAGTATCGATTAATGTAACCAGACAGTGATCTAATTTACCGATTTTACCTGTCGTGCGCAGGATATAATAGAGTTCACCGTGAAAGTTATTGACATATCCGTCGATCTTATTCTTATCCTTTTTGAAAACAACTTCGCTATTTAAGTAATCTTCGAAAGTTCTTCCGGCATCGGAGGCCGTCATAGCGCGTAACCAACCATATTTACTGTAAATGAGCTCCATGGTTTCATCGAATTCTTTGTATAATTGATCCCATGATTTATTTTGTGTTCTTGCCGGGTCCAATACATCGTCAGGATGGATAAAGTGAGAGAATACGCCGATGGATGTAATCGCATTGAAGATGTCCCAGTTCATGACTTGGTTATAATGATAGCCGGAAGAGACACGAGGGAGTTCAAGAATGCCATCATCGCTTTTTTTATATTCCTGAACATACGATTTATCGTAGGGATCTTCACTATAGAGAGAGGCGATAATTTTGAGATCTGGCAGCGATTTCTTTAATGCATCCCTTCCTTCCGCACTCAGGATATTGGATGGAGGCACATAGGTATTTATTTTGTACTTAGGATAAATATTAGAAAAATAGTTATTTGCTTCGGTAAGGGAAGCTTGCATATCTTCTTGAGACTCCCAAAGCTTGTAACCCTCTGAAAGGGAATTCTCCGTAGATTTAGAATAGGTGGCGACTAGAGACTGATGGTTATATCCATGCAAACCTAATTCACCGCCTAATTTCAGGAGTTCTCTCCCATAAATAATTAAATTTTCTTTTTCCTGTCCAACTGAAATATTGAAGGGCGGCTTAATGGTGTCATTATAATTCTCAATCAGAACACCTGTGTAGATAAGATCTCGATTTTTGGCGATTTTGATCATATCGGGCCACCAAATGTCGCGATAGAATCTCTGGTTGGTTCTCCCGTATTCCTTATAAATGTTGGTTGCTTTACCATCTCCGAAGGGAGCGGGAAAATCATCAATATAAGCGACTTTGGAATTAATAATCGGATAGATAAAGTTGTCATTGATTAAACTTAGAGCTCCTGCAACGAGCCCACGGCTAGTTTTTTCTTGGAGCGTAGAGCCGTTGTATACTATAAACTTCCCTTTGCCATACGTGTATTCCCAGATCAAAGGATTATTCTTATCGGTTACAGCATGGATTTTGCTATTGTTGTTAAGTTCAAAGAATACCATGGCATTTTCAATGAAATCCCCTTTGAATTCCATGCCCTTGGCTTTTATCAAAATATTGGATGTAATCTTAATTCCTTTCTCATTGACATAGGGACCAATGGAGTTGATGCCAAGCTTCCGGTAAATCGTATATAAACTATCGTCTACCAAAGGACTTTCGGCAAAAAATACGCGGCCCCCGTCGTTAACGTATGTCATTATGGCGTCCAAATTCTCGATTTTGGATAAATCCTGCAGGGCAATAATAATCGTTTCAAAGCCCTTGGTTTTGCCATCAAATAGCTTGGCTTCCACGTTTTGAGATTTCTTTTTCATATAATTAATTGTATAAGCAAGGTTACTTGCTAGTTTCGGACTGATTCCTTCTTCCTTGTCGAAAAGGATGAGGAAATTCTCGTTGTTGAGCTCATTGAATGCTTGTTGATCGAGACCATGAAGTGATGAAGCTGCTACCGTTGTTGAGGCATTCGTATTTGTAGTTAATTTGAACAAGAATTCCGAACGGACCGTTTCAATGGATATTCCTAGGACAACGATGATTAGGAACACGACAAGGGCCGTTCGTTTGAAATAATCAAAGGTTTTCATTACTTATACTCCTGACCAGAATCGGACGATATTTAAGGCTTGGTTGGACAAGCGAATGGGTGAGTTTTTCAAGCCGTTTAGGCTTTCTTGGAAACGCTCGTTGTTTCTTAATGTGTAATGTGTTTTCATCGAAACTAAATAAGGAGCTTCACTGTTAGGATGCGCTTGGTGGAAAGTTACACACATGCTTCGCGCTTTATCGACATTTCCGATTTCCAGATCACATTCGATCTTATCGACAAAATAGGACTCCTCTTCGGTATAAACGGACAACAGGCTCTCTAGCACTTGGGAATAGGTATGCTTGGTCTTAATAAGTGTCCGCTCATCCAAGAAACCGCTTGTCAGATAGCTCTTCAATACATTGACATAAGGAATCAATGTTTCTAAGTCCAATTTATTTTCTTCGTATTGAACTGCGAATTTCTGCTTAGTAAGCATCAGCTTGCGCTTGATTTCTAATACAGCTGTGGCTGCATAATGAGAGGTTTCCGTATCTTCATTTTCTAAAGCTTTTTGCAGAATACCAATGTATTCAATGGAATCATTTTTCAACGCATCGATCAGCATACGCCGCTTTGTCGAAGTGTCATTAAGCAGCAAAGCTTCTTCAATTGGAACAATATTAATTTCCTTTTTGACGTCGATCCTGTTGTATATGCCAAGTGATGAAGTTTGTGGAGAGATATCCTCATCGGAGAAGGAACTAAAAGCTTTTTGCGACTTTCTTCGCAATGTCAAGGAAGAGAAAGCAAGCATCAATGCTCCTGCAAAGGGCAGTAGAACCAGAATGGCAAGATGAGTTAACGCCCGCTCTTTGGTGTACTTCTTATAAAACTTCAGGATGTAGATACCAATGATTAGTAGATAAATGCCCAGAAGGATCAGTTCAAGCATAAAGTAGTTCCTCTTTCAGAATTATAGGAGTAATTCCTGATTTCGTTATGCGCTCCGTAACAATCGCAGCATCCTGCTGCTCAGAGTTCGATAGCAGGATATAGTAACGGCCGTCGGGCCCTTTCCCAATCACATCGGTCTCACGTAAAAAAGAGCTGACTTTAGTAGATAGTTCTTCCACTTGAATATCCGTATGAGGAATAACCAATAGCGTATATTCTATATTTTGTTTGATTTTCGTTTGTTTTTTACTGTCTAGAACCGTGAAGAAGGCCTCTTCCGTAAGTATTTCTGTTCCGTCTATGTAACGTTCACTTTGCGTAGCCTCCAGATAACGGTTGGCTTTGGATAAAGAGGCAGAGATTAGTTCTACAGCAACTTTAAAGAGATTTTGGTAGTATAAAGTGAAATTCTCAAAAGGCAGTTGATGCAGATTGACGACCGCAATGATACGATCATGATCCATAATTGGCGCTGATAGGACAGGAATATTTTGATCTAATGCTTTATTACTGTATAGGCTCTTGCTTTCAACTAACTGCTGCAGATGTGAAAAGTCGGCCACCTTCATCGATTTAGCCAGTTGCATCTCAGTTACTTTGGATTTGGCTGTAAGCCGTAAGAAATTGCCGTATTTATTAAAGGAATAGATGGAAATCGAGTTGGACTTCATAATTTGTTCCAATACGCTAATGGCTGAATTAAAGATTAACTCGGGTTCGAGACTATCTAATTCTTTGGTAATATTATAGATTTTGCCGAAGCTGTCTTCGGTATTCATGATCTGATTCTGCAGCTCTTCTTTGACAAGCCGAGTATCATTGTAGATTTCACTTAAGAATTCATTACGCTCTTCGCTTGCTACGACTTCAATTTTGGCCGTTTTGATTTCACTGTTTTTGCGATCTACCGTATACCCGACCACAATCCCAATAAAGAGATAAGCAGCTAAGGTAACCATACTTTGTGAGTCATAGATAAACGAGATCAAGTCGCGCCCGTTATAGAGGCTCATCCCAAGGAAGAGGAGAGAAGACAAGGCGAAGGAAATGATAGACTGCCTAGTGCCATAGAGCATACTGATCACAAGGATATAGATGAGTTTATAATCCAATTGATAGCTTTGCAGATCGGATTGTGTGCCGATCGTTAGAGCTGTTACAACACCAAAGGCAGCAAAGTTCTCGATGTAGGGTAGAGCAGGTTTCAGAGAAGTGAATAATTTGGATGAGGGTTTATCCTGTTTCTTTTGCTCCGGCTTTTTCTGCTGCGCTGCAAACCATTCATACGTCTTGGTTAACCCTTCTTTGAGGCTATACATGGGAACCCAATCGAGTTGACGTTTAACTTTGGTATTATCCAGGCTCGAGCGGTAAATATCGCCTTTGCGTGCTTCGCGGTACACCACGCCTTTGACCGGGTGAAGCTCTTGAAAGATGCCAAGCAGTTCGTTCACGCTTTTCTCCGTATTGGTGGATAAGTTAAGAACGTCCTTGTACTCGCTCTCTACTCCGCGATAGATAGCATCCGCGACATCTTCAACATAAATGAAATCACGCGTCTGATTCCCATCGCCAAAGACAAGAAGCTCCTGATCGTTGAACATGCGTTCTAAATAAATGGACACAACGCCGCCTTCACCAATGGTTCCCTGCCTAGGGCCATATACGTTAGAAAACCGGAAGCAAAGAGTATCGAGTCCATATAACTCAGTGAATTTTTTGCAATAGTATTCTCCGAGTAATTTATTCATCCCATAAGGTGAGAGTGGATTGCAAACCTCTTCTTCTTTGAGCGGTGTTTGTTCATTCATGCCATAAACGGCTGCGGAGGAGGCAAATATAAACTTTTTGACACCATACTTGGCCGAGAGATTGAGCATATTGTTTAAGCCGAGAATATTTGATTTGGCATCTAAATAAGGATTGTCCAAAGATGTGGCAACGTTGATTTGCGCAGCAAGATGAATCACTATATCGAATTTATGGCTATTGAATACTTCTGCGCATTTGGAACTTTCCACATTTAACGAATATAGTTTGTACGGGATATTGAGGTTGTCAGAATTTCCTGAGGATAGATTATCTATGATGTAAATTTGATGACCTTCTTTGTAGAAACGCTCTGCAACGTGGGATCCAATAAAGCCAAGACCTCCAGTGACTAAAACTCTCATTAAAAAAACACCTCGTGACTTCTAAATTTGATGTTGTAGACCTATATAGACATAGTTCTAAAAGACTATTCTATGTTGTTTTTTGTTGAAAAACAATAAATTTATGTAAACTTTGTTGAATCTTTATAAATTAAAGTTACATCCGTTAATATTTTGAGAACAATCGGTACTTATCTCGCATATTGCTGCGATTTAGCGTAAAATATGTCCAAATAACAGAGATTAGGAAGGCGAATATAAATGAAGCGCAAATATAGAACGTTAGGAATGGTTATTTTTCTTTCTGTCATTGTATTATCAGTTACTATAAGTCTAGTGAACGCTGAGGTTAAAAGGAGAGCAACCGTTAAGTTTACTCCGACTGAAGTGAGTAGTGTTCTAAATAACCCCTACATGGGGTTTGCTCCTGATGCACGCTGGGGGCCTTATAAACAGCCTCATCGACTTGTCTTCTTCGATTTTACGTGGAGGGACATCGAGGCGACCAAGGGCGTCTACACCTTCGACCAACTCGAGGAAAAGAATCAATTCAAGAAATGGACGAGTCAAAATGTAAAGATTATTTTCCGTCTTATATTAGATGATCCTACGGATAGTAAGCATATGGATATTCCGGATTGGTTATACAAGGAAATCGGGGAAGAAGGCACGTGGTACAAGACAAGTTACGGACAGGGGTTTAGTCCAAACTACGATAACAAGACATTAATCGAGGAACATCAAAAGTTGATTCGAAAGTTGGGAGAGCGGTACAACCGGGATGCCCGGATCGCCTTTGTGGAACTGGGCAGTGTGGGACACTGGGGAGAGTGGCATACCAAAGACGGTGATGGCGGAGTGGCAGAAGCATTTCCCAAGATTGCAGTTACGGATCAATATGTAGAAGCGTACATACAGGGGTTTCCTGACAAGCCTCTGCTCATGAGAAGGCCTCATGACATTGCGAAAACCAATCATATGGGTTTATTTAATGATGTGTTTGGTGATAAAGAGGAAACCACGGCTGGCTTTGTGGATTGGATTAATAATGGCTATACTTCTTGGTTGACAGAAGAGAAGATGCCAGCTATGCCGGAGCATTGGATCTACGCGCCTAGCGGTGGAGAGTTTGCTTTTTCCGAAGATGATACGAAGTACATTACAAACAAAACGATTGAAGAAACGCTAGCGCAGGCGAAGGCGAGTCATACAACCTGGCTTGGCCCCAATGTACCGTTACTTGATACAGAAAAGGGTAAATATCAAGGGAATATAGATCGTCTGTTGAATACAATGGGGTATCGATTCGTTCTTAAAACAGAAACACATCAAGCAAAAGTGAAGCGAAGTGAAAAGCTTGTAGTTAATACAATTATGGAGAATAAAGGTGTGGCGCCTTTCTATTACAATTGGCCGCTTGAATTTTCATTGGCGGATAAAGATGGGAAGATTGTTTATAAGGAAAACGCACAAGTGGATATCCGGAGATGGCTGCCTGGTACACAGAAATCCACAGCAAGCTTGAATATCCCTGGGACGCTGCCAGTTGGTAAATATACATTGTGCGTAAGTATCCTAGATCCCGAAAAAGGCAGCCCTGGTATCGATTTGGCGATCCAAGGCAAGCGGGCAGATGGCCGATATACATTGGGCATCGTTAATGTCGAGTAAGCTTCAGTAGGTAAGGTCGAGTTGAAATTGAACATATTTGTAGTCGGTTAGATCATCCGTGGTGACAAGATTAGCTACTTTCGTAACGCCTGGTTTAAGGTCGAACAAGTATCCATCAGAGGTGCCAAGCAAACGATCATGCTGATCAAAGAAACTCGCCTTGAAATGAAGACCGCGGTAAGCAATATCCTGGCCGTTCCAAACATCTGTCGTAATCTCCCAACCATATTCTTTATTCATCAAGGAGACATTGGAGAAAGTGATGCCATCCTCTTTATAAACGGCAGATATATCATTCAGCATACGTCTATGGGAAACAATGTTGATCGTGCGCGAAGAGTTGTCCCACTCAACATTAGCGCCAAACATTTCTGCAATAGAGCGAAGAGGAACATAGCTGCTATCATTAACGATCTCTACGTTGGAGTCTACCGGTTTTCCATCAATAACAATACGAATATCAGAGGCAGCGCGAACAACAATTGTGGCTGCTAGTCCAAGCGTAAGGATAAGCAAAAATGCCGATAATATTTTCCTTTTCAATATAAAAACCCCTTTAGTTTTCTAATAATTTCAATTGTTTTTTTTCTAAGCCTATCATTCGGGAAAAAGTTTTACAAATTTCTTAATATTGGGCATTTGGAACTATAGAATTGTCGACATTTTTTGATTATTGTGAATTTAATAAAACCGAAAAGGCATACCTTGGGAAATCAAGGGGCGCAAAACTATAGGGGCTTCCTCTTTCATGAAGAGTTGCCAGCCAGTTGCCGAAGTAAACGAATTCGCGGACCTTGCGGATACCGTTCTTCGGTATCCTATTTCTTTTTTATAATAAAGAATGAGGTGCTGACGATATGGATACAATGACAAATCGCAAAATAAATACTCTACATCAATGTGTATCTACATTTCTCGCTGTCATCATCATTTGCGCGCTGTTTGTAGCCGGAATCTCCGCTGCCCCTGTCCATGCTGCTGGAAACACGTATTATGTCTCCAACTCAGGGAATGACAGCAGCGCCGGGACATTAACTGCACCATGGAAGACGATTCAAAAGGCAGCCAATGTACTTGCTGCCGGAGATACCGTATATGTTAGAGGTGGCATCTATCGTGAGCTGGTGACAGTCAAAGGTTCAGGCTCAGCAAGCGGAGGCTATATTCAATTTCTGAATTATGCTGGAGAAACGCCTATAATCGATGCTTCTAGTCTAACATTAACGAGTGCAAATCAGTCTCTGTTCTATATCTCCAAAGTAAGCTACATCAAAATCAGCGGTTTCGAACTGGCTAATGCCAATGCTTCGAGCAGTTCCTTGGATCCTGCGGCAATTCGCGTGACGAATGGCAGTACTAACATCCAGCTTTTGAATAATCATATTCATGATATTAAAAATACAGCAAGCGGCGGTAATGCCCACGGCATTCATGTGTTGGGCAATATGGCGACTGCAATAACCAATCTTACGATAAGCGGCAATGATATTCATAATCTTGTGACGGGCTGGAGTGAATCCCTGACGTTAAGCGGGAATATTGATGGTTTTGAAATAACACGCAACAAGGTGCATGACAATAACAATATCGGTATTGAATTAGCTGGATTTTATGGTGCATGCGCTAGTTCCTGTGTAGACCAAACACGCAATGGACGAGTTGCAGAGAATACCGTCTATCATATTGATTCTTCCACAAACCCTGCTTATCGCGGCGTGCATGCAGCTGGAGGGATTTATGCCGACGGAGCTACCAATATCGTCATAGAGAAGAATCACGTCTACGCCAATGATTTTGGCATCGAACTAGCAAGTGAAAAGACGGGCAAAACGACAAGTGCTATCAAAGTACAAAACAATTGGATTCACCATAATTACGGAGCAGGCTTGATTATGGGCGGTTCCTCCTCCAGTAATGGCGGAGCAAGCAACAATCAGATCATAAATAACACCTTTGTAGAAAATGACACGCTTTTACAGGGGTATGGCGATATTGCTTTTCAGTGGAATATGGTGAATAACACACTTAAAAATAATATTATTTACAGCCAACCTCAAAAAACAATGTTAAGCAAGACTAACACAAGCGGTTCAGCAAATGTTCTTGACTATAATTTGTTCTATTCAGCAAGCGGAATGAACAATGGGTTATGGAAGTGGCAAGGTAAAACCTATACAACATGGGATTCCTATAAGACTGCGACAGGTAACGATGCTAATTCGCAGTTTGCTGATCCTAAATTTGCCGATAAGACTGCGAATAATTTTAACCTGCAGACCGGCTCTCCTGCAATTGATAAGGGTCTTGCCAGTGCCTTAGTCAATGCTATAGATGATTATAAGGGATCAGCTAGAATCCAAGGAGCTACCATTGATATTGGTGCAGTTGAGCATACATCCCTATCGATTCCTGCGAATCCTTCACCCACTGGATCCATAACGATTGATGGCAATGCAGCGGATTGGGAGGCAACAGCCCCCTTGAGTAAGAGTTCATCCAACGCAGCGATGTTAAAAGCGAAAATTGAAAATGCGAATTTGAATCTGCTTGTACAATGGAATGGCACAGCAGCGAAGCATCAATTTTATTTCAATACGGATCTAACTGCTTCAACTGGGTTTATCAATTCGAATTGGAGTTCGAGCGGAGCCGATTACTTAATGGAAAATGGCACCTTGTACAAGTATAGTGGAACTGATGGAACCACTTGGGCATGGACTAAGGTTGCCAGCTATAAAGATACGAAAAATTATATCGCCTCAAATGGAGCGCTGGAAGTATCTATCCCATTGTCAGCATTCGCTGTAACGAATGGTGAAACGATTCAGGTAGGCTACATGCTGAATGATTCCAAAACAGATAAACTTCCGCTTACTGGGTCGTTTATTTCCATAGGCAATGGTAGTCAAACAGGGGCTGTTGAACCAACGCCAGTGCCAACGCCGGTGCCAACGCCGGTACCAACACCAGTGCCAACGCCAGTGCCGACGCCGGTGCCAACGCCGGTACCAACACCAGTGCCAACGCCAGTGCCAACGCCAGTGCCAACGCCAGTGCCAACGCCGGTACCAACGCCAGTGCCAACGCCGGTACCAACGCCGGTGCCAACGCCGGTGCCAACGCCAGTGCCAACGCCGGTGCCAACGCCGGTACCAACACCAGTACCAACACCTGCGCCAACTTCACCAAATGTAGTTGTTAACGGAGAAAGTAGTGATTGGAGCAGCGTGGGTGTATTAAGCTCAGGTGATTCTAAAGTTAAAGTATTGAAGGCTTCAAACAATGCAACGAATCTGTACTTGTTAGTTCAAGGGAGTAGTTTAACTAGTAAAAGCCAAATTTATATAAACACCGATAACAATGAGTCCACTGGCTATTCGTTAAAATATTGGAGTTCAAGCGGTGCTGATTTCATGGTGGAGAATGGTAATTTATATCGCTATAACGGAACGGGCTCATCTTGGTCATGGACTAAAGTTACAAGCTTCGTAAGTAAGACTAGTTATGCTGTTAATGATTCGACCATTGAAATAGCTATTCCACAGACTGAACTTGGAATAAGTATTGGCAGCACCATTCATTTGGGCTTTCTTTGGAGCGATTCGGCAAGTAACCAATTACCGGCAAATGGGAAAATGGCGACATTTGTTTTGAAATAAAGAAAAAAGAGGCTGTTTCAATAGGTTAAAAACCTAGAGAGCAGCCTCTAATTTTTTTCGATGGGGAGCGAAATCTAACAGGAATTTCTCCTGCTATTTTGGCTTTACTAACGATAAACGGTCATCTAACTGGAAAACCTCCCGCTAAATTAGGGGGAAATCGTTATTCAGTGAGAAAGAGACAGAAATAACGGGAGATTTTCCATGTAAACCGGGTTTTCATGCAAAAATGCCTAATCTAACGGTAGCTTTTCCATGTAGTGCAATATTGAAAGCAAGAGGCTGCCCTGAAGTCATGAACTTGACTTGGGACAGCTTCTTTAATTCGATATAAGTTTATAGATTTTGGAGTTAATCCAGCTGTGTCGCACAGAGATAAGGGAACTAGAGGGCGCTAGTTAGCTGTTTGAAGGGAAAAGGATTACACGGCCGCATGGATCGTGTTCAAGGTCGTGCGATCACTCGCTTGGACGAGTTTGATGAGCAGTTCCTTCGCGGCTGCATAATCATCTACGTGGAGAATAGACGCGGAAGTGTGGATGTATCGCGCGCAGACGCCAATGACGGCGGAAGGAATGCCGGTGCCTTGCACGTGTACTTGACCAGCGTCTGTCCCACCGGCGGAGATGAAGTATTGATACGGGATCTTATGCGTCTCCGCCGTATCCAGAATGAACTCTACCATCCCGCGGTGGGTAATCATCGTGGGATCGAAAATACGCAGCAGCGCCCCGCGCCCCAGCTGCCCAAAAGCATTGCGGTCGCCGGTCATATCCCCGGCGGCGCTGGCATCCAGCGCGTAGAATAAATCCGGCTGAATGAGATTCGCCGCCGTGCGTCCGCCGCGCACGCCAACCTCTTCCTGTACCGTTGCACCTGCGTACAGGATGTTCGGGAGCTTCGTACCGTGAAGCTCCTTCATCAGTTCAATCGCCAGGCCGACGCCGTAGCGATTGTCCCAAGCCTTGGCCATAATCCGCTTCGGATTGGCCAGAGGGGTGAATGGGCAGATGGGAACAATCTGCTGCCCGAGCTTGATGCCGATGGCGACCGCATCGGCTTTGTCTTCCGCGCCGATGTCGATATACATCGTCTTGATGTCTGCGGGCTTGCTGCGTGACGCTTCGTCCAGCAAGTGCACGGGCACCGAGCCGATCACACCGATGATCGGCCCCTGCGGGGTCATGATCTGCACGCGCTGTGCGGGCAGTACTTGGCTGAACCAGCCGCCGAGCGGCTGGAACTTGATCGTGCCGTGCTCGGTGATGCCGCTGACGAGGAAGCCAACCTCGTCGAAATGGCCGGCAACCATGATTTTCGGTCCGGCTTCATCGCCGCGCAGGATGCCGAACAAACTGCCGAGTCCGTCCTGGACGAACTCCTGTGTATATTTTTCCAATTCGCCGCGTACAAAAGTGCGAATCTCTCTTTCGAACCCAGGCGCTGCCTGCAGTTCAGTCAGGGTTCGGAAAAGTTCTAAGGTTTCTGTATTCATGTGGATTCCCTCGCTTTATCAAGTGTGATCTTCTGGCTGTACAACAAAGTATGAGGATTATTTTAACATAGGGAGGCCAAAAGCGATAAATGCATAACTGCCCATTGACTAAACTAATGTTATTAGTTATTATACTAATATAAATAGTAATCAGGAGGCGTTATTATGAAAATCACGCAAATCGGTCAGGTCTATCAAGTTGCTTTTATGCCAAACGTATTCCCCGTTAATTGTTATTTGGTCGAGGAAGAAGAAGAGCTAACTTTGGTTGATGCGGCGATGCCATTCAGTGTCAAAGGCATTCTGGAAGCTGCTTCCAAGATAGGGAAACCCATTACCCGCATTGTTCTGACTCACGCTCATGGGGATCACATCGGCGCACTGGATGGTTTGAAAAAGGCGCTGCCACAGGCCATCGTGCATATCTCTCGCCGAGATGGAAAGCTGCTGGCCGGGAATCAAGAGCTGGAAGCTGGCGAGCCTAACCAGCCGATCAAAGGGGCCGTGCCTAAACCCGGAGCGATCCAAACGAAACCGGATGTTTATTTGGAAGATGGCGATAGGGTTGGTTCTTTGCAAGCGGTAGCGGCGCCTGGACATACACCGGGAATGATGGCATTCTTGGATATACGCAGCCGTGCGTTGATTGCGGGCGACGCGTTTCAAGTGCGCGGCGGATTTGCTGTATCCGGTGTGGTGAAATTCTGGTTTCCGTTCCCGGCCATGGCAACTTGGAGTAAAGAAGTGTCACTGGCAAGCGCAGTTAAACTGCGGGCCTTGAAACCAAGCCTGATAGCCGTAGGTCATGGTCAGATGATCGTGCAGCCGCAAGCGTTGTTGGATAAGGCTGTGGATGAAGCGTCGAAGAATTTTCAAATCGAAATCGCAAGCATTTAGAGATGGGGGAGCAGCATGGCCGTTCGACAAGGATTAGATACGGAAACTGTGCTTCAAGCAGCAATTGAAATTGCTGACGTGCAGGGGATCGAGCAAGTGACTTTAGCTGCATTAGCCGCCAAATTGAATGTGAAGACACCCTCACTTTACAACCATATTAAAGGACTGCCGGATCTCAGGAGATTGATGTCGCAGCGGAGTTTACAAGATATCAAGGCGGCGATGGTCGATGCTGTGATCGGCAAATCGGGGGAAGAGGCACTGCTGGCAGCTGGCTTCGCTTATGTGAATTTTGCCCGAAATCAACCGGGTTTATATGATGCTATGGCGGCGCTGCCTGATTTAGAAGATCCGCAAGTCAAGGAAGCAGGCACGCAAGTGGTGATGTTTATTCTTCGACTTCTGGCGTCCTATTCATTGAGCGAGGAGGATGCTTTGCATGTTGTGCGCGGATTCCGCAGCATCGTGCATGGCTTCTCATCCCTGGAGATGAAGAATGGCTTCCGTATGGGGTTGGAGCGCGATGAGAGCTTGAGGAGGCTCTTAACGACTTACTTGAGGGGATTGTCGGTTACAAGTTGAACAGGTGAGATCGTAGATGAGTGAGTCGGATAGGCAGCGCGGAGCAATCTGTGGCTGTCTTTTTTATTTGAGAATAGGAGTCTCTGAGAGCTTCTATTCCCTAGAAAAGCAGCCGCTCAAGGCAAATAGAAGACCCTAAGGGCCTTTATTTACAGAAGTGACTTGTCAAAACTCACCTTTTCCCGGGATAGGAGTCTCTGGAGGCTTCTAAATAGGTTGAAAATAGAGAATTTGCATGAATAGGAGCTTTCAAAGGCTCTTATATGATCTTATATGAGGTGTACTGCTTTCACTAGCAAGGAAAATGCTACGAATATTCACCAACAGATTAAGATAAGCTCACGCAATCTTCCACCCGCTGGCCGGAAGCAACGAAGCCCAAATCAACAGCGCGCCACAGGTAGAGGGAGGCATAACTGCGGTAGGGTGCCCAGACAGGAGCAATTTGGCCTAAATAGTTGCCGTCCTCGCGTTCTCCCAGTTGGTGCAGCCAGCGGGCTGCGCGCTGAAGCCCGGCGTCGCCCAAGGACATGACATCGGGGCGGCCCAAGGCGAAGATCAAGAACATTTCGGCGGTCCAGATGCCGATGCCTTTGACACTCGTAAGCTGTTTCAGCAGCTCGGCATTGTCCAGTTCATAGAGGCTATCCAAAAGCACCTCGCCTGCTGTAATTTTACTGCTCAGATCGCGGATATAGCGGATCTTGGGGGCAGATACGCCGCAAGCGCGGATCGCAGCTTCGTCAGCAGCCAGAACGGTTTCGGGCGTGAAGTCCGGTATGAGATGTTTGACTCTTGATTTTATCGTCGCAGCTGCCTTGGCTGATAATTGCTGGGAAATAATCGACATCGCTAACGATTCAAACGGATGGGAACTGGGCATTAGTGTTAATTCACCAACGAGCCTGATAAGCTGAGCTAGCTTGGGATCGGCTTGGCTAAGCGCAAGGATAGCCGGATGCTCATTATGAAGCAGAATGGGAGCTTCAGGCGAGAGGGATGGTTCGGAAGCGGGATGATCCATAAGGTGCTTACCTCCATATTGATTTAGTTAGAAGTACATACGACAGCTGTAATTATAGGTTGCGCATTTTGGAGAGTAGCAGGTTTATCGTTTTGAATGCGCTTTTAGTATAATAGGAGGATAAGGCTGAGAGGTAGAAGGAGCAGAGCATTGGGATGATGGACGATAAGAGTAAGCAATTATCGGTTTCGCGAAGGAATGTGGGGATTTTTGCTCATGTCGACGCGGGGAAAACAACGACAACGGAGCATCTGCTATATCATAGCGGGCGGATTCGGGCCTTGGGCAGTGTAGATAGCGGGACCGCGCAGACGGATTCTATGGACGTGGAGCGGGAGCGGGGGATCTCGGTGCGCAGCGCGACGACGGCTTTTTCGTGGAAGGATACGTTGATTAATCTGGTCGATACGCCGGGGCATGTGGATTTCCTGTCAGAGGTGGAGCGCGCTCTGCGGGTGATGGACGGAGCCATTCTGATCGTGTCAGCGGTGGAGGGTGTGCAATCGCAAACGGAGATGATTTGGCATGCGCTCAAGTCGCTGCAGATTCCAACCTTGCTGTATGTGAATAAAATGGACCGCGTTGGCGCGGATCTGGCACGCGTACTGGAGGAGATTCATAAGCAGCTTACACCGATGGCGGTGCCGATTCATGCGCCGCTCGGTATAGAAGACACGTTCCGCGGTGCGGAGAACGTGCTGGATCTCGACCTCGCTGCAGCGGTCGAGAAGCTCTCCGAGCTCGACGAGCCGCTGCTGGCGAGCTATATCGAAGGCGTGCCCATCCCGGCACGCCAAGTGAAATCAACCCTGCAGCATTATGCGCGGCAGGGGCTGGCTTATCCTTTGCTGGTGGGGGCCTCCAGCAAAGGGATTGGGATCGAGGAACTGCTGGAAGCCATCCTCGATTACTTGCCCGGGCCGAGCGGCAGCGCGGAGCAGCCGCTTTCGGCCGTGGTGTTCAAGGTCGAGCGGGACAAGACCATGGGGCGCATGGCTTACGTCCGCGTCTATGAGGGGGCGATCCGCAACCGGGACACCGTCTTCAACAACACGCGAGGCGTGGAGGAGAAGGTGACCCAGATCCGCAGAATCGACGGCCGTCGCGCCGAGGATATTGGTTTCGTGGGGGCGGGCGACATCGCCGCCGTCTGCGGTTTGACGCAGGTGCGAATCGGCGACGTCCTGGGCCGGCCGGACGCTGTCCCGCCTGCTCCCCGATTGGCAGTACCGCTGTTGACGGTACAGGTGCATGCGGAGAATGATGCGCAGTATCCTGGGCTAGTGGCTGCACTGCAGGAGCTGACGGATGAAGATCCGCTGCTTGACTTGCAGTGGCTCCAAGAGGAGCGGGAGCTCCACGTGAAGGTGATGGGCGCAATTCAGCTGGAGATCCTGACCAGTCTGCTCGCTTCCAGATTCGGACTGCAGGCTAGATTCGATCAGCCTTCCGTGATTTACAAAGAAACGCCTTCGCAATCTGGCGAAGGCTTCATCGCCTATACGATGCCCAAGCCGTGTTGGGCGATCTTGCGCTTTCACATCGAGCCCGGTGAACCGGGAAGCGGGCTCGTCTATCAATCACTGGTACGCGGCGAGCAGCTGCTCGTGCAGTACCAGAATGAAGTAGAGCGCCGCGTGCCGGAGGCGCTCCAGCAAGGTCTGCTCGGTTGGGAAGTGACCGACGTGAAAGTCACGCTCACATATGGTGAGCACCATGTGTGGCACACCCATCCGCTCGACTTCGCTGTCGCGACGCCGATGGGTCTAATGCAAGGTCTCGCCCAGACAGGCACGAAGCTGCTTGAGCCCATGCTGCAAGTGCGCATTACCGTACCCGAAGTCTACGGCGGCAAGGTGCTCAGCGATCTGGTGCAGATGCGTGCGATCTTCGATCCACCGCAGATTAGCGGCGACCGATTCGTCGTGGAAGGCAAGCTGCCTGTGGCCACATCTTTGGACTATCCGGTGAAGCTCAGCGCCATGTCTGGCGGCCGAGGCGTGATAACGTCATCCTTCGGAGGATATCAGCCGAGTCCGCCCGATGCACAGGCCGAGCGCAGGAGGCGGGGCGTGAATCCACTCGATCAGTCCAAGTATATTCTGGCAGTACGCAAAGCGCTGTCGACATAAAAGGGTCATCTTGTGCATTGACAGCAGGCACCCCCCTCAGTACAATGAGGGTAAGTTAATATACTGTGACGGAGATCGGGAGACTCACTAAGAAACGCCAATTGCATATAATTGGCACTTCTTGGTGAGTTTTTTATTGTTTTGAAGGAGGCGAGGGCCATGTCATTAGAAACACAGCGCATTTTACCAGCGATCAAGAAAATGAAGGATTTGGAGAAGCTCCTCAAGTCGTCTTTTACTTATATTGTGCTGCTCGATAGCCACATCGGGCAATTGAAGAATATTGTCGATTTGGGCCGTGCGAACGGGAAGAAGCTGCTGCTGCATGCGGACTTGATCGAAGGACTCAAGAATGATGAGTACGCCGCTGAATTTTTATGTCAAAGCATTCGCCCTGCCGGCATTATCTCGACGCGGGGGAATGTGATCACGAAGACCAAACAGAATGGTCTGATTGCTATTCAGCGGCTTTTTCTGCTAGACAGCAGTGCTTTGGACAAAAGCTACACCCTTCTCGAGAGAACGCAGCCTGATTATATAGAGGTGCTGCCCGGTGTGATTCCGCATATCATTCGGGAAGTGAAGGAGCGAGCGGGGATTCCTATTTTTGCAGGAGGCCTCATTCGGTCTGTCGAGGATGTGGAGCTGGCGCTAGGAGCAGGGGCGACTGCTGTGACTACGTCACAAACGGAATTGTGGGAGCACTATCACAAGCGATCTTGAACAATTGGAGGCATGAACATGACAGCGACAGGGAAGAATCCCTCTTATATACTTTCCCTCGACCAGGGAACTACGAGCTCTAGAGCTATCCTTTTTGATCAAAAAGGGCATATTGTGCATACCGCGCAGCAGGAATTTAAGCAGCATTTTCCAAAGCCAGGCTGGGTGGAGCATGATGCCAATGAAATCTGGCTTTCTATTCAGGGGGTCATGGCAGCTGTTTTATCCGAATCCGGTGTACAGCCTGCGGCAATTGCAGGAATTGGTATCACGAACCAGCGCGAAACGGCGGTTGTTTGGGATCGCCACACGGGCATGCCTGTGTATCATGCGATTGTTTGGCAGTCTCGTCAAACCGCTGATATTTGCGAAACGTTGAAGGCTCAGGGGCTAAGCGACTTGTTCCGGGAACGCACAGGACTGTTGATCGACGCTTACTTCTCAGCGACCAAAATCAAATGGATTTTGGATCATGTCGAGGGTGCACGAGAGAAGGCATCGCGTGGAGAGCTACTCTTTGGCACAATGGATACGTGGCTGATTTGGAAATTGACAGGCGGCAAAGCGCACGTGACGGATTATTCAAACGCTTCGCGTACGCTCATCTACAATATTCATGAGTTGAAATGGGATGAGGAGCTGCTTGGTCATCTGGACATTCCGGCTGGGATGCTCCCGGAAGTTCGTTCGTCGTCTGAGATATATGGCTATACGCAAGAAAGCCTCTTCTTCGGGTCAGCGATTCCGATTGCTGGTGCGGCAGGAGATCAGCAGGCTGCTTTGTTCGGGCAAGCGTGCTTCGAAAAAGGGATGGCCAAGAATACCTATGGCACAGGCTGCTTCATGCTGATGAACACGGGCAATCACGCGATACCTTCGCGCAGCGGGCTTTTGACGACGATTGCTTGGGGACTCGGGGGCAAGGTCGAGTATGCGCTGGAAGGCAGTATTTTCGTGGCAGGATCGGCGATTCAGTGGCTGCGTGACGGGCTGCGGATGATTAAATCGGCCAAGGATACGGAAGACTATGCGAAGCGGGTGGCTTCAACAGATGGTGTATACGTCGTGCCTGCTTTCGTTGGGCTAGGTACTCCTTATTGGGACAGCGATGTTCGGGGAGCTATTTTTGGATTAACGCGCGGCACTTCCAAAGAACATTTCATTCGCGCAACGCTCGAATCCCTCGCTTACCAAACGAAGGATGTGCTTCAGGCGATGGAAGACGATTCCGGCATTCAGTTGACCAAGCTGCGTGTCGATGGTGGTGCTGTGAAGAACGACTTCCTCATGCAGTTCCAGAGCGATATGCTGGGCGTTACGGTGGAGCGTCCTGTGATTAGTGAGACAACGGCGCTTGGCGCAGCCTTCCTGGCGGGTTTGGCGGTCGGTTTTTGGCAGGATCAGGCGGAGATTGCTGCGCAGTGGCAGGTGGATCAGGCTTTCGACCAATCGATGGCTAAGGAACAGCAAGTGAAGTTATACAGCGGTTGGAAAAAAGCAGTAAATGCCGCAATGGCTTTCAAATAATCAATAGCAATGATATACTTATAACAAGTTAATATTCGGTTGGAGACTAGGAGAAGCCATAGCGGCCTACACGTGTGAACGTGTTAGGTGTGTTGTGGCTTTTTTATTTTGATAAACGCGAGGAGAGATTGAGATGGCAATGGAACAGAACCATACACATATAACGAAGGAAACACACGGATTCAGCGGGTTGAATAGGACACAAATGCTGCAGGCTATGTCGGAACAGCCTTTGGACTTAATCGTTATTGGCGGCGGTATCACGGGCGCAGGAATTGCCTTGGATGCGCAAAGCAGAGGGCTTCGCACAGCACTGATTGAGATGCAGGACTTCGCTGCCGGGACATCGAGCCGTTCGACCAAATTAGTTCATGGCGGGCTGCGCTACTTGAAGCAGTTGGATGTGAAGGTTGTGGCGGAAGTCGGCAAGGAGCGAGCGATTGTTTATGAAAATGGTCCTCACGTCACGACGCCGGAGTGGATGCTGCTGCCCTTTTACAAAGGGGGCACGTTCGGGAAGTTGTCGACGTCCCTTGGACTGCGTGTGTATGATTTCTTGGCAGGTGTCAAAAGGTCTGAACGCCGCAAGATGTTTCGTCCTGAGCAGACGCTTTCCCAGGAGCCGCTTCTGAAGAAGAAGGATCTGAAAGGCGGCGGTTATTATGTGGAATACCGGACGGATGATGCGAGGTTAACCATTGAAGTGATGAAAAAAGCCGTCGAATTGGGCGCTTTGGCCGTGAACTATGCTAAGGTTGAGGAGCTGCTGGTTGAGAATGGGAAGCTGATTGGCGTGCGGGTTGTGGATCAGATGAGCGGCAGTGGAGCGGGGGCAGAAGCAGGGAGCGGGCGGTCTTACTCGCTGTACGCGAGCAAGATTGTAAATGCCGCAGGTCCGTGGGTGGACACCTTGCGCGAGATGGATAAATCCAAGCAAGGCAAGACGCTGCACCTGACCAAAGGGGTGCATCTGGTGTTCGATCAGAGCAAGTTTCCGCTGCGGCAGGCGATTTATTTCGATACGCCGGACGGGCGGATGGTGTTTGCCATTCCGCGAGACGGCAAAACGTACATCGGGACGACCGATACCAATTACAAAGGGGATATCGCGAATCCCCGCATCACGCTCGCGGACCGCGCTTATGTGCTGCGCGCCGCGAACGAGATGTTCCCGTCCCTCGGGTTGACGGAGGCTGACGTCGAATCGAGCTGGACCGGGCTGCGCCCGCTGATCCATCAAGAGGGCAAAGACCCTTCTGAGATTTCGCGGCGCGATGAAATCTTCGTGTCAGCGTCCGGCCTGATTTCGATGGCCGGAGGGAAGTTGACCGGCTACCGCAAAATGGCGGAGTCGGTCGTGGACAAGATCGCCGCCATGCTGCTGGCGGAGGGCACGGTCTCGGCGGCGCTGCCGGCGAGCCGCACCCGAACGCTGCCGATCTCCGGCGGCGAGGTGGGCGGCTCCGCGAAGCTGGCGCCGTTCTTGCAGGGCAAGATCAGCCAAGGCCAGCGGCTGGGGCTGACCCAGAGCGAAGCTGAACTGCTCGCGCACCGCTACGGCTCCAACGTGGATGCCGTATTCGAGCTGCTGGAGCAGCACCGGGCTGAAGCGGCGCAGCGGGGCATGCCCGCCGCTGTGCTCGCTGCGCTCGTGTACGCGATGGAGCGCGAGATGGTCGTGAAGCCGGCGGATTTCTTCATCCGCCGGACAGGCGCCCTCTTCTTCAACATCGCGTGGGCCAAGCAGTGGAAGGCGCCGGTGGGCGCCTACCTGGCAGAGCGCTTCGGCTGGGACGAAGCGCAGGCTAAGGCTTATGCAGCCGAGTTGGAGCTGCTGCTGCATGAGGCCGTGAACCCGTTGGAGGCTTAGGCTGCTGGCGTTCTGCTTCGCCTTTAAATGAATAATTTAATCTAGTGAAAAGCCGATGAGAGCAGATTTAATATGCTCTCATCGGCTTTTTGAATATTAAGAAGCAGGCAAGTAGGAAATCAAGCGGCTCCTAGAGAAAATAAAATGAACTTTTTCTCGAGTCGGAACCAATATATAACGAAAATAGATTGGAGGTGGACAGTGCATGAATGAGCAAGAATTACATGAAAGGATTAAACGAATGTGTGAAGGAGATGAAGAGTCGTTCCGACAGGTTTATGAGCATATCAAACTGCATGTATATCGCACAGTATCGCTGCTAGTTAGGAATCCGGCGGATGTGAACGATGTCGTGAGTGAGATCTTTACGGAACTATTCCGCTCAATGCCGAATTACCGTTATAATAAGCCCTTTCGGTCGTGGCTGAATGGTTTAATTATCCGTCAGGCTAGCAGTTGGAATCGCAGTTTATGGCGATCGTTCCGATTATTGGACCGAAGTAAACATTTGAATGTTTCCGAACCTAGCGTAAATGTGGATGACCATATTCTCCAGGATGAGGAGCACCAATTTTTGATTAACTTGATTATTAAGCTGCCGTATAAGCAGAAGAGCGTCTTGATCTTGCGATATTTTCAAGATTATTCATTTGAGGAAATGGCTGACATGCTTAATATACCAGTAGGCACGGTGAAGTCGCGTCATCACAGTGCTATCCGGACACTGCGACAAAAAGCGAATTTGCAAGATCTTATTTACCCAAACAAGGAGGGTCTTCTAAATGTCTAAACTTCATTCATTATCTGAAGAGTTGAATCAATACACACAAAGATTGCAATATCCAGAGCATCTCGATAGCAAAATCGAAAAACTGTATCGTGCACATATGTCGAAGAAGCCGCTATCTCTTGCTATAAAACGCAGGAAGTTTGCGCGGCCTGCTCTTATAATGGCTGCTTGTCTCATTCTTTTCTCCGGTATTGCCTATGCCTCCACCTTCCTGTACGCCTTAGATACCAAACAAGTCCACGTAGAGGTTACAAAGGATGGGGCATTTAGTCTGCCAGACGACGTGAGGAAGGAACTCGGAGAATCATTCAAAAGCATTCGAAACCAGCTAGAGCCTGGAGAAAGTGCCGTAGTCTATAGTGCTGAATTGAAGAACCGAAAGTTGCCTGATTTGCTGATAATTACGAATCCGAAATCTTATTCTAATCTTGAGCAATGGAAAGCAGAAGTTGACCCCTATAACAAAGGGTTAAAGCTTCCCGAATCTCTTCCCGATGGATTTACTTTCGTAAAAGGCGAGCTGCAATCTCCGTTTGGCGGGATTGATGAATCCATTTACAAACAATATCATTCTCTGCTCCAAATTCAAGCGAAAGTAGCAGGAACCTCTACATCTTGGCAAAAATACAACTCGTCTGAGGGGCCTTTTTCAAACATGACAGGCTTGATCTTTCAAAACAGACAACACGAGGAGATCGTTGTCCGTTATCACCCTATTGATCCATCTGTTAAAGACGTAATGATCAATGTCAAAACCAACGGATCTGCATTGGCTGAAAACGTGACATTAAATGGAAAGAACGGCTATTATTCAGAAATGAATGGCTTTATGTTCAGTGAGACTGGTGTCTCCAAATCTATCCAATGGATGGAAGAATATAATGGGCTGACGAACCTGTATAGTGTAGAGACTCCGTCCACGAGCATCAGCAAAGAAGAACTTCTTATTTTCTCTAATACCTTGAAATAAATAGAGCGGCAGCCAGAAACATTATTATCTTGTTCCTGGCTGCCGCTCTATTTACAAGTTTCAGATATAGTAGGACCAACCCCGCAAAAATATGCTATCATGCCTATAGACGACGGCTCACACCGTCGCTAATTTGGCTAAATAGAGTAGGTGTGACACACATGGGAATCACAGAGATTTTATCTTATTTCACCGAAGAAAATCTGTCCTTATTGTTGGACAAATATCGCTCCCTGGGTCCGTTGCCCGGTCTTCTTCTCCCTTTTATGAAATCGTTCGTTCCGCCGCTCCCTACGCTTGTTATTATTAGCGTGAATGCGGCTGTATATGGGCTCTGGCTTGGTTTTTTATATTCGTGGATCGGCATTGTGTGCGGCTGTTTGGTGACTTTTCTCATCGTGAGAAAGGTATCGGGACATCCCTACCTCGTGCGCTGGGCACAAAAGCCCAAAGTGCAAAAAAGCCTATCTTGGGCGAGAAGACAGGCTTTTAATTATGTCTTTTTGCTGAGCCTGTTTCCTGTAGGCCCTTTTGTGGTCATTAACATGGCTGCGGCTGTCGTAGGGATGAGATTTCGATCGTTTCTGGTTGCGGTTGCCTCAGGCAAAGCGGTTATGGTGATGTCGGTTTCGTTTATCGGCCATGATCTGAATCGGTTTCTGGAACATCCCTACGAGATTGCTTATGTGGTTGCTTTCGTGGGAGTTTCAATGGTCATTAGCAAAAGAATCGAGCGGCATTTTGCCTAAGTGAACAAGGGGTCGCCAGCAGCTAGCAGCTCATGGAATTTGGCTGCGGCTAGAGATGGAGAGATATCTTGGCGGGTTGCGATCCCGATAGAGCGTGTGGGTATGGCGACGGTTGGCTTGAGCTCATGAAGGAGACCATCCGCTAGTTCCTGCGTAACATAGGAACGGGAAACGAAGGCGACACCCAGTCCGAGCTTGGCAAATTCGATAAGTAAATCGATGCTGCCTAACTCAATATCTGCTTGGATATCGACGTCTTGCTGGGAGAACCAATGCTCAGCAAAACGTCTTGTGCTGCTTCCGGCAGATAAGAGCAGCAGCGGAAATTGGCTGATTTCCTGAGCGGTAAGCGGCTGTTCAGCGAAGTGACGATAGGCTTCGCCGCCAACGAAACAATCCTGCAGGGTCATAACGGTCTGAACGTTCAAAAGAGGCTCCTCGACCGTCGGTAGATGGATAAGGCCCAAATCGATCACGCCCTCTTTGACCCGCTGGGTGATCTCGGAAGTTTTACCGTGGGACAGGCGGATTCGAACGTCCGGGTATTGCTTATGATACGTATCCAAATAGGGAAACAGAAAGTGTTTGAACAAGGAGTCGTTGGCTGCAATTCGCAGCTCGCCGCCTGTGAGGTGCTTGAGCGCGGTCATTTTACGCTCACCTGCATCCAATAGGGCGAAGGATTGTTCGACATAAATCAGCAGGGCTTTTCCTTCTTCGGTAAGCTCTACGCCTTTGGACTGACGATGGAAAAGCTTCAGGGATAAAGCTTGCTCCATTTGCTTGATAGCATAGCTTACAGAAGGTTGGGTGATGAACAGCTCTTGTGCAGCTTTCGTTAAATTGCCTGCTTTGGCCGCATGGAGAAAAATACGATACCATTCTAAATGGATCATGATATAGAGCTCCTTTATGGGAAGGTGCTTATTTGGCGATTTCATTTATGACTAATCCTCTTATTATAATGAGCTTATTCGATAAGATCAATTGGAGAGGGTGCAGGCAAAATGGTAATCACGAGTTCACATGAACCTGATAGAGAGGCAAGGTCTCCCTGGTCGCAGCATCACGTAGAGCAGAAGGTAAGGCTATCGCGAATGCAAGGTCGTTTGGATCGAACGATATCGATACCTGGCAGTAAAAGCTTCACGAATCGGGCACTTCTGATTGCCGCAATTGGGAGAGGAACGACTGTGCTGCGGGGTGTCTTGCAAAGTGATGATTCCTATTGGTGCATGAAGGCGCTGAGGGCATTGGGGGTTGTTATTGAAGATGAAGGTGAGCACGTGACGATTCATGGCAATGCGGGAAAGTGGGCGGTTGCTGATGCTTCGCTTTATGTAGGCGCTGCTGGAACGGTTGCCCGCTTTTTGCCGGCCGTACTTGCGGTTGGCAAAGGGGAGTGGCTGATAGAGGGAAGCCGACGCATGGGCGAGCGGCCGCTGACAGCTCTGTTAGATGCGTTAACCGGTTTGGGGGCGGTTATTCAATATGGCGCAAACCCTGGCAGCGTACCTTTCACTTTATTGGCGGACGGTTTGAGTGGCGGAGAAGTCGCGATATCCGGTGCGGTTTCGAGTCAGTTTATTAGCGGTTTATTGCTGGCAGCTCCTTATGCCTCAGAAGCTTTGAGCATTCGAATCGAGGGTGAAGTGGTGCAGCGTGATTATGTCGAAATGACTCTGGATATGATGCGGGCTTTTGGCGTAAGTCCCGAGGTCCAGGATAATGGACAAGTAATAATCGTTCGACCAAGGGTCTATGAGGCGCGTTCGCTGTGCTTGGAACCTGATGCTTCGACTTGTGGTTATTTCTGGGCTCTCGCGGCACTTACGAATGGCCGGATTCGGATTGAGGGGATTTCGGCGCAGACACGCCAGCCGGATATTGCATTATTGCAGGTATTGAAGCAAATGGGTTGCACCATTATAAGCGGCGCTGACTTTGTGGAAGTGCAAGGCACAGACCGCCTCAAGGGAGGCTTCACGGTCAGCATGCAGCGTTGGTCCGACCAAACGCTTACGCTTGCTGCGTTAGCCCCGTTCGCGGATGGACCGATTACGCTGACAGACGCTGCCCATATTCGGCACCATGAATGTGATCGGATTGCCGCAATTTGTCAGGAGCTTCGCAAGCTGGGCATTGAAGTGGAGGAGCACGCAGACGGCTTGACGGTGCATCCCGGCCAGCCGCAACCAGCGCTGCTTGATCCTCATGACGACCATCGGATGGCGATGGCGCTATCGCTGATCGGTGCGCGGGTTGACGGCGTGCAGATGATGGACCCGGGCTGCGTCTCCAAAACGTGTCCGGACTTTTATGAGCGCTGGCGTGATCTCGGCGTTGGAGTCGATTTTGATTTTGCCTGACGAAATTGGCCTGTTTGGTTTAACCTGTTGATTCATCCAGCAGCACTTGAAGGCGTAGTTTCGGATACAGTACGGATATTTCCGCAGCCTGTTTCTCCAATTCCTTGCGATCAAATGGTTTAGGGAAAATGTCCAAATCCGGCAAGAAAGTTACACGCGTTCCGGTCTCATTGGTGAAACCGACCGTTTGCAGCTCACTTTGGGGGATGCCGTGCTTATAGGATTGTTGAAACACACGTCCGTCACGGCGAATTTCAACCGAAAGCTTGAGAGACAGCGCGTTGACGATGGGCATACTGATGCCTTTTTCGCTCCCGGGTGCTAAGAACGAGGCACTTGCGCTAAGTCGGTTCATGTCCGTGAGAACGGTTTGAACACGGGGCTGCTCTACGCCAGGAAGCGCCTGAACAGGGATGCCTCGACCGTTGTCTGCAACGGTAACGCTGCCGTCTCGATGCAGGAAAAGCTGGACCTCGGTACTGGTCCCGTGCAAATGCTCCAGAATGCTGTTCTCGACCACAGCCCACAGGAGGAGATGGGGATCATAACCATCATCGGCTGCGCCCAAGTAGGGACGTGCATTATTTCTGACCTCCGACATATCAAGGAAATCACTGGTATCGAATAAATCAGTTGTCGCGGCCAGCAGGAGAAGGAGCGGAAGTGCACGATGGCCGGGAACTACGTATTTGCCGCCTCGTTCTTCCTGAACAAGCAGATCGGCACCTGCTAATGCTTTCATATGATGATAAAGTTGTCCCGTTGTTCCCATATTCAGACGCTCGACGAGCTCTGGACCGGTAAGCGGCTCTTGAAGAACGGTCCGTAAAATATCTAGACGCTGCTTATGGCCCAGAGCGCCGAGGATTTTGGCTGCTTTATCACTATCCAAGTGCAGAAGCTGACTAACGCCTCTCTCTTGCGGCTCCCAGCGATAATGAGTAGGCCCGCTCTGGAATTGTCCCGAGTAAAAGACTCTGCCTTGTTCCGCGTCCGGCAGCTGTTGTTGGGCCATAAATTTACTCGTCTCTTCCTGCCTTTGCATGAATTCTCCGATGCTCTGTTGGAGCATATTCATTTGTGTTTGCAATGCATCTAGTTCGGCTCCATAATCCCGTGGTACTGTCAATTGGATCACCTCATAAGTCATTTATTTAAATACGTAATTACGTAATAACATAATAACATGGCGATTAGAAAATGTATACAACGGAATAAATGCTCCCGATGTCCAGGGACCCAGCGTTATTCGGCAAATCCATCGATAACAAAAAAGACGGACAAATGCTACGAATAGCGTTTGTCCGTCTTTTTGTTTCGCAATTGGCTGCCTATAAGCCAACTTCCTGTTCACTCCACGTCCAGAAGCGATGTGCCATATCTGCATCTTGCGCCCTCTTCGAGATAGGCTCTATTTTTTTCTTATACCAATATTCGCCGCTGACCGTCCGCACATCCGGGCTGGTTGCCAAATAAACCGCCGTCTCCGCACCTTGCGCCGGGGTCAGGAAAAAAGGCCGCAGCAGCCGATACACGGCCTTCCCGAATCCGGTGTCGCGATTGACACCGAGGTTCGTGCCGACCGCGCCTGGGTGCAGCGCGTTGACCGTGGCTGTCGTGCCCGCTAGTCGCTGGGCTAGCTCACGGGTAAACCAGATATTCGCAATTTTGGATTGCGCATAGCCTCTCCACACCGTGAACCCGCGCATCAGGTACGGGTTGTCGAAGTCGAAGCGCCCGATCTTATGGGCGCCGGAGGAGACATTCACGATCCGCCCCTGCGGAGCGCGGACGATGGCTTCAAGCAGCAGGTTGGTCAGCAGGAAGTGACCCAAATGATTGACGCCCGTCATGGCTTCGAAGCCGTCAGACGTGGTTTGCCGCTTCACGGTGACGACACCGGCGTTGTTGATCAGAACATCGAGCACCGGATGCTTGGCGAGGAACGCCTCGGCGAAAGCGCGAATGCTTGCGAGTGAGCCCAGGTCGCCTAGCATGAGCTCGATGCGTTCGGAACCGCTTTGCTTCTTCGCTTCGGCTAGCGCCAGTTCTCCTCTGTGCTGGCTGCGGCACAGCATAATGACGCGAGCGCCTTGTCGTGCGAGGGCGACGGTGGTTGCCAGCCCCATTCCGGAGTTGGCTCCAGTGATCAAGACAGTTTGATTGTGCATGCGGACGCCTCCTTTGGCTTTTTATACCATTATAACTGATGGATACAGCGTCTGCATTGTCTGCTGGCGTGACGAAAATTAGGTTTGATGCGCTGAACTGCAAGGCATCAAAAAAACCGCCAAGGGTTAGCCCCGAGGCGGTTATCCAGCTGTTAAACCAAAGGCTCCATGCCTTGTGCAATCCAATCCTCGCGAGTCGGACCATAGATGTCCGGTACACGAAGACCGGCTTGACGCATAAGAACGATCATTTCACCGCGGTGATGAATCTCATGGGAGATCAGACTCCGCAGTGTCGTTGCGTTCTTCCACTGTTCACCATACATATCGGTGGATTCAGCCAAGGATTCATCTGTCCACTGGGAATGGATGGCACTCGTTAACCCGGCAGCAGCAGCACGGTAAGTGTCAGCGATAGTTTTGGCTGAAGCCGGGGCGTGATGTTCACCTCCCGGAGGGTCAAACGTTAACCCCGTGCGTGAAAGCATTTCATGAATTGTAGTCGCGATGTGCCAACCTAACTGTCCTAGCGAGCGGAAATCAGGGGCGATTTTTTGGCTTAGTGAAGCATCTGTCAGGGTGTCCAACACGCGTTGGGTCGATTGATTTTCTCGGGTCCATTCGTTGACGAAATCTTGGATTGTTGTGAACATGGGTGAGCCTCCTTCATGTTTTCGCCAGATTAACTGGCATCGTAAGGCATAGATTCAGTATAGACAAACTCTGCTGACAACATAGTGTCAGTGGTCATGAATAGAGCTGAACTATTTTTTCAGCTTTCTCCCTAATAGCAGCAGCTAGGTGGGATGGTTCTAGAATGCGCACGCTTGGACCATATCCAAGCAGCAAGCTGTGAAGCCAAGGCTCATCAGGTTGTCTAGCGGTAACAATCATCGAACCATCAGACTGATAATCAATCTGTTGCGATTGGAAGTAGTCTTCAATTTGCGCTTGGATGTTAGGCTGAGCATGAAGCACGAGTGTAATGAGGGATTCCGGGTCTCGGTTGCCCATGCCGTGATGAAGCGATTCAATCGTCTCTGTTTTCCGCTCAAACGTCTGGGAGAGCACGTTAAGTTCCTTCATCCGGGATAAGCGGAAAATGCGAAAGTCCTCCCGCAGCAAGCAGTATCCATATAAATACCAGCCGAATCCTTTGGCCACGATGCTCAGGGGTTCGGCTGTTCGCACGGATTGCTCGCTTTGCGAAGAAATATATTGAAAGCTGATTTGTCTGGATTCTTTGATAGCGGCACGAAGTGTATTTAATTTCTCTTTCTCATGATCGCCACCCCGCCAAGGGTTCATATCGATGACCAATTGATCATTCAAGGAGTGATGCTCCGATTTGGCCACAAGCGCGCCAACTTTATCGAGCAAGGAGCTGACTTCCTGATCGCCTACGGTGGAACGAATTCCTTTGAGGCCGACAATGATGGATTGGAGCTCTTCGAGGGAGAGAAACTGGCGTTCCAGCCGATATTGATCCATAATTTCATAGCCGCCATTTAAACCCGCATAAGAAGCGATGGGAATTCCGGCTTGGTTAATGGCCTCTACATCGCGATAGACGGTGCGTAAGGAGACTTCAAAGCGTTCAGATAGTTCCAATGCGCTAATTCTTCTTCGATTCAAAAGCAGCATCGTGATGGCAAGCAGACGATCTATTTTCAAAGACAGACACCTCATCATTATTTTCATCCTATCTATCATAATAACCCAAATCGGAAAGGAAAAACGAGGGGAACAGGGAATTGTTTACAGATGGGAAATGGAGGGATTTAGCGATGACAGGCAAATCGGTTGATTGGATTGTGGAAGCAGACATCAGCATCCTGCAGCAGGCGATGGAACGGGGCGAAAGCGATGCCGTGGAGTTAGTAAATTTATATTTAAAACGAATAGAAGTCTACGATAACAAGATTCATGCTGTATTGGAACTGAATCCAGACGCTCTGGAGATAGCCAGGCAGTTGGATCTTGAACGTCAGGAAAGAGGCCCTCGCGGCCCCTTGCACGGCATTCCTATCCTGCTCAAAGATAACATAGACACAGGGGACCGTATGCATACAAGTGCGGGTTCTTTGGCACTAGCAGACTCGATAGCCTCAGCGGATTCCTTCGTAGCGGCCAAGCTGCGGGAGGCAGGGGCTGTGTTGCTAGGGAAAGTGAATATGACGGAGTGGGCTAATTTCATGGCTGTAGCGATGCCCTCGGGTTATAGCTCCAGAGGAGGCCAGGTGCTAAACCCGTATGGCCCGGGCCAATTCGATGTGGGTGGCTCCAGTGCAGGTTCAGGCGCTGCGGTTGCAGCTTGTTTTGCTGCTGCTTCTATGGGGACGGAAACGTCGGGTTCAATTGTGAATCCTGCGCATCGCAACAGTATAGTTGGCTTGAAACCAACCGTAGGCTTAATTAGCCGAATAGGCATCATTCCGATTTCACATACGCAGGATACACCGGGACCGATGACGCGGACAGTGGCAGATGCGGCTATCTTATTGGGTGCTCTAACTGGTGTCGACGAACGAGATCCTCTGAGTTTGGCGAGTGAAGGGAAGAGTCTTAGAGATTATACATCCTTTTTGGATAAAAAGGGGCTTGAAGGCGCCAGAATCGGGATTCCCCGGTGGTTCTATCAGAATTTGAAAGAGGATGAGCGCATCGTGGCGGAGAGGGCTATCGACGTCTTGCGGAGGCAGGGGGCGGTCATCATTGATCCCGTATCCATCCCTTGTGAGCGAGCGAAATGGAATTTCGATGTCCTGCGCCATGAGTTCAAAAAAGATTTGAACGATTACCTGGCCCTGCTAGATGCCTCCGTACCTGTTCATTCTTTGGAAGAAGTTATTGCTTACAATGATCAGCATGCTGATAGAGCCTTGCTCTACGGGCAGGATACCTTGATCTGGTCGGAAGAGACGAGCGGTACGCTGACGGAAGAAAGCTATCACGAGAGCTTGCGCAAGTACCAGAATCTCACCCGAGCGCAGGGTATTGATCATGTACTGTCCGAGCATCGACTCGATGCGCTGTTCTTTCCTGGGGATGAAGGAGAGGACATCGCGGCGAGAGCGGGCTATCCGCTCTTAATCGTCCCGGCTGGCTTTACAGAAGCAGGTCCGATGGGCGTCATGTTCGCTGCTGGGGCTTATAGCGAGCCAACGCTGATTAAGTTGGCTTATGCTTTCGAGCAGGCAACTCAGTATCGGAAGGCTCCAGTGTTGTAGGTGCGCAAGAAGAGGCTGCTTCACAAGGTTGAAAACCTTGTGTGCAGCCTCTTCTTGTATTAATGCCCCGCTTTAAAATTAGGTGAATTCTCCGGATCCAGCGCGTAAGTCACATATGCTTTGACCGATAAGTCCAATTGTTCTTCAGTGACTTGGTGTACCCCGTTGACCGAGAAAGGTGTCAAGTAATGCGTGCCAATGAGGTTGCTCGTAGCTTGAAAAGGGCGCAGCAGCTCAGGCAAAGTGTAATGATTGTAGCCTCCAGGCGCGTAGGCTTTCTCTGGACCGCCGGTGGAGATGGCAATAAGCAGATCTTTGCCATGGAGTTTGTCTCCTTCGCTGCCGTAAGCCCAGCCATAAGTTAGGACGGCATCCAGCCATTTTTTGAGCAAAGGGGGCGAACTATACCAATAAAAAGGGAATTGCAGAATGATACGATCATGGGCTTCCAAGAGCTTCTGCTCGGCTGCAACATCGATTTGTTCATCGGAATAAACATCATATAGGCGGTGAACGGTTACATGCGCTTGTTTTTCCATTTCTTCCGCTAGACGGCGGTTTACACGCGAGGCAGATAAGTTGGGATGTGCTACAATGACCAAAGTTTTCATAGTTAATCTCTCCCTATAGTGATCTACAAAAATCCTATAGCTATATTTCCCAAAAGTCAACGCGCCCAATAAGCATACGATTTGGTAACTATTGAAATAATAAGCTGAATTCAATTGCGAAGGGGAGTCTAGTATGAAATTTAGAAAGTTTACACCCATTACCGTGCATAAAACAGCGGTCAGCTTGCTCATCAGCAGCCTGCTCCTCTGGGGTGGGGGATTCGCAGCTGCCGAAGAGCTTCCGCCTCCTGCCCCTGCACCTGCGCAGCAGGGGCAGCTGATTCAGACGAGAGAGATTGATGTGACAGGTGACGGGAAACCGGACATCGTCTCTCTATTCGGTTCGAAGGCGGATACCAGCAGCCCATACTTTGATAAATTGTACATCGCTGTAACGGGACAAGCGCAGCAGCAGGTCATTATCCCGCTCGAAGGCGGTTACAATCCGTATATGGCGTTCTGCGATTTCATCGGGGACAAGCTGCCGCAAATCTATGTCGCTGCGGAAACGGGGGGGAGTGGCGGACTTTCCTACTACTACATCTATTCTTTGAAGAATAATGTTCCTACCGCCATTCCACTGCCTGAGCCGCTTCGCGTCACATCCACCTTCAAAAACAACTATAAGGTGAAGCTCAAGATCGAAGAAACCGGCAAATCGTTCCTCATTGATCTCAGCGATCGCAAGGACGATTACGAGAAATTCGGTGTCTACAAAGACGGGAAAGTGGTCAAGCCGCTCATCGTAAATGTGGATGGTTACGGAGCCCTGAAACCGATTGATAAGGACAATGACGGCATCTGCGAATTGATGGGCATTCAGCGCATTACTGGCATTGCCAATGCCGATACGATTGGATACGCCACTTCCATATGGAAATGGAAAAAAGGCAAATGGGTACTGATGAAATCAGCCGTTGTCAAAAATGTGCCGCAGAGCCCCCGTTAATTGATCGAAAGGGGCTGTCCTAAAATGAGTTCATCTTTAGGCTACCTCTTGCTTTCAATGTTGAACTACATGGAAAATCTACCGTTAGTTTAGGCATTTTTGCATGAAAAGTCGGTTTACATGGAAAATCTCCCGTTATTTCTGATACTTTCTTGCTGAATAGCGATTTCTCCCTAAATTAGCGGGAGGTTTTCCATTTAAATGACCGTTTAGAGCAATTAACGCTAAATTAGCAGGAGAAATTCCTGCTAGATTTCGCTCCAGATCGAAACAAAAAGAGGCTGCTCTCTAGGTTTGAACCTTTTGAGTCAGCCTCTTTTGACTTTTTACAGGAGGATAGGATTATTGCAGTTTGAAATAAATAAAGGTATCTTCGTACTCAAGCGTGCTGTCGCTTCTTGTGAAAATAAGATAGTTCTCTTGTCCTTTGATCACGGGCAAAATAATTTTCCCGGAAGCGGAGTAGGATTTGGATTCGCCTTCTTTTACTTTCGGGAAATCAGGCAGCGCATCATGAATCTTTTTGTCCAAGACCCTTCAAATCCGCTTTCATTCCCGCCAATAATATGATTTCCATCCGAGGTTTTACTTCCCCAGAGGTTCGGTGAGTACATCGACAAATACTGATCAGAGTAATAGGCGTCCGTTTTGCTGCCCTTTTTGAAGGTGGCATTGTCTACTTTCAAGGAAATATCGATTAACTTATATTCGATTAAGGCATTAGCTTCTGGTTTGCGGTAGCCGAGCGCCTCAATTTCAGTAGTAGAAATAGGTTTGACCGTGTTAACGGTTACCGTGTATTTGGCAGAGGTGGTATTTTCTTCACCTTCTTTGTAATTCACCTTGTCCACATAGGTGAAAGAGGAACCTAGAAGAATAGGATCGCTGCTTGAACCTGATCTTTTGGAAGCGGAGCCCTGATTCCCGGACGTGCTGCCTGTGGAACCGCTGCTAGCACCTCCGCTTGTGGAGGTTGAACCTGATGAATTATCTTTACTAGGAACTCCAGCATTCGGGTCAACGTAGCCGCCAATGGAGACGCTCACGGTTTTGGTCGCGTCATCATAGGAAACTTTCCCGCCCATAGCCTCAGCAAGACCTTTGGCAGAAACATAGCTGTGTCCATCATAAACGAGAGGATACATAGGTCCGTCTTCGCTGGATTGGTCGATTTGTTTACCGTTCACTTTCACTTGCAAATTGCTGTTTTGATAGGCTGTAACTTGTTTCAAGGCTGAGTCCGCATACGCGCCAACACCAATTCCAAGCACTAATGTGGTTAAAACCGTGCTCACTAACAGTTTCTTGCTCATTGAAATCTTCATCTGTCTACTCTGCTATGTCTATCAAATGGATTTTGTAATATATATCATACTAACATAGCGCGTCAAATATTGTAAATAAACCTCCAACCCCACTTCTGCAAGTAGTAATTGGAGGTTCTATAGGTAGATTACAAGGCAGCTTACACCCAGTTGCCCTTACGGAACAAAGGTTCATGCGTTCCATCTTCATAGAGGCCGTCGATCTCCATATCGGCAGAGCCGATCATGAAGTCAACGTGGATGAGGCTTTTGTTGTAGCCGTTCGCAGCCAATTCCTCCGCGCTCATCGTAGTTCCGCCCTCAATGGTGAATGGGTAGGAGTTGCCAAGAGCGATGTGGCAGGAAGCATTCTCGTCGAACAAGGTGTTGTAATAAATCAGCCCGGAATTCGAGATCGGGGAATCATCCGGCACAAGGGCCACTTCGCCTAAATAACGGGCGCCTTCATCCATATCCAGCATCTTGTTCAGCACTTCCTGCCCGACCTCGGCAGTCGCTTCGATCACGCGGCCGTTCTCGAATGTCAAGGTAAAGCCGTCGATTAACGAACCTTGGTAGCTTAGCGGCAATGTACTGCGGACCGTTCCGTTCGTGCCGTTCCGAGCAGGCATCGTGAAAACTTCTTCGGTCGGAATGTTGGGGATGAAGAAAGTTCCCTCTTTGGACTCGCTTCCTGCAGCCACCCACAGATGCTTGGGAGCCAATTCGATGTATAAATCGGTTCCTTCGCCTTTGAAATGCAGCTGCTTGAACCTCTTCGTATTCAACATATCTTGTTTCGCCGTCAGCAAAGCAATATGCTCATTCCAAGCGGCTACCGGATCTGCTTTATCAACGCGAGTCAGTTTGAAAATTTGTTCCCAGAGCTTGATGATGCGCTCCTGTTCGTTCAATTCGGGGAACACCTTGGCGGACCATTCCGCTGTCGGGTAGGAAACCATCAGCCAGTTGACCTGGTTGCTGCGCAAATACTTCAAGAATCCCTCACGCGCAGTGGCCGTCGTTTTGCTGGAGATGGCGACACGCTCTTGATCAACATCTTTGAGCAAATCAGAATTAGGGGCATAGATTTGTAAAAAGGCTGCGCCTTCCTTAGCCATTTCTTCCATGCCATTCGCCCGCCACATCGGGTATTCCCGGAGAGTGGATTCAGGTGCATGCTTCATCCGCAGAGCCTTGACCTCATCGTCATCCCAGTCGATTACGACATCTTTGGCACCGGCGTCATACGCCTTTTTGGTGAGTTTTCGCACGAAATCGGCGCAGGCGATGGGGGTCATGATAACGACCGTTTGATCTTTTTGAACATTTAATCCTACTCGTATTGCGAGTTCTGCATATTTGTCTAAATAATGCTCGAATGTCTCCATCTGACCGGCTCCTTTATATTTTACTAAGATTTAGTGTATGATAGAAAATAAAACTTTAACCTGTGGGAGAAAGGCTGGCGGAATATGGAAACGAAGAGCGTAACAAGCACTCCATCCAATTTCATTAAGAACATTGTAAACGAAGATTTGAAAACAGGCAAAGTCAGCCAGATCGTTACCCGATTTCCCCCGGAGCCGAACGGTTACCTTCATATAGGGCATGCCAAATCGATTTGTCTTAACTTTGAACTTGCCGATGAATTTAAAGGTCTGACGAACTTGCGCTTCGATGACACGAATCCAGTTAAGGAAGATACGGAATATGTAGAATCCATCAAAGCAGATGTAGCGTGGCTAGGTTTCCAATGGGACGGATTGTTCTTTGCTTCGGATTATTTTGAGGAGATGTACAGACGCGCGGTTGTGTTGGTTCGCAAAGGTTTGGCATACGTGGATGACCAAACAGCCGATCAAATTCGTGAAACGCGTGGAACACTAACGCAACCAGGCTCCAACAGTCCTCACCGTGATCGCTCCGTAGAAGAGAATCTTGCTTTGTTCGAACGCATGCGTGCGGGAGAATTCAAAGACGGCGAGCGGGTCCTTCGGGCCAAGATCGATATGTCTTCACCGAATATCAACTTCCGCGATCCGATTCTGTATCGTGTCGTGCATGCTCACCATCATAATACAGGCGATGCCTGGTGCATCTATCCGATGTACGCTTTCGCCCATCCGCTTGAGGATGCGATTGAGGGCGTTACGCACTCCATTTGTACACTGGAATTCGAGGATCAACGTCCATTCTACGACTGGGTTATCCGCGAGTGCGAGATGCCGAATGTCCCTAGACAATACGAATTTGCCCGTCTGAACCTGACGAATACCGTGATGAGCAAAAGAAAACTCAAACAACTCGTTGATGAGAAAGCCGTTGACGGTTGGGACGATCCGCGGATGCCGACCATCTCCGGCTTGCGCCGCAGAGGCTTCACGCCGGAAGCGATTCGTAATTTCGCCCGCGAAATCGGCGTTGCCCGCAGCAACAGCACGGTGGACGCGAAGATGCTGGACCATTTTATCCGCGAGGATCTGAAATTAAAGGCGCTGCGCACCATGGGCGTGCTGAACCCGCTGAAAGTAGTCATCACCAACTATCCCGAGGATCAAGTGGAGATGCTGGAAGCCGAGAACAACTCCGAGAATCCGGAAATGGGCAATCGCCAAATTCCGTTCTCCCGCGAGATCTATATCGAGCAAGACGACTTCATGGAAAATCCGCCGAACAAATATTTCCGCTTATTTCCCGGTAACGAAGTGCGCTTGAAACATGCTTATTTCATTAAATGCAATGACTTCGTGAAGGATGAGAACGGTAAGGTCGTTGAGCTTCACTGCACATATGACGTGGAAACGAAGAGCGGCAGCGGCTTCACAGGCCGTAAAGTGAAAGGAACGATCCACTGGATTGACGCGAAAAGCGCCGTACCTGCGGAGTTCCGCTTGTACGAACCACTGATTCTGGACGACTCGGAGGACGAGAATGCTACGTTCCTAGAGAACCTGAACCCGAACTCTTTGCAAATCGTCAAAGGTTTCGTCGAAGACAACATGAAGCAAGCGAAGCCGCTGGATAAATTCCAATTTTTCCGCCATGGCTATTTCAACGTCGATCCCAAACACACAACAAGTGAGCAACTGGTGTTCAACTTGATTGTCTCTCTGAAAAGCTCGTTTGAAGTATAAGCAGGAAATCATCCCGATGAGGTTGTCTCAACAGTCGAACTTGACTGCGAGGCAGCCTCTTCTGCTTTGGAGAGAATAATAGGTGGATGGCTGAGAACAGGCAGAGTGAGAAGTTAAGCTATTCTTCAAATTCAAATTCCTGTACTATTTGTGTAGAGAAGGACGAAAACAAGCCGCATGACGCGAAGTCATGTAGCATATATAGACACACGTTGCTGAGGAGAGTGCCGCCTGCATGAATACCGTTCTGGTCGTAGATGATGACCTTAATATTTGCCGGATTACGAAGCTGTATTTGGAGAAGAGTGGCTATCTCGTGGTTACGGCCCATGATGGCGAGCAGGCGTTAACGCAGTTCGGGCAATTGGGTCCGGACTTCATCGTTCTTGATATTATGCTGCCCAAACGGGATGGTTGGTCGGTCTGCCAGATGATTCGGGCGAAAAGCGATGTGCCCATTCTGATGCTGACGGCAAGAGGTCACGTAGACGAGCGGATCGAGGGTTTGCAAATGGGCGCCGACGATTACTTGGTGAAACCTTTTGACCCGAATGAATTAGTGGCACGCGTCACTACGATTCTTCGCCGAACACAGCTTAGGACGGAAGCAGCCGCGCCATCACACATCTATGAAGTCGGAAGCTTGCGCGTGGATGTGCTGTCTCACGAAGTGACCGTTGAAGGGCAGTCCGTAGCTTTGCCTAAGAAGGAGTATGAGCTGCTGCTATTTTTCATGCGCAATCCGAATCAAGTGTTCACGCGCGAAGATCTCATCGCGAAGATCTGGGGCTGGGACTTCGAAGGCGAGGATCGGGTCGTCGACTTGTATATCAAACGCTTGCGGCAGAAACTGTCTGCCCTCACAGAGCGCAAAGATGACTGGGCGATCCGCACCGTCTGGGGCGTAGGCTATAAGTTCGAGGGACCTGACGGATGCTGAACTCCTTTTATAGAAAGTTGTTATTTGTTTATATGTCGATCACAATTGTATCCATTCTGGCGATTTCCGGAACAATTGGCTATACCATGAATCAGCAGACATATGACCGCAGCGAGAAGCTTTTGCTGGAAAAGGTGGAGCAAGTCGATGAGCTGGCCAAAGGGTTGCTCGATGGTTCGACGCTGTTGAAAGATTTCCGGAAGCAAATCAGTGCTATTGAGCGATCATCCAACGTCCGTGTTGCGGTAATTAAGCATCCCAAAGTGAATTTGGACAAAGTTCAATCCGTCGGCGAAACCCCTGCGCGCAAGGAATGGGTGGATAAAGTGCTGGCGGGTAATCAGGTGACGGTGCGGAGCAATTTTTCGCAAAATAATGCGATCAAAATGCTTATCGTTGGACGTCCTGTTGTTCAGGATAGCAGCGTGATCGGAGGCATTTTCTTATATACGCCAATTGTTAGCATTCAAGGGACTATTAATGGAATCAATCAGGCGATTTTAATAACTGCGATATCCGTTGCTTTGTTGGCGATAGCGGTGTTGTATTTTGTTTCCAGACATTTCGTGAAGCCGATTCAGCTGATGAGTAAAACTGCGGAAGCCTTGGCTTTGGGGGACTTCAGCGGGAGGGTTCCTGTCAGAGGCAAGGACGAAATCGCCTCGTTATCGGGCTCTCTGAATCGGATGGCCGGTAAGCTGCAGAAGGTGGAAGCAGGGCGCAAACGATTTCTCTCGGAAATCTCCCACGAACTGCGAACACCGTTGACAACGATTCGCGCTTCTTTGCAAGGAATCACTGATGGGGTAGTGGAACCGGAGGACGCGAAGGAATTCATCGAAGTTTCCCTGCAAGAAACACTGCGATTGAGCAGTTTGGTGGATGATCTGATGGACCTGTCTTCTTTTGAGGAGAAGCAGGTGAAGCTGAATCTGCAAGCAATGGACGTCACGGAAGTTATCGGGCTTGTCGTTACGCAGCTCAAGATGAAGGCGAAGGGAAAAGACATCGAACTGCATGCCCAGGCTGATGAACCTTACATGATCATGGCTGATGCGGATCGACTGCGGCAGGTGTTCATTAATTTGCTGGATAATGCCATCAACCATATTGATCAAGGAGCCCAAGCCGGGATTCGCGTGAAAAAGACCAAAAACGAGCGTTGGATCGAGGTTTGGGACAACGGTCCCGGTATTGCGCCGGAGAAGCTGCCGCATCTGTTCGATCGCTTTTATAAAGCGGATGAAAGCCGCAACATATCGGGTGCTGGTCTCGGTTTAACGATCTCTAAGCATATAATTAAAGCGCACGGCGGGTCGATAAGAGTGGAGTCCAAGCTGCAGGCGGGGACTGTTTTTAAAATTTTTCTACCCGCTGCGAATGTTTCGCCGCATGACAAACTTATGACATAACTATCCAGTAAGATAGGGTTCGTAAGGTAAACATAGACGAAACGAATCGAGGCGTGATACTTATGTTGAAAAAGTTAACAAGTATAGCATTGTTGGGTGCAATTGTTTTATCCGTTCCGGTAGCGGCCTTTGCGGAAAACGCACAAGGAAGCAAGACAGCTGCGACAACAAGTACATCACATCCTCTGAAACAGCTGCTGCAAGATAAGGCGCAAGCGCTGGGCATAGCAACAGAAGGCAAAACAAATGAGCAAATCAAAACCGAGATCAAAGCTGCGCTTGCGACTCAAAAGACGGAGCATTTGAACAAAGCAGCTGCGAAGCTTGGGATCAGCACGGAGGGCAAAACGGCGGAGCAATTAAAAGCTGCCATCAAGGACGCGGCCGAAGCAAAGCTGCAAGAGAAGGCAGCGAAGCTTGGAGTCAGCACGGAAGGCAAAGCCAACAAAGATATTAAGGCAGGGCTGAAAGCAGCGGGTTTAACGAAGCTGAAAGACAAAGCGGTCAAAGCGGGCATTGCAACTGATGGTTTGACAGGTAAAGAAATTCGTGCAGCGTTAAAGGCTGGCAAGGAAGCTAAGCAAACAACAGCTGTGAATAAGAAAGCAGCTAAGCTGGGCATCTCCACGGACGGCAAAACGACAGCGCAAGTATTTGCTGAAGTTGAGAGTGCCTTGAAAGCGAAGTGGGAGAAGAAAGCACAGAAATAATACGATTCGGAAACAAACCTCGAGGGTGATCTCGGGGTTTGTTTTTTTTTCTACAATAGAAAGTATACGGTTCCCGAAAATGTCTTTCTATTTGGCGATAAAACCTACATCTAAACGCGGTCGCTCATCTTTGAATGGCCTCGATAGAGGTTTTCTCACAGAATCTATATGTTTTTGGGTTTGGGGTGAGCGAAGCTTTCCCCTTATTTACTGACGTCCACCTCAGGCTGCGCTTTAGGGGTTTTCGGTCTCAGAGGGCATCTAATGAACTGTAGGATCCTTATAGACCTGAAAATGGCTACTTTGGCGCAATAATGAACTGGATTAACGCTATCGAGCAAATTGTAGGCGGAAAGGTGATCATTAGCTTCAAATAGGGCATCAGGGATTCATTAGAATTTCAGAATGAGCGATTTTGACCGAATAAGGGGTATTGAGTTCGTTAAGGGGTTTGGGTTTGCCTCAAGGTGCATGGACTGGATGACCTAGCCGCAGGCTAAGTTTTCCTTAGTATGAGATGCGAATGTCCCTTGTTTGGGCATCGGGTGCGATGAAATCAAACAGCTGGGCAGCTTCGGTCTGGATAGCCGCCAGTTGTTCTTCCGCTATGGGCCGAAATAGCTTAATGGTCAAGGTGGCTGTTTGGTGCTTCTGTGCAGCCGACCAAATACCGCAAACAAATCCATCAACCAGCAGTGTGGCGCGAATGATGCCATTCTCAGTGAAGACCAGAGGCTTATCTTCATCTGCAAGAATGCGCGTGCGATCTTCGAAAGACAGGAGCATATTGTCGAACTCCGACAGAAAGCGTGGCGGAGCTGGGGTTGTAGGATCCGGCCGCGGGGCGTCCGGGAGGTCGAACAGTTCTTGACCTTGCTCGTCGCGGAAGGTGAGCAAGTTCGGGCGCAGCTGCTCGATGATCTCGCGCAGCCGGGTAAGCCCGCACCAGACCTGCATATCCTTGACGGATGCAGGTCCGAAGGCCGCCAAGTAGCGCAGCAGCATGGCGGCCAGGTCTGGGCCTTCGGCGAGCGGGCGGCCTAGCCAAGCCTCCGCCGTGGTGTGGGCGGCCTGACCGCTGCTGCCCCAGATGCCGCGCGGCGGCACCTGAACAAGCGGCAGCGCACCGCTTGCGATAAGGCTGTGGCGTCGCTTTGCGGCCACAGGGCTTGCATGCGCTTGCCGAGCTCACTGAAGGTGAGCGGCTGCTGGTCCAGGAGCGCTCGCCCGGCAGCGGCGAGCGCATCCAGATCCAGTTCGGCGAGTTTCTTGCCGAACGTGCCCTTCAAGCCGCGCTCCTGCACCGGCTGCAGGAGCGGGCGCAGCGTCACGCAGTCGTCTGCCGTGACGAGGTGGATCGTTGAGCGCATGAGAGCGATGCGCACAACGCTGCGATCCATGAGGAGCTGCGACAACGCCTCATGCCGGAAGTGCTGCAGCCGAGTCCACAACGCCACGTAGGGTGGGTTAGGAGCCTGGGCCTGCAGCCCGACCAGATGCTCGACCGCTGCGCGAACGGGCAGGTCCGAGCGGGTTAAGAGCAGTTGCCGAGCGAGCAGGGCTCGGTTAAGCGCTAGTGTGCTTAAAGTAGTTGTCATGGGAACACGATCCTTTGATGGGGAGTAGTAAGTTCAGTATAGTATGTGAACCCTGACAACTATCTGTCAGGGTTGAAGAAACTGCAGTAATAAAGGAATTATAAAATTTCCTTTATACTCCTACGATGACCTTTAAAATCTAGTATAATTACCTAGTTTACTAGTTCTTTATACTCATCAGGGGGAATGGCAATGAAAATACGTAAAACTCGATGGACCGTTTTTCTACTTATTTTGACAATGATGTTTAGCCTCATTGTCCCCGTATCTGCTTCAGCAGCTGAACAAACGAATCTTAGTGATACGCTGGATTCCTACGCAAAAACAGAGATTGATTTGCTTGTAGCCAAAGGCATTATTTCGGGCTACGCAGATGGCAGCTTTCAACCGCGTAAAGCGATCACGAGAGCAGAACTGGCCAAAATTCTTGTTCTTTCCTTAGGTTTGAAAGAAGATGCTGCGAAAGCAGAGTCTTATAGTGATGTAGATACATCTAGCTGGTATCGCGGCTATGTCGGAGCCCTGGTCGCTTCTGGCATCACACAGGGAACATCGCCTACGACGTTTGCACCAGATGCTAACGTGACGCGTGAAGAACTGGTTGTGTTCTTTATTCGTGCTTTTGGATTGGAGAAAGCCGCCAGTCAATTAACGGCATCCGCCGCTTTTGCTGACAAAGAGCAAATTGCTGAATGGGCACAGGGGCATGTCGCCCTCGCTTCCCAGATCGGCTTTATCAGCGGCTCAGATGATGGGAATGGGAGCAGCCGGTTTAATCCCAAAGATAACGCTGAGCGCCAAGCTTTGGCAAGATTAGCCTATGAATTTACGCAGCATGCCTCTCAGTATGTAGATAAAGCGAAGCAATTGGCTGCAGCCCAGCACCCGTCTCCGATTAAATCGGTGTCAGTCGTAAACAACACGAGCGTAGAAGTGACATTTTCGTCCGAGTTGGCGACAATTTCCAAAGAGGAATTTGCTTTTGATCAGGATCTAAAAGTAGTGGACATTGCTTTTAAAACAGGCAGCAAATCCATTGTTGTTTTAACAACCTCCGCTCAGAAAAAGGATACCTCCTACAAGCTTTCTTATAAGGGAGTAGCCGTAGATCAAGTTTTGATTGGCGTAGAAGCCGCATTCTTTGGCGGCGGTGGCGGTGGCGGTGGCGGAGCACCTGCAGTTCCTACAGTGGCGCAGCAGCTAGCCAGCGGTAAGGCATTAACTTCGATTACCATTAGTGCTTCTGGTACATATGGTCCAACGAGCGGTGCAACAACTGTTGAAAATCTAACCGTCGATCCGGGTCCAACCGGTGAAGTTACACTTACTAACATTACTGTGCAAAATTTAGAGATTCGTTCCGGGGCTACAAGCTCGATTAAATTATCGAATACGCGTGTTCATTTACTTAGAGTAAATGCTGTAAATAACGGAAATCAAGTTGTACGTGTTGTTGTCTTAGGCGGGACTGTCGTCGCAGATACGGAAGTGAGTTCTCAGGCTGTCCTAGAATCCTCCACTTTGGATGGAACTCTGGGAAAAATCAGGATTCTTTCCGCGGCAACGGGAAAAGAAGTTCGATTTAGAGGGAATATTGACGGGGAAATCACTGTGGAGGCGCCGGATACGACGATTCAGATTGATCCTCCAAGCGTAGGCAATGCACTTCCAACGGTGATCAAATCCTTAAAGTTGAAAAGTGGATTAACAGGTACGCAACTCCAACTCGGAGCGGGGACTAACTTAAAAGCAATTACGACGGATACGCTCCTTACAGTTAAAGGGGATCCGGAAGCTGTCTGGAATCTTCCCAAAGGCAATCCTAACTTAGAAGTCGATGGACAAGTACAAGTGGATTCGAAAAAGCTTGCCAATCAGGCGATCAATGAGGCAGCTGTCTACAGTCTAGAACTATCTGCACATTTAATTAAAATTGATGCAGCCGACAAGGCAGTAGCCGTTGCGAGAAAGTACGGTGCTGTTGATGCTGATTTTCCAAATCTACCAAACTATCAAACTATCAAAAGTTCTGTTATTGATTTTAGTAATCAAATAAGCCAATACCAACTGCAGTTCCAAGCGGGTGACTCTGCATCATCGGTTACCAAAACCATTACTTTTCCCAAAATGGATGGAACAGGAGTTACAGCTGTCTGGCAGTCCGATCGGTCAGATCTCGTTTCTTCATGGGCTCCCCTCAACAGGCCAGCTTCTGGCGCAGGAGATGCTACAGTAGAATTAAAAGTAACCTTTTATAAGATGTCTTTTAGTGCTACTAAAACATTCATCATTACAGTCAAGCAGCACGACTCCAAAATTGTCAACATGAGAAGTTTACGTGGAGATTTGGTGTTAGTGGAATTTGACCAACCGATTATTAATTCCAAAACAGCAGATTATCAGTTTGATAACAATTTACAAGTTCAGGCAGTATCGCAATACCCGCAACTTAATAAGTTTGCGTTATTAACAGTAAGCGCTCAAACAAGTGGCACGAAGTATAATGTAACTTATAAACAAGTTAATGCCCACCTATCATTTGTGGGAAGCGTAGAGAATAGATGTACTTCGACTACGTGTCCAACCGATGCTTATCCTGTACCTAGTATTCCATTGCCAGGTGTACAAGTTCCGGGGGCAGTCGGCGGTTTGATTTATGAAATGACGGAAAATGGGATCAAAGGGATTTCCAATGCTACGGTTGAGTTAGTAGGAACAAATCAGAAAGTTCAAACGGATGCTTCCGGATTATATGTATTCCAAAATGTTTCACCAGGCGTTACTTATTCTGTTAAGGCGACTTTTCCAGGATATTCTACCGCTGCAACAGGCAATTTTAGCATTGCATCAGGAGAATCGTATGTAGCTGCAACACTTTTATTGCATACGAAGCCAAGATCAGTAACCGGACTGCAAACTATACAGCTTGGCTCAGCGGTCAAGTTTATCTTATGGACTCCTTACTGGGTAGACATGGGGAATAAAATCACTTATAAAGTTTATCTGAATGACAAAGAAGTCGGCAGCCCATTATATTCCCAATACACGGTTGATAAATTAGAGCCAGGTCGCTATACATTTGCTGTTAAAGCATGCAACGATATGGGCTGTTCCGATCCAACAGCAATTAATTTTGAAGTGTCCATGTCGCTGCAGGTTGCTGGGGGGAAGACCTACTCAGTAACAGATCAGGTGTATAGTGAACTTGTTAAGACACCATTATCAGAGAATCGTTTTGTAATTTCTAAAGGGATCAATGTTGACTATTTATTACTCGTATTGAAGGACAGTGATTCCATCCCTTATGGAAGTAACTTGAAGGGGACGCTAGATACTTCTAATGCTAGCATTGGAATAGCTGGCTCACAAACACCTGTCCCTGGAGAACTTGTCATAATCAACGGCATAACCTACTATAAAATCGATTTTTCCAAACCTGATCCTAAAATAGGCGCTAATATATATGCGATTTATGGGTTGAAATATATAATTAACGGTCAGATAAATAATTTGCAGGAGATATTCTTCACGGTTGTTATTGAGTAAATTTTAAGCAAATGCCCATCCCTGCCACTCGGCAGGGATGGGCATTTTAGTTTTTTCGACGCACTAACTATCTGATTTAAGGATAAGATATTAATAATATTTTGTATCACTTTGGACGGGCAAACTGCACAAGTCTGCCGTTGTTAAATAATACATTCAACGTGTCTCCAGTTGAGCTAGATTCTAGTTTCACAATAATAGTACATCCTATCATAATAGTACATCCTTGATTAACTATATTGATAAATTCATAGGTATGTAAGGGGTCATATTCTTTTGAATAATTTAAAGCTTGTTTCTTATAATCCCGATAGTCCCAATAAGATAAGTTGTGTTTTTTAGAAAAGATATAAGAAAACGATAGAAATACAAGTAGTAATAATATTCCTATTGTAATTGTAATTTGTATTGATGTTTTCATCTTATATTTTATATTCACTATTATCAGGATAAATGCAATTAGACCCAGTAACACTTCTATCATAAGCTGACACCTTTGCTTATTTGACATCTGAAAATATTATTTAATTATTAAAATTTTTGAGTGTGAGCTTGAAGCAACCAGTTCGTTGATCCCGTAAGAAATACCGGATAGACTCAGGCCCGGTGGTAGCAATTTTCTATCCCATGCGTGTCCGTCTTCGGAGTATATAAATGATTGTATGCCAGCAAGAAAGAATTGACCGTGTGCATATGTCATATCACTGATATGGTCTTTTACTTGTAATATGGCTCTCCAAGTTGATCCATTCGTTGAAGTCCATAAAACACTACCTAAATCATCTCTTGCCCCTACTGCGATAAATTGACCATTACCGTATGCTACTGTAGTAAGATAACCTCCGCCAGATTTTTCAGGAATCGTAACTCTAGTCCACGAGATCCCATCAGTCGAAAAGGATGCTTCGTAGGCGCCTACCGCGACGAACAAACCATCGCCATAGCAAACATCCCAATGGGGATAACTTTCGTATTTCTCCCATATCAGTCCATCGTTTGATCGCATGACTGCGCCGTATCCTCCAGATCCTACTGCTACAAAAACACCATTACCATAAGTAACACTTTGCAACGGATTCTTAATTTCTAATTCTATTTTTGACCAATTAACACCATCCAATGAGGTTATTATTTCTCGATATCCTACTGCAACAAAACGCCCATTTCCGTAAGTGATATCATTCAGCATTCGAGTTTCTTCTTTAGAGTCTGTCAAATGGTAGGTCCATGTTTCTCCGTCTAGCGATGATGCGATTTCTTCTGATCCTACCCCAACAAATACTCCAGCGCCAAAAGCAATTGATCTAAATTCTCCATGTTTCTCCGGTAATTCTACCCAACTTCCTTCAACATAACCAGATGGTTCCAAGTAACTCAGTGAGTATTTAAAATAAATAAGGACAACTGAAAGAATTAAAATGATGACTAGTGTTAGAGAAGAAGTATAAATAATTACATTTCTATTAAAAGTGTCTTTCAACTTGCCACCTTATTTCTTGGGAATATGGAGTTTTAGTCTCTTGGATAAATGTAACATTTGGGGAATTTTAATGATATGGAATTTATGAAGTTCTAAGGTTGATCTACATGCTGATAAAAGTGTTTTGGGATATGCATTTTGGTTGGCGGGTCCGAATCATTATATTATCTCTTAATGCAACTAGTTCGAATAACATATAAACTCATATGGAACTGTTTTGAATTATCGAATAAAGTAAAAGTAAGTATTTTATGGAAACTGTAGGTTTATATTTCAGAGTGATTATAATTCAACCTATGAAGTTAAGGAGATTACTGGAGATGTCAAAGAAAATAGTATATGTAACATCAGCTATATTAGGGGGACTCATACTGGGATTCACATACTTTATAGTCGAATTTTTACTAATAATTCTTGTCGATACCAAACTCGGTCCGATTGGAAATGAATCGTTAATAATTATTGAAAATGTCCTGGTTTATCTAATTCCAACAATTGTATTAGTATGTTCAATTCTTTTCAGGAAATGGTATCTCGTTCTAGTCCTAATTGTATTTATGGTCACTGAATCTATGGTAATCAAGAATTTTAAGCTAGACTTTTGCTGTTTTTAATTATCTCTAGCTTGAAATTAATATGAATTTCGTTGAAGGGTTGGAAAATATAGATTTGCTGTAAGAGAAGTGGAGGTTGGGGAGCTTGTGAGCAATGGGAAAAAAACTATTACTATTTTTGTGCTATTAATTATTTTTATTTTTGTTATACATGTACTTTGGGATCATCATCGAGTAAAAAATATTGCGTTTAAGAATTTGCAAAATAAATATAATTTTATTTCATTTCAAATATTTAGTCCAAAAAAGCAATTGTTTTCCCCTGGTTCCTCAGTATTTGGTTTGGATTACAATGTTCCTGTAACAGCAGAAATAAATGGGATGATAATTAAATTTTGGATCGAATTAAACGATAAAGGAGAAGTAGTTTTTGAGAATCTGTTGGATCAAAAGTTTAAAATTGAAGGAGCCAACGTCGTTAATCAAATGATTTCTCCCATTATCCGAATGAGCAATACTACGATAAACTTTATTGGTGGAAATGGTTATAGTAATGAGTCTAAGAATATGGAATCATACTATCTCTCGATGAAGTTTACTGAAATGATTAACAGTAACATAAGACCGACATCTATGAATGCAGTAATCAAGTGGAACGAAGGCAGTGAAAATTTATCAAATGAGGCGTTTATTGAGAAATGCTTAGGAGTAGCAACTTTATTAAATGATTTAAGGTTTTCGGAGATTAGTTTTTATTACTATACAACAGATAATAATTATTTGAATATCACATTGTATACAAGGACGGATTTAAAGTTACCAAAGGAGCAACTAATAAAGAAAATTCAAGTATCTCAAAATATAAAATAAAAACGAATTGGGGTTACACGGGTCTTCTAGTTGTCCCCTTGCTCGCAGATAGGTAAAATATAGAAAAACAACGGCAGAAGGAGGAACAACGATGATCAACATCGGCCTATCCGGCTGGGGCGACCACGAACTAGGCGGCAGCAGAGGCAAGCTGCGCGAGTACGGCGCTCATTTCCCAATCGTGGAGCTAGATAGTTCATTCTATGCGATATAAGTACAGTTGTGGGCTATAATGGGTTAAATGTTTCAAAATAACCACTTATTATGAAGTATTTTAACCTTTATGGTTAAAATCACTTAGTGAATATTATAATTCGAATATGAATTACTAAACATAGATTGATAAGTAAATATAGGAAGTGAAAGTTTTGATTGAAATTTGTTTGCTGTAGTATCACCTAATTACTCTTCTGTACTTCATTTTCATGCTTCATTCTAGAAAGTGCGATAGTATCAAATTACTGTGATAAAATATAAATAGTATTTTTATATACTAGAAACTCAGACTAGTACAAAAGAGGTGAATATATTGAGGCGTTATTTTACTGCATTTTTTGTTTTGATTTCCACTTTATTACTTACTAGACTATGGTATTATATGATTGATCCGTTGAGAGTCCTTTTCTCAACCCCTAAGAATCTAATTGATAAGTTAATAGAAAGTGCAATACTTATTTTTGTGATGATAATTATCACTATTGTTTACAAAGTGTATTATAAACTTCTGAATATCAATAAATTTATCCTATGTCTATGGGGGGCAGTTATTCTATTTGTCCTATTAAATACCGGAACGTATATATTTGAGGATTTTGAGAATAAACAATATCAAAAAACTATTGATGAAAATTCTTTGTATTATAAACAAAATCTAAAAGATGGCTTCTCAATAGTAAGTATTGAACAATTTGGAGGACAAACATTATATATATTCAAAAAAAATGCTAGCCTTAGTAAGGAAGATATGAATTATCTTTTACAGTCGATAAGACCACTAAACGATATTGAGGATATTACAATTGAGTTAATAAGCACTGAGGATAATAAACAGTCCACAATGAGATATTCTGCATCTAAGAAGTTTCTAGCCTGTAGAGATGCCAATTATGCGGCGTCATCTATCCCTAATATATGTCTTAAATAATAAGGAAATTCTTCTTTTAAGGATATATTTTTTAATAGTTGATATATTCTAGTAAGAAAGTGAATATAGAATAATTAAATATATATTATGTGGGTGAAAAGTCACTTATGTAAGTAAGCAACGCTAACTTACATAAGTGACTTTTTTTGAATGTATTGGATTAGTCTGTCTGAATTCTAAGACTTTTTCTTTTATCCGAATTCATCAAAACTATTATTTTAATGTGATACATCTGAATTTTTAAAAAATAAAATGATTATATAAGTGTGATTAGGATCATTTGGAGATTACCGAAATTTCGAAAGAAATTCTTGTTGGGTATTCAAATGTGTTATGAATTTTATAAAAACAAATGCAATTTATCTTATCTTTACTGAATTCGACATGAAAATACAAAAAAATACAATTTATCTTAATGCACTCAATTGAGTAAGGATATAAACTATAGAATAAGTTGTTAGTTTTTACCGAATAAAGTAAAAAAATAAGATACTTGTTGAATACAATGATTTCTAACAAATATCTCAATATATGTGAAGGAAGTGATCTTGTGCAATTCATTAATAAGTAGGGTACAAGGTATTCTGTAGTAATTTATCGTGTGAGAATCTGAGAGTACTAATCAATATTATGCGGCACAGTATGCAACAAAAATTTAAGTATTTAACTGATATTTTTGTAATCTAATCATTCTAAGGAGGAGCAGAATTGAAGAGGCTCAAAAATAATTTGGTTCTTTTTTTAGTATTTTTATTTTTTTTTAACGCTATGATGCCAACACTAACAGGTAATGCATCAGAAAATGTAAATAAGGAAGTCAAAACAGAAAAGATTAATGCTCATGTCGCTCCTAATGATATAACTAAGCAAGACAGGGACACGGTTACTGGAGAATCGTATTCAACGGAGAGCAAGATAGGTGAGCATTATGGTTTAGATAGTGTCACTTCTTCAGTGTATATGGATAACTTCTCTAAAAGAAAATATTTAGTGAAATTCAAATCGAAAATTTCAAAGAATACTATCAGCCAGAGTTTTATGAGAAAGCAAAATATAACGGGCAAACTTCTTAAAGAGTTCAAGAATTTTAATCAGACTTTATTGGAACTTAATAATGAAGAATATCAAAATTTATCTAATAACCCTGACGTACTTATTATTGAACCGGACTACCCAGTCACTGTTGCAGGAAATGTTTATCCAAATAATGAGACACTGACTTGGGGATATGAAGCATTAAACACCCAAAGCCTTCAGAATTTTGGGGTTTTAGGTAGTGGTATTAAAGTAGCTATTGTAGATACAGGAGTGGATCTAACTCATTCTGAACTTAGTGTTCTAGGTGGAGTAGCACTAGTAAGTGATAGTTATAATGATGATAATGGCCATGGAACTCAAATCGCAGGAATAATCAGTTCGAAAATTAACGGACATGGAACAGTGGGTATTGCACCAAATGCAAGTATATATTCCGTTAAAGCTTTAGATAGAGAGGGTAATGGTTCCTATAGTCAGATTGTTTCAGCTATAGATTGGTGCATTGAAAATAAAATCAATATTATCAATATGAGTTTTACTGGTTCTTATAACAGTGTTATTCTCCAGGATGCTATGAAACAAGCATGGGATGCAGGTATTTTAGTTGTTGCCTCTGCTGGTAATGAAGGTGCTAATGCAGTTAAGTATCCTGCTAGATATCCTACAGTTATGTCTGTAGGCGCATTAAATCAAAGCTTGGAAATTTCACCTTTTTCAAATTATGGAGATAAAATAGACCTTGTAGCTCCTGGGTCAAATATATTAACTACTAATTATAATAACGACTATACAACAGTTAATGGCACTTCTTTTTCAACAGCTTACATTACAGGGGCTGCAGCAGAGATTTGGTCCGCTCATCCTGATTGGACTGCTGAACAAGTAAAGTTATCGCTATTACGTTCTTCAAAAATTATTGGTGAAAAAGAGAAGTACGGATATGGTTTAGTTAACCTTGTAGCTGCTTATGAGCAAAAGTATCTACGTGATGTTTCCATAGATACTACGGGAACGATTACGGGTGATGTATATGGGAACGAGTATGTAAGAATAACTTCCTATGGGAAAAGTCCAAGCCCAGTTACGTATAGCATTGGAAATCTTGTGACGACCTCAATTAATATTGAGCAACAAATTTCAGAAGTATACATAGGTGTGTTTAAGCCAAATAGATATGGCGAGAAGCTAGATCAATTTAGTAGACATCTAGTTCATGGTGAAAATGGTGTGAATTTATCTGCGTATTCTCGAATTCCATTTGAATGGGATACTTCTTCTCAAGAGCCAGGAGAATACGAGATAAAATATGCTTTCTGTTACATGGACCCTATTATGGGACAAGGATGTCATAAAAGCGAATATTGGACAGTAAATCTTATTGATCCAAGTATGATAGACACGCAGAAACCGTTTGCAGTAATCAATATTCCTGCAAATAATCAACCCTTTGAAAAGGGTAAACCAATAAACGTCAATATCTCTGGTTATGATAATAAGTCAATAAAATCACTTAAACTAACAGTTGAAGAACTTAGTGATGACGGTACTGTACTTGGAGAATTAGACTCATGGGAAAGATTGGCTGCCAGTTCAACAATTACGTGGACGCCAAATAAAGCCCTAACCCGATATAAATTTAAATTAATTGCTTGGGATACAGCTGGCAATGTATCTGATCCAACATCTGAATTTTTTCATACTGTAGCTGCTCCGCAACTTGGTATAGTCTTTCAGGATCATGTAAAAGCAGGTCAAGTTACTTCAATTAGATACTATGCTGACAATATTAGTGTGAAAAGTATGAAGCTGACTTGTAATCAGTTAGCTTTTGTTAGGACAAGTGACAGATCAGATGATGAAATTTATACAAGGATCGATAAGCCTAATAATTATACGTTTACTTTAGAAGTAGAAGATATCTACGAGAAAAAATATGAACTTCAAGAAGATGTGCTTGTGTTACCAAAAGGTAATATTATTTTTCTGCCAGGGATTATGGGAAGTAATTTAAAAGAATATGATGATGATGTGTTTAAGATTGATGGGGTTGCCAGTCTTGATTTTTCGCTCAAATTAGATAAGCTTGCTTTGGATGAGGCAGGGCATTCAGTTAGGAATATTCAACCAGGAGTTCCGGGTAAACAGTACTATGGAAAGGCTATAGAAACTTTGCAAAATGAAGGCTACAATGTCATCCCAATGGGATATGATTGGAGATTGGACATTGACACAGCCGCTGATAAGCTTGCTTCCTATGTTGAATATTTATCTGAATCAGATGATGTATCTATTGTGGCCCATAGTATGGGGGGGCTAGTTGCTACAAGATTTATTCAAAAAACGGGTGGTACCAAGATAAAAAAAGCGATCTTTTTGGGAACGCCATTTCTCGGTACTCCTGTAGGATTAGGGGCATTGGAAAATTATAATTCAATTTTTGGATATGCAGGCGATCTTTTTAGATCTAATTACTTCCCTAGAAGTACTAAGGAAGCTGTTCAGTCATTACTTTCGAATGCAATGTCAAGTTATCAACTATTTCCTAGTGAAAGATATTTTGAAGCTATCAAACAATCATCATCAGGGAATCAACCGCTCCCATATGTAACTAGAGAAATGTATCAAGAGGTTGGTGTAGGAACTAACGGAAGATCTATAGTAGATATCAAAAAAGATAACTTTAATACTTTTGATGAAACAATAGATTTCTTAAAGAGGGAACGACCATTTGTAAATAGCAGATTAATTAATCAAATAAAACAGTTTCATAATACTATACAATTTCCTCATCAACTTGTTGACTCCTATTATATAGTAGGGGATCAGAATAAGACTGCTGGTATTGTAAAATATAAAGGCGATCATAGTAATATGTCTGTAAATGATGTTAGTAATATTAATGGTGATGGAACTGTTCCTGTTATTAGTGCTGATATTAGTAGGGGTAATCCAGATAAAACATATTATGTAGACGAAATGCATAGACAGTTGCAAAGTAATAATGATGTTCTAAATCAAGTGCTGAATATTTTAAATGGTCACCCGGAAATTCTGGCTAGCGATAAAATTAGAAGACAACGTAAGGATACTCCAACACTTAAATTAATATATGAATGCCCAGTTGATGTTCATATTTATAGTCAAAGTGGAGCCCATGCAGGACCAAACACGGATGGTACTATTGATAGTAATATTAAAAACGGTGCTTACTATTTGTTAGGGGATAAGAAAGTTGTTCTTCTTAACAAAGACGTTTATGATATGAAGTTAATAGGAACTGATAACGGTTTGATGAATTTTACTATGATTGAATATGATAACGCAAATAATCCTATAAAAACAGTTCGGTTTGAGAATGTACCCCTAAGTCCAACTACTATAATAAAGTCAAATACGGATATTGATCATGCTATAATATTAGACTTAGATGTAAATGGTGATGGCACTACTGATAGCAAAATATTCCCGATATCTATCTTGGACGCGCGGAGTTCCCAAGATGGAGTTCTACCGACGGTTTCTATCGGTATTCATGGGAGTACTGGGGTAAATGATTGGTACTCTACAGATACTTTAGTCGCGATAAATGCAGAAGACATAGATTCCGGCGTGAAAGAAGTAGTTTTTCAATTAGATGGTAATGATATTAATGAATACTTGCAACCGTTTACTGTAAGTTCAGAAGGTCATCACGAGTTAATTGTGCAGGCTATTGATAAGAATGGCAATTTCTCAAAACCAATTAAAAGACAAATAAATATTGATAAGCATGTACCTACTGAACCGACTATTAACTACTCACCATCTACATGGACTAGTGGTGATGCGACGTTTACTATTCTTAGCGGAATGGATGGCATAAGTGGCGTACAAAAAAGCCAGTACAAATTTGGGGCTACCGGAGTATGGACTGATTACAATGCTGAAGTAACCATTTCAAACGAGGGAAAAACCTCAATATTTGCAAGAACTATTGATAACGCAGGTAATATAAGTGCTGAAACAAGTGCTACTGTTTTTATTGATAAAACAAGTCCCACCCAACCCATTATTAATCTAAGCAACAGTAATTGGTCAAATGCTGATGTTTCCTTTAACATTAATGAGGGTACGGATAGCGGTAGTACAGTTGAAAAAACGCAATACAAATACGGTGCCAATGGGACGTGGATTAATTATCCTTCTAATTCTACAATAACAGTTACTACAGAAGGATCAACGGATGTCTTTGCGCGTACAATTGACAAAGTTGGTAACATTAGCAATGATGCTCACGCTATAATTTTAATTGACCGAACCGCTCCAACCAATCCAACAGTAACGGCAAGTGCTGTTGAATGGACAAATTCAAATGTGTCATTAACAGTTTCCCCAGGCATAGATAGTCTTAGTGGTATACAAAGGACTCAGTATATAATTGAACCTAATGGGACTTGGACGGATTACGTGGATCAGTTTACTATTACAAATGAAGGACAAAGAGATGTAAAGGCAAGATCGATTGATAATGCAGGAAATATCAGCAACGAGGTAAAAACAACAGTTAAAATTGATAAGACAGCGCCAGTGTCGCCAACTATAGTTCCAAGGACAAGCAATTGGACAAACCAAACAGTTACAGTAGCTATTTATAGTGGAGTTGATGCTCTGAGTGGTGTGCAGAAGAGCCAGTATCAAGTTGGAAGTAATGGACAATGGGTTGATTATCATGACTCTTACGTAATCAGTAATGAAGGTATAACCCAAATATTTGCACGAACAATTGACAATGTCGGGAACATAAGTAGTATTGCTAGTACCGAAATTAAAATTGATAAAACACCACCTTCCAAACCTCAAAACTTAACGTACGACGCTAAAAATAGCACAAGTATTACTTTAACTTGGGATGCGGCAAGTGATAATTTTGGAGTAGCTGATTACACAATTTACGACGGTACAACGCTGATGACGGTCACTTCATCAACGGCTATTAAGTTATCGAATCTTAAGGAAAATAAAATCTATAAATTTACAGTTAAAGCTAATGATTATGCTAGAAATTCTTCCGAATCAAGTAGTGAAATAAATGTGTTAATTAATGAACCCATTGCTACTGCAGATAGTCATACTTTGGTTCTTAAAAAGGACGGAACCGTGTGGGCATGGGGAGCTAATGATTCCGGACAATTGGGTAATGGCTTTATAAACGGGTTTCAGTCAACATTTATTACAGTACCTAGTTTAAACAACGTGGTCGCAGTTTCGGCTAATGGGAAACATAATTTAGCAATGAAAGCTGACGGTACAGTTTGGGAATGGGGGAATGGTATTAAATCCCCGACACAAATAGTAAACCTAGATTCGGTAATAGCAGTATCTGCAGGATATTACCATAGTGTGGTTTTAAAAAGTGATGGCACTGTATGGGGATGGGGAAATAATGTTGCCTTTCAACTGGGGCAACATAATACTGACTACATCCCCCAACCAACGCAAATACCTCAATTGGATTCGATTGTGGCCATCTCAGCAAACAATAGTAAAACCGTAGCTTTAAAAAACGATGGAACCGTTTGGCTAGTCGGATACGATGGTGCTACTCAAATAACTAGCTTAGGAAATTCAATAAAAGCAATATCAGCTAGTTATAGTTCAAATCTGGTTCTTAAAAATGATGGGACAGTTTGGTTTTGTGAAAGAGACTGTAAAGGAAAGTATGTTCCATACCAGATTTCGATTGATGATGTAGTGTCTATTTCTGCAGGTAATTCAGATCACAATCTTGCGATAAAAAGTGATGGAACAGCTTGGGCATGGGGTACGAATACGCATGGAGAGCTTGGGAACGGAAATAACGTTTATAGCGCTACACCTGTGCAAGTATCAGGGTTGACATCTGTAATAGCGGTATCGGCAAGTAGTGAAGCGCCAACCTCACAACTGTATCCTAATATTTCAAGCTTTAGCGTAGGAATGAAGAACGATGGAAGTATATGGACATGGGGACGTAACGATGTAGGACAACTCGGGGATGGAACGGTTAGCAGTAGGTTCGTACCTGTAACGTTAAAAGCGAATACGGCGCCTCTTGCAACGCTAACTGTACCTTCGGGAACATCCACATCACCCACTTTACTTTCAAGTAAGACTCCATCAATTTCTTGGAGTCTAAGCGATAATGTTGGAACATTGTTCACTGAATACCAGGTGCAAGTGTTAAATGGCTCAACCATTGTGTATGACTCTGGCAATCTAAGTCTGAATAACACAGCTACAGAGGGTGGATGGAGAATCCCAGTGGATATGCCAACGGGGGTCCCCCTTAAGACTAAGATACGAGTATCCGACGGATATATCTGGTCAGGTTGGTCTGAGAGTTGGATGATTATAAAAGCAACTCTGCCAATTATACCGGGAGTATCAACTGGAAATAACCACAGCCTTGCATTAAAAAATGATGGGACAATATTAGCATGGGGATCTAACGACTTGGGGCAATTGGGTACTGGCGTTTCAGGAGGGTTTCAATCAACATATACTAAAGTGCCTGGATTAGATAATATGGTCGCTATTTCTGCGAATGGAAGCCATAGTTTAGCATTAAAGAGCGACGGCACAGCGTGGGAATGGGGGAACGGTATTAAGTCCCCGACACAGATAGTAAACCTAGATTCGGTAATAGCTGTATCTGCAGGATATTATCACAGTGTGGTTTTAAAAAGTGATGGCACTGTATGGGGCTGGGGGAATAATGTTGCCTTTCAACTGGGTCGACATAATACAAACTACATCTCCCAACCAACGCAAATACCTCAATTAGATTCGATTGTTGCTATCTCAGCAAACAATAGTAAAACTGTAGCTTTAAAAAATGATGGCACCGTTTGGCTAGTGGGATACGATGGTGCTACTCAAATAGCGAGCTTTGGATCTTCGATAAAAGCAATATCAGCTGGTTATAGTTTTAATCTGGTTCTTAAAAATGATGGGACAGTTTTGACCTGCGAAAGCGACTGTAAAGGAAGATATGTTCCATACCAGATTCCGATAAGTAATGTGGTGTCTATCTCGGCAGGCAATTCAGATCACAATCTTGCGATAAAAAGTGATGGAACAGCTTGGGCATGGGGTACGAATACGCATGGCGAGCTTGGGAATGGAAGTAACGTTTATAGCGCCACACCGGTGCAAGTATCAGGGTTAACATCTGTAATTGGAGTATCGGCAAGTAGTGAAGCGCCAACCTCACAACTGTATCCTAATATTTCAAGCTTTAGCGTAGGGATGAAGAACGATGGAAGTATATGGACATGGGGACGAAACAATGTAGGACAATTGGGGGACGGAACGGTTAACAGTAGGTCTATACCTGTAACGCTAAAAGCCAATATAGCGCCTCTAGCGACACTAACCGTACCTTCGGGAACATCCACATCACCCACTTTATTTTCAAGTAAGACTCCATCAATTTCTTGGAATCTAAGCGATAATATTGGAACATTGTTCACTGAGTATCAGGTACAAGTCTTAAATGGTTCAACCATTGTGTATGACTCTGGCAATCTAAGTCTGTATAACACAGCTACAGAGGGTGGATGGAGAATTCCAGTGGATATGCCAACGGAGGTCCCCCTTAAGACTAAGATACGAGTATCCGACGGATATATCTGGTCAGGTTGGTCTGAGAGTTGGATGATTATAAAAGCAACTCTGCCAATTATACCGGGAGTATCAACTGGAAATAACCACAGCCTTGCATTAAAAAATGATGGGACAATATTAGCATGGGGATCTAACGACTTGGGGCAATTGGGTACTGGCGTTTCAGGAGGGTTTCAATCAACATATACTAAAGTGCCTGGATTAGATAATATGGTCGCTATTTCTGCGAATGGAAGCCATAGTTTAGCATTAAAGAGCGACGGCACAGCGTGGGAATGGGGGAACGGTATTAAGTCCCCGACACAGATAGTAAACCTAGATTCGGTAATAGCTGTATCTGCAGGATATTATCACAGTGTGGTTTTAAAAAGTGATGGCACTGTATGGGGCTGGGGGAATAATGTTGCCTTTCAACTGGGTCGACATAATACAAACTACATCTCCCAACCAACGCAAATACCTCAATTAGATTCGATTGTTGCTATCTCAGCAAACAATAGTAAAACTGTAGCTTTAAAAAATGATGGCACCGTTTGGCTAGTGGGATACGATGGTGCTACTCAAATAGCGAGCTTTGGATCTTCGATAAAAGCAATATCAGCTGGTTATAGTTTTAATCTGGTTCTTAAAAATGATGGGACAGTTTTGACCTGCGAAAGCGACTGTAAAGGAAGATATGTTCCATACCAGATTCCGATAAGTAATGTGGTGTCTATCTCGGCAGGCAATTCAGATCACAATCTTGCGATAAAAAGTGATGGAACAGCTTGGGCATGGGGTACGAATACGCATGGCGAGCTTGGGAATGGAAGTAACGTTTATAGCGCCACACCGGTGCAAGTATCAGGGTTAACATCTGTAATTGGAGTATCGGCAAGTAGTGAAGCGCCAACCTCACAACTGTATCCTAATATTTCAAGCTTTAGCGTAGGGATGAAGAACGATGGAAGTATATGGACATGGGGACGAAACAATGTAGGACAATTGGGGGATGGAACGCTTATAAACAAGGCAGTTCCAGTGAGAATACAACCAATGCAAGGTCAACAATGATACCCTCCCAATAACAATTAACAGTACATGTCTGAAATAGTCTCACTACAGTAGACAATGTGACTAATGAATTAACATGTTTTAAAAACCAATAAAGGGAACTTACACGTTATATGTGAAGTTCTCTTTATTTTTATGCAAATCTTTTATAGGGGAGCTAGTTTTGATATTCTAGTGTATGCGATAATAACGCTCGAGGGATGGGCTAGAGATAACAACGGCAGAAGGAGGAACAACGATGATCAACATCGGCCTATCCGGCTGGGGCGACCACGAACTAGGCGGCAGCAGAGGCAAGCTGCGCGAGTACGGCGCTCATTTCCCAATCGTGGAGCTAGATAGTTCATTCTACGCGATACAGCCAGAACGAAACTATCTCAAATGGCTGCAGGAAACACCCGATAATTTCAGCTTCATTATCAAAGCCTACCAAGGCATGACGGGGCATCTGCGGGGCGAGAACCCTTTTGAAGGCGGGATCGATCAGATGTTTGAGGTGTTCATGCAGTCTATTCGGCCGGTTCAAGAAGCGGGCAAGCTCAAGGCTGTGCTGTTTCAGTACCCGCCTTGGTTCGATTGCACGAAACCGAATGTGGCTGTTCTGCGCGATGCCAAAGCGAGAATGGGCGATGTTCCTTTAGCACTCGAATTTAGACATCAGAGTTGGTTCACGGATGATATGCGGGAGAAGACTCTGAGCTTTATGCGCAGTGAGGGTTGGATGCACAGCATCTGCGATGAGCCGCAGGCAGGGATTGGCTCGGTGCCGACGGTGCTTGAGGTGACGCATCCGGAGATGACGATGGTTCGTTTCCATGGCCGCAATGTCGGCGGCTGGGTGCAAAATAGCGAGACGAATTGGCGTGAGGTCAGGTATTTGTATAACTACAATCAGCGGGAATTGCAGGAGTGGAAGGGGTGGCTGCTGGAGCTGCACAAGCAAACGCGGGAGGTTTGTGTGATCTTCAATAACAATTCCGGAGGACATGCGGCAGGGAACGCGAAGGAACTCATGGAGATGCTGGGGATTGATTACGAGGGCTTAGCGCCGAGGCAGCTGGATTTGTTTTAAAAGCAGACGACTTACGGGATGAGCTAATTTCCCGCAAGGAGAGCAGCAGAGAGTGCTGCTCCCATTACAGGCTTGATAGTTACCACTCGGCAACGGTGCCATCCGCTTGACGCCAAACGGGATTTTTCCAGTTATGTCCGATTGCGGCCATTTCGCGGACTTTCTCCTCGTTGATTTCGATGCCCAAGCCCGGTGCAGTCAGATTCTTCACGAAGCCTTCTTCATACTGGAACACGGAAGGGTCTTTCAGGTAATCCAGCAAGTCGCTGCCCTGATTATAGTGAATGCCCAGACTTTGCTCCTGAATGAAGGCGTTAGGGGAGCAAATGTCGAGCTGCAAACACGAAGCCAATGCGATAGGACCAAGCGGGCAGTGCGGAGCAATCGCGATATCGTAAGCTTCGGCCATGGCTGCGATTTTACGTGTTTCCAGGATACCTCCGGCATGGGAGAGGTCGGGCTGGATAATGTCGACGATGCCTTGCGCGAGCAGCTCTTTGAAGCCCCAGCGCGTGTACATGCGCTCGCCGGTTGCTATAGGGCATGAGGTATAGCGGGCGATTTCTTTGAGCGCTTCATTATTCTCAGGAAGCACAGGTTCTTCAATAAACATCGGGCGGAAAGGCTCCAACTCTTTGACGATGATTTTGGCCATCGACTTATGGACACGCCCGTGGAAATCAATGCCAATGCCGACATCTTTGCCGACGGCCTCGCGTACGGCTGCGATGCGGGCGATAGCTTCATCGACTTTGCTGATGGAATCGATGTAGTGCATCTCTTCGGTGGCGTTCATTTTCACCGCGGTGAAACCGGCCTCAACCTGCAGCTTAGCGGCTTGCCCGACATCGCTCGGACGATCCCCGCCGATCCAAGAGTAGACACGCGTGCGATCGCGGCACGCCCCGCCTAACAAATCATATACAGGGGCATTGTAGAACTTGCCCTTAATGTCCCACAGCGCCTGCTCGATGCCGGAGATGGCACTCGACAGAATCGGTCCGCCGCGGTAGAATCCCCCGCGGTATAGCACTTGAAACATATCCTCGATCCGCATCGGATCTGTGCCTATGAGATAGTCGCTCATTTCTCTCACGGCAGCAGCTACGGTATCGGCTTTGCCCTCGACGACAGGCTCTCCCCAGCCCGTAATCCCTTCATCGGTTTCGATTTTCAGAAACAACCAACGAGGCGGTACTTTAAACAATTCCAGTTTGGTGATTTTCATCAGATTCTTCCTCTCCTTGTTACGAATAGTGGTCACGATACTCCTGAGGGGTCATTCCATAATGCTTTTTGAAGGCATGGTTAAAAGAGTGCGGTCGCTGATAGCCAAGTTGTGTAGCGATTTCGTATATTTTCTCTTGACCGTTTTTCAGCAGATAAGCTGCTTTGTCCATGCGCACACGACTCACGTAATCGCTTAGATTATCGCCGGTTTCCAGTTTGTAAATCTTCGATACATAGACCGGATGCAGGTAAACATGATCGGCTATGGATTGCAAAGAAACATCACTGGCAAGATGCTGTTCGATAAAGGAACGGATGTCGTTGATCAGGGTAGTCCGGCTGTCCTGCCTTTCTTGATCCATGTCCTCTCGCATGCGCTGCAAGGAGCGGAGAGACCAGTCACGAAGCTGGTTGACGGTGCGAAAAGGGATACCCTCTGTCATTTTCTCGTAGTCGCTGCCGATAAGCTGATGCAGCTGCCGGCCGTTTTTGTGGGCGATATAGGCGAAAGCTGAAGCAATGGAGAAGTAAACCTCCAGCAGATGCTCCTGGGATTCAGAGAACTTCGTACCCATCTCATCGAAAATCTGCGTAAGCTTATCCGCGGTATCCTCCCAACGAGCGGCCTCCAGGAGATGATTGAGCGTAGGGGGTTCGTACAGCCTTTGCAAAGCGGACAGTTCCGTCTGGACAGCCTCGTCACCCAGCCGCATCAACAGTTCATGCTCACTGCCGATCCGTTTGCGGAAGGCGCTCAGAGACGCATGATAAAGGGTTGTAAGATCAGAAGGGAATTCCCCCCAACTGCTTAGCAAAATGGAGATTTTACCCTTCAAATAATTGTTCACGGCCGATTGCAGAACGGCTGCGGTTCGTTCCAACCAGACAGGTTCCTCTTTCTCGGAGATAGCGAGCTTTCGTTTCATAATAAAAACTAAGTAATCATGCGCATCTTTCGTTGACCAGGTGTCGAATTTCTCCGCGAATAATTCCTCCACCATGTTGCTGATAGCATATTCCATTAAGGACAGCCGTCTCATATCGTAGTCGAGGAAGTCGGATTCTAGCCGAATCATCATGCATACACAGGCTTGGCCATGAAAATCAGGGAGCTCAAGCATTTGCATTTTCTCCTGCAAGGAGGTCTCGGTCAGGTTGCGTCCCTGAAGTAAATCATTGAGCAAATTTCCCCGCAGCAGCGGCAGATTTTCCTTGAATGTATAGGCGAGCCGCCGTGTGGAAAAGACTTCCTGCCATTCTTTTTGCAGCTTATCCATCACGCGTTTGACGGTAGCCAGCAGATCCTGCTGTGTTACTGGTTTCAGTAAATAGTCTTCTGTCCCCTGAAGAATCGCTTCTTTGGCATAGTTGAAATCCGAGTAGCCTGACAGAAGGATGCATTTGGTTTTGGGCCACCTGCGGTTGATTTCGGCAATTAATTGCAAGCCTGTTATTCCTGGCATTTGGATATCCGTCAGGACGATATCTATGGAGAATTGCTCGAGCAGCTCCAGTGCCTCTTGGCCAGAGTAAGCCTTGAAAATCTGTTCAATCCCCAGAGACGCCCAGTCGATCGTAGCGTGAAGTCGATCCACGACGTGCGCTTCATCATCGACAATCAGAAGTTGGATCATGGTCTATTCTCCTTTGCCGCCGGGAGGGCTTCCTGCCGAGTTTCCCGTTTCCAAGTCAGATCTGCCCGCAAGCCCCCTTGTTTACTCAAATGGAACGTGAGGCCGGAGCCTTCACCAAATTGATAGAGCAGTCGATGATGCACATTCCACGTCCCGCAGCCAATATCGTCAGACATGGGCGATTGCAACTGCTTTGTTAATTTGGCTAACCCTTCGGGCGTTAAACCTGGGCCGCTATCCTCGACGATAACCCGGTTCCAGCCGTCCTCTTGCTCACCTGTGATGGTGATTCTATTGCTTGTTATGCTGCGTTCGATGCCATGAACGATGGCGTTCTCCACCAAAGGCTGCAGAATGAGCCGGGGAACCTGTTCGTTCAGCATATCATCCGGAATGGCAATATCATACGTCAACCGATGAATGCGAAGCTGCTGAATGTTCAAATAATGCGTGACCAGGTGCAATTCCTCCTGCAAGCGGACGGTCTGCTTTTCGACTCTTGTCGTATACCGGTAAAACTCGGCCAAATTTTGCGCCATCGCCACAACGGATTCCTTATCTTCCATTTCGGCGGAATTGATGATGAAAAACAAAGAATTATACAGAAAATGCGGATGAATCTGCGACTGCAATTGTTTCAGTGTAGCTTCGCGGGAACGTATTTTCTCGACATATACATCCTCGACCAGCACTTGGATTTGCGTCGCCATTTCATTGAAGCGTTGGATAAGGAAATCGAATTCATTCTTGGCTTTGTAGTCGATGCGTGCTGAGAGATCGCCTCTTTTCACTTTCTGTACGCTCTGGATCATTTTGCCGATAGGAATTTGTACATTTCTGTACAACAAAAAAGCTGCCAGCACACTGAGCATGAGCAGAAGCGCAATAGATCCGTAAAATAAGTTGCGTGTCATCGTTATGGGCGCCAATATTTTCTGAACAGGCACATAATCGACCAAATACCAGCCCAGCTGCTCCGATTTCACATAACTAACCAAGTACTCCTGCTTCTGAATGTCGATCTGCAGTTGACCGGATTCCGGCAAGCCCTTCTTCTCGAATTCGGCCCTGATGATGCCCGCGATAGAAGCATTGGACGAACTGTTTAAAATAATGGCCTGCTGTTCACCAAGCAGAAAAGGGTCGCTGCGTTTATCTTTTTTGTATACATCCAGCAGTTGGATCATATTTTGCACGCTAAATCTCACTTGATAAAGCACATTTGCCTGCTCAACGGTTTGCGCGCGAATCGGCTCGCTAATTTCCCGTATAAACGATCCCACGCCTTTGTCGCCTTCGCGCTGCTCATAGGTCCATGTTCGCTGAATCGCTCTTTGCCAAGGCCAAGAATCGGTCCCATTGACGAAAATGCTGGAGGACAGCACTTGCTTCTCCTTGGGTGTCGCTATCGTAAGCTCGTTCACCCAACCGCTGGAAACACTTTGCAAGCTAAGCTTCTGGATGATGCGCGATTGTTCTTTCAGCATGTCATAATCCGGCGCATTGTACCGGTCGATATATTCCCTGACATAAGGATCGCTGCCCAGAATGACAGGGGACATCGCGAGCCGCTCCACATCCGCATCCAGTTGGTGCATGAAGAAAGACAGTTGATTTAAATTGGACGATTGAATCTGGTCCTGGACGACACGATTCGTAATGCGGTTTGTGAAACTATACAGAAGCACAATAGGAATCAGAAGCAGGACCAGCAGAATTAAAATTTTGCTGAAAATATTCAGTTTATACGGCATGCCCAATCACCTTCCACTATCTGCTAAGCTAACCAACTTAGAACTTAATATACGAGAGATGCCCGCCAAAGGAAAGGCAGCAGCTCTCGTAGACAGGAGTTCTGTTATTAACCTTTGACAGCACCGGCGGAAAGTCCGCTAACGACGTAGCGCTGGGAAACCAGAGCGATAATGAGGACTGGAAGCGTGATGATACATGCCGCTGCCATTAATGCGCCCCAGTTGATTTCAGAATAGGACATGAAATTAAATACGGCAATCGGCAGTGTCTTCGTTTTGTCACCGGCCAGAATCACGGAGAACATGAAGTTGTTCCACGAGAAGATGAACGAGAGCAGGGAGGCTGTGATGACACCCGGGCCGGAGATCGGCAGGATGATCCGCAGGAATACTTGATGATGTGTACAGCCGTCGATGAGGCCGGATTCCTCAATCTCTGTTGGCAGCGCCTCGAAGAAGGAGATCATAATCCAGATGATGAAGGGCAGTCCGACAAGCATATGACTGAGAATAAGGGCGGTATACGTATCGACCAAATGAATTTTGGAAAACAGGATGAACCATGGAATCAAGAATGTAATGCCTGGGATAATACGAGCAACCAAGATGAGCAGTCCGAGCTTCTGCAGATGATGGCGAGCGATTGCATAAGCAGCTGGCAGACCCAGCAGAAGTGACATCAGCGTTGAACCGGCAGCGACCAGAAAGCTATTCCAGATGAATTTCATGAAGTCGTATTCTTTGAATACGCTGACATAGTTATGGAACGTCGGCTTGAAGATGAACAGCTGGCCGGTCGACAAGATTTGCGATTGTGTCTTGAAGGAAGCGAGCAGCATCCAGACGAAAGGAAAAGCAAACACGATCAGCACAAGGAAAGTAAGCAGTGTTTGGGCAATTCTTGGACCTTTCTTTTTCCTCATGATGAAGCTCCCTCCAATCTTTTGCGCATCCAAATCATGAATAAGGTCAGGCCCATCACAAGCGCGAAGAAGATCACGAGAAGCGAGGACGCCATGCCCAGTTTGAAGTATTGGAAGCCAAGCACATAGCCGTACAGGTTCAGCGTTTCCGAAGCGAAGTTCGGTCCGCCTTGGGTTGTTGCATAGATGATGTCGAAGGTTTTCAGAACGTCGATCAAGCGCAGCATAGCTGCAACGATAATCGTTGGACGAAGCAAAGGAAGCGTGATAGAGACGAACTTTCTCCAAGTGCTTGCCCCATCTACGTCGGCTGCCTCATAAGGGTCTGACGGCAGCGTGGCTAAACCAGCCATAATAATGAGGGCAATCATGGGCGTCCATTCCCACACATCGACGATGACGAGGGATGGAATAACCTGATTGGGGGAGGCCAGCCAAAGCAGCGGCTGCAAGCCGAGTGATTTCAACATCATGTTGGCAACACCAATCGTAGGCTCATAAATCAACATCCAGACTAAACCCATAGCGACTGGGGTTGCTACCATCGGCAGCAGGAAAACGGTCTTAACGAGATTTTTGCCGCGGAATTCTCTGGACAGCAGCAAAGCGATGGCGATACCGAGAATAACCTCTAGGGTAAGGGCAGCGAAGGTGAAGTAGAACGTAGAACCTGCCGCATGCCAGAAACGTTCGTCTTTGAGTAATGCGATATAGTTGGACAGCCCGACCCACGCGGGCGGCGTAGTGGCGGACATGCTCCACTCATAAAAGCTGATTCGAACGGTATAGATGATTGGAAAGAGCATCATAAGCATAACGAAGATGACGGCTGGCAGCGTGTAGATCCATTTCAAGTTGCGGTTAAACCAACTGTACTGCATGGTGCATACATCCTTTCTGAAGGCGGTAACAGGCTTTGATGAAAGATGAAAGGGGTCATAAGATGACCCCTTCATCGGAACTAACGGTTTATCTGGATTTGTCTTTATCGATGATCGTTTGCAGGGCTTGGTTGGCTTTGTCGGCGACAGGCTGGAGATTCGTCTCGCCCGTCATGATTTTCTGGACGATTTCACCGACAGCATCGCGGGCTTCGCCTACGCTGATGACGGTCGGACGGTCATGATCGACACCGGTTTTGGCGCTTTCTTTGATAACCGGAACGAGTTCTGCCGGGAATCCTGTGGTACCCTCGGCTTTATCCCACACGGAAATACGGGCGCCTGGGTTGCCTTTTTGCTGCGTTTTCAAGACGACATCTTTGCTGGTTGCCCACTGAATGAACGCCCATGTCGCCTCTTTGTTGGCGGATTTGGCATTCATAGCAAGTCCCCAAGAGGTGATGCTGTAAGGCTTGGAACCTGCTTTGCCGCCAGGGAATACAGCGAATCCGACTTGATCAGAAATTTTGGATTTCGTCGGGTCCGTCGCATTCTGGTACAGCGAGTTCGCATCCGTTAGGAAGGCAACCTTGCCTTGGGCGAAGATGGCGAAAGCTTGCGGCCACGACATGTTCAGAACGCCTGGAGGCGCATAATCTTTGAGCAGCGTACCATAGGTGGTGAAAGCTTTCAGCGCTTCAGGCGTATTGATGCTCGCCTTGTCGCCAGTTGTGAAATCAGCGCCCTCTGAGTATAGGAAGGAAGATACCTGGGTCACCAAAGGTGAGCGCTGACCTCTGGCTACGAAGCCGTACATCTCATTTTTGGGATCATGCAATTTCTTCACGGCTGCCGTCAGTTCATCCAGTGTTTTCGGTACAGCAATGCCGGCTTTTTGCAGCAAGTCTTTGCGGTAGTAAAGGATTTCTTGCTCGGTAATAATCGGGATGCCAGCTAACTTGGCGTCAACCGTCGTGGAGCCGATAGCGGATTTGGTGAAATCGCTAAAATCGTAATCTTTGGCTTTTTGCGCAAAATCATCAAGGGGCTGTACCCAGCCGTTTTTGTAGAAAAGCTTGCCTTCCTGAAGTGGACGGTACATGAAGACGTCAGGTGTAGCAGATCCGGATGTGAATTGCACGGTCAGCTTTTGGGTGAGCTGGTCCTCGAAGAAGCTTTCTACATTCACTTTGATGCCGGTTTCTTTTTCGAAATCAGGCAGTAAAGGTTTAATGGCTTCGGCCCAAGGGTGATTGGCTGTGACTAACGAGATCGTTTTGCCTGCATAAGGTTTGGCATTGGCTGTTGCAGATGTGCCTGCCTGCGCAGATGGCTGTGGGGTCTCGCTCGCTGTATTTCCGCATCCTGTTGCCACGGTGGCTGCCATGACGACTGTTGTTCCAACGCCAACCCATTGTTTGAATGATTTTCTCATCTACTATGTGACCTCCCAAGTACTTTGAAATGGTTGTGCTTACATCTCTAAGAGTACCTGATTTCTGTATTGGGTTTATATAACTAAGATTCAACATGGATAACTACGATTGAAGGAAAACGATGCATTGATTGCATTATGTTTCAAATAAACAGGCTTTATGCAAAATAAGGAAAAGGGCTGATTCCTGCCTTGACCCTAACGTTAATGGTATAGCTTATCATTGGAAAGAAGCCAAATTGAAAGGAACGTTGGATGATGAACATATTAGCTATCTCAGGTAGTTTGCGAACCGTGTCGTCGAATACCAAATTAATTCAGGTCTTATCAGCGTTAGCTCCTGTCGGTATTGAGATCAACATCTATGAAGGTATCGGTGAGCTGCCGCATTTCAACCCCGATTTGGACGGAGACGAGCCGCCTCAAGCCGTTCAGGAGTGGCGTAAAGTTCTGCAAGCCGCGGACGGAGTTATCCTGAGTACGCCGGAATACGCGCATGGCGTGCCTGGTGTGCTCAAAAATGCCCTGGACTGGATTGTCTCCTCCGGTGAATTTGTTGATAAGCCAACAGCGGTTATTAGTGCATCGCCGTTAGCTACAGGTGGAGAGAAGGCGCATGATTCGCTGCTGTTGACACTGGGGCTTATGACGGCGTCCCTTATTGGTTCCAGTAAGGTTGCCAATGTGAATATGAAACTAGCTGCGGGTAATTTGGCGGCCAATGAAGAGTTGAAGCGGGAGCTGCAGCGCATTTTAAGCCTCTTCGCTTAGCCAATGCGAACCGAAATTTTTGCGCATTTCTATAGAATTCAGCTATAGTAGAAGTAATAAACAAGACTAACGTGCAGGTTTGTCATAGAGGAGAGTGCGGAATCATGCTAGCTGCCATCATTTTGGGGATTATTGCTCTTGTCATCATTATAGGCGCAACATTCTGGGTGACGAAGAAGGCATACTCCCGGAGATGGGACGAAGAGGATCACGATTAAAAATGCGACCGATATTCGGTTGTCAGGTATATGCTTTCTTGCTATGATTGAAGCAGTTCATTCAAAGGTGGCTGGCCGATGAAACGCATGGAGGCCGAATTCAGTAATCTGGTTAAGGCATATCGCAAGAAGCATATGGGCAAAGGGCCGGAGCGTGTGACAACGACCTTCTGCAAATGTTGGGCGATCTGCGAAATGGCAGGCAACTTGTCCCCGGTGGAGAAGTTTATGGCGAAGACGGGCGATGGCAGACAGATGCTCCGCACGGCGCGCACGGAAATGGTGAAAGAGATTTACAAGGAGCATCCGCCTGTAGAAATGGAAGAGCTGCTGGGCGCGAAGTTCGTCCAGTTGTTCGTAGATATCGATATTGAACAGGATATCGGGATGTCGATCTTCGTTTTCGATCAGGATTTGGAAAAGAAATATAAATCGATATAGCAAGGTGCTTGGCACTTGGTAGCGAACCTGCCTAAGACTAACCACTGTGAAACATGACTTGAGGATTCTTCTTTTGGGAAGAGGGCTGAGGACTGTTTTACGGTGGTTTTTTGCATCAATAAGCCGAAATTTTCAATATAAGGAGCTAATCGTTCATGGGGAAAACAAAGCATACCGGGCCCATCAAGCTGCCCGCCAAGCCGGATCCCAAGTTGTGGGTCAGCAAGGTGCCATTCGGCATGGGTAAAATCAAACCTAAGCATATTCGCGAAACAGCGAAAATTGCTTGGCAGAATCGCGACAATCTGCCGTACGCGTACCGGATTCTAACGCAAGGCGTATGCGATGGCTGTGCCTTGGGGGTGTCTGGACTCTACGACCAAACCCTGGCAGGACCGCATCTGTGCACGACCCGACTGAACGTGCTGAGATTAAACACGATGCCGGCGATTCGCGAGGATATCCTGCATGCGGATATCGAGGAGTTGAGCCGACTGGGCAGCACCGAGCTTAGGCAGCTCGGCCGTATTCCTTATCCGCTCATTCGACGTCAGGGGGAGCGGAGATTTAGCCGAGCGACATGGGACGAGGCGCTCGATCTGGTTGCCGCGAAGATGAGGGCAACGAATCCTAAGCAGACGGCTTTCTATCTCACGGCGCGGGGGATTACGAACGAGTCGTATTATGTGGCAGCGAAGGTGGCCAGGCTGCTCGGCACGAACAACATCGACAACGCCTCGCGCATCTGCCACTCGCCGTCGAAGACGGCCCTCAAGCGCTCCGTGGGTGTCGGCGCTTCGACTTGCAATTACAAGGACTGGATCGGCACGGACGTCCTTGTGTTCTGGGGCAGTGTGGCGGCGAATAATCAGCCCGTCTCCACGAAGTATATGTACGCGGCGAAGCGCAAAGGGACGAAGATCATTGTCATTAACCCGTACTACGAGCCGTCTATGGAGAAGTACTGGATTCCTTCGATTGCCGAATCGGCGCTATTCGGCACGAAGCTGTGCGACGATGTGTACCAAGTGAACATCGGCGGAGACATTGCCTTCATGAACGGCGTCATGAAGGTATGGTTTGAGATGGAGGAGCGGGAGCCGGGCTCCGCCATTGACCATGCGTTCGTGCAGGCGCACACGCACGGACTGGAGCAGCTGCGCGCTCACGTGGCGCAGCAGGACTGGACGACGCTGGAGCAGTCGTCCGGTCTCACCCGCGAACGCATGCGCGAGTTCGCGGAGCTGCTGGCGCGTGCCGCCAGCGCGGTCTTCGTGTGGAGCATGGGGCTCACACAGCACCGCTTCGGCACGGACAACATCTCGCAGGTGGCGAATCTCGCCCTCCTGCGGGGCTTCCTGGGCCGCGAGCACTGCGGGCTGATGCCCATCCGCGGCCATAGCGGCGTGCAGGGCTCCGGCGAGATGGGCGCGGATCCCTTCAGCCTGCCCGGCGGCGAGATCAGCAGCGCCGCCGACCGCAGCCGCATCGAGCAGCTCTGGGGCTTCGAGCTGCCGCGCTGGCAGGGTGACATCGTCGGTGTCACCCTCGAGAACGCGCTCCTGCCCGAGGAGCAGGAGCGCAAGCTCCGGATGTTCTACACATCCGGCGGCAACTTCCTCGAGACGATGCCGGACCCGGCATTCGTCCGAGAAGCCCTGACGAGCATCGATGTCCGTGTTCACCAGGACATCATCCTGAACACCTCCACGCTGCTGGACGCGCGGGAGGCTGTGGTTGTGCTGCCCGCGATGACGCGCTACGAGCAGCCTGGAGGCGGGACGTCCACCTCGACGGAGCGGATGGTGTACTTCTCGCCCGAGATCGCCGGCCCCCGGATCGGCGAAGCGCGCGCGGAATGGGCGATCTATGCCGATCTCGCCCGCCGCGTGAAGCCCGAGGCCGCCGGGCAGCTTGGCTGCGGCAGCGCAGAAGCCATTCGCGCGGAGATCGCCTTGGCCGCGCCAAGCTACAACGGCATTCAGCACCTGCGTGAGCGCGGCGATGTGTTTCAATACGGGGGCGCGTGGCTGTGCGAAGACGGTGTCTGTCCGACACCGGATGGCCGCGCCGCGCTGCTGCCTATCGAGCTTCCGGAACTGCGGAAGCCGGAGGGGCATTTCGCGGTGACGACGCGCCGCGGCAAGCAGTTCAATTCGATGATCTACAGCGACACCGATCCGTTCAATGATGCGGATCGCTACGATGTGCTGATTCATCCTGGCGACGCAGGTGCTCTATCGCTGCACGATGGCGACGCGATTGTCGTCTACAACAGCTACGGGAGTATGCACGGCAGGGTAAAGCGGGCTGATGTCAAATCAGGCAATATCGAGGTGCATTGGCCCGAAGGCAATTCCCTGATTCCCAAGGGGGTTTATGAGCAGTATGCCGGGATTCCGGAATATAACACAGCAGTGATCGTGGAGAAAGCGGAGACTTACCACGCCTACAAGGATACACGCTACATCGAGAAACGGATTGAAGAACTGGAAACAGAAGTGGAGTGATGAGCGAGCATGCAAGACGATCCGCATAGACCATTAGAGGAGCCCTCGCTTACCTCTACGACCACATGGACGGTACACCGCTATAAGAACGCCGCGATCATTCCGGATGAAGATACCATCGCCACAGAAGCTCCCCTCACCATCAAAATCGATGGCGAAGAGTTCGCGACCCTTGTGTATACGCCGACCCACACAGAGGAGCTGGTGACGGGCTTTCTGGCTTCCGAGGGTCTGATTCGCTTCGTGGACCAAATCGAGTCGCTTGCGCTGGAGGAGGAGCGAGGCTTCGCCCATGTGAAGCTGCGCCACCTGCACCAGTTAAGCCAGAAGATGGTGTCCAAGCGCTTCATCGGCTCCTGCTGCGGGAAAAGTCGGCAGTTCTACTTCCATAATGATGCCCGCACAGCCAAGACGGTCCGTACACCACTGCAACTCACGGTCGAGCAATGTTTCCGTCTTATGAATCAGCTGCAGGAGCAATCCATCGACTTTCAAGCCACAGGCGGATTGCATAATGCTGGGTTATGCACAGCAGATGAACTTCTGCTTAGCAGAGCTGATATTGGACGACATAACGCGCTTGATAAAATATATGGCTACCTGCTGAGACAGCGCGTACCGGTCCGGGATAAAGTGATCGCTTTCAGCGGTAGAGTGTCTTCCGAAGTCGCCCTCAAAGCGGCAAAAATCGGCGTGGGCATTCTTTTGTCCAAATCAGCTCCTACCGACTTGGCCCTTCGCTTGGCGCAGGATCTGGGAATTACGGTGGTCGGCTTCATTCGTAAGGAGCAATTGACCGTATACACACATCCTGAGCGAATAATAGGGTGCAATTAGGCAGAATTTTGCGCTATCTCTCTTATATGAAAACTTTATATTGTCTCTCATTCTCAAATATGCTAGATTCTAGCTACTGTCATATTTTGTTAAGAGAGGGAGAACGGCATGGGGAATTGGAATACATATAAGAAAAAAGGGTTCATTGCGCTGCTGTCAGCGTTCTTGCTTGTTTCCCTACTAGGTCCTGCACCTTCTTATGCAGCTGAAGTGAACACGGAAGTTCCTAAGGTTATTGAGAAAACATCGCCTTCGGTCGTTGCCATTATTGGCAAGCCTTCCGACTCGGATAAGTCGCTGGAGAAGAATCGATTTAATCTTGCGCACGGTACCGGTGTCATCGTGGAATCGAACGGAGTTATTGTAACGAACGCGCACGTTGTCAAAGGGATGAGAAATATCGTCGTCGTGACATCCAACGGAACAACCTACAATGGTCGTGCCACGAATATCGATGAGGAAAGCGATTTGGCTTTGGTCAAAATCGACGCAACCGGCTTATCGCCCGCCACATTTGCTTCTTCCTCGGATATTAAAGTCGGCGAAACGGTTGCGGCCATTGGCACGCCGATTTCGTTCGCCCTGAGAAATTCGGTTACGGTGGGCATTGTCAGCGGACTTGACCGCTCGGTGAGCTCGCAATATCAACTGATTCAAACCGATGCCGCGATCAACCCGGGCAACAGCGGGGGCGCCTTAATTAACATGAAAGGCGAAGTCATCGGCATTAACACGATGAAATATGCGGATATCGGTGTGGAGAATCTCGGTTTTGCCATCCCGGTGGATACCGTTAAATATGTATTGAAGCATTTTCAACTGTATGGCAAAGTCAAACGGCCTTATCTGGGCCTTGAACTGGAAGAAAGCTGGGAAGCCGTAGTTGGTTTACCAAGCTCCACGGGACTGCGGGTCGCTTATGTGGATCCGGATTCACCAGCAGCGAGCGCAGGCATTCAGCAGGATGATTTCCTAGTCTCGATCGGCACCAGCAAAGTGAAAACGCTGGTCGATTACAATGAGGCGATCAAGCATTATTTGCCAGGCGAGAAGGTGGATATCACCATTCAATCTGGCAGTTCCCCAGTGACCAAGTCCGTCACCCTGGGCGAAGCGAAGCAGCAAGAGACGAAGTGGAAGCAGGACGCGGAAGGCACTTATCTGGACGCGGATCGCGGTAAAACGAAGATCGGTGACAGCCACTTCGGCTGGTCGATGAAATATCCCGCAGGACTGGTCAAAGGACGGCAGTCCGATGACGGAGATGCGGTTAGCTTCATAGATGCCAAGGGCGAATTCTCTTTATCTATTTCGGTAGAGAGCAAGCTGAGCGACGAACTCTCGCCTACAGCCTTGCTGAATCGCTTGGCGAGTGACGATGAGGATGATTATTCCGGCATGTCGTCAGCCACAATTCTGGAGCGCCAGTATGTGAAGCGCGACACCAATCCGTTTGGTAAAATTGTCAGCCGCTCTGGGGATAGGGGTTATGTCCAAACCCGCGGCTATCTGCACCAAGGCAAGCTGTACAAAGTGCAACTGTTTGTAACGAAAGAGCACTACAACAATGATTTCAAACAAAACAGTTATAACGATCTGCTGGACAGCTTTAAGCTTTCCTTTAATGAGAAGGATGACTCCCTTCGTGATATCTCGGTATTTTCCAATGGGAATACAACCTACACGAATGAGTACGGCTTGTCCTTCGCCCTCCCATCCAGTTGGCAGCAAGGCGGCTATACAGGCGGATCTTCCTTCTTTAATGATGATTACACGCAAGCGATTCATGTTCGGGTTACTTCAGCTTCTTCCGGTGATACACTGGCCGCTTGGGCAGAGCGTCAAACCAAACAGTTCGAAGCCTTATATGCGCCTAAGTACCGCACGGTTGACGAACCCAAAGAGATTACGCTGGCAGGTGTGCCTGCCTTGCAAGTAGGCTATGCCGACACGCTCGGCAATAAGTGGAATGCGGGTTACTCTCTCTTTTTCATTAAGGATAAGTACAAATATGAGGTGGAAGTGAGTTATCCGCGAGATGACAAAGGCAAGGAACTGGACGAACTTCTGGAAACCTTGACTTCAACGATCAAAGTGGATAAAGATAGCATGGACCAAGAGCTTGGTTATATTCAAGATCTGGACGAGCTGATGGACCCGGATCGGACGATTACTTACAAGAATGAGAAATACAAATATACTGTGCATGTTCCTGAGAATTGGACAAGTGCTAATTCCTATGACAACAAGGATCAAGCGAACAAAATCTTCAGTTTCACCGGTGGGGATTTAACCATAGGGGCAGACACCAAATCGTCTTATGAAGACGCAATTAAGAAGGAAGAAGCCGCTCAGAAGAAAAGCCGCGATAACGATAGTGAGTATGTGTACACCAGCTCGGATGTGACCTTGTTTGACGATATCAAAGCGAAAAAGTTCGATATTAGCTATGATAAAGCTAAGGTCCCGTATAAGGAAACCGTCTATATTTTCGTGCAAAATCAGATCACTTATCATGTGTCGCTGAGCATTGACGAGGCGGTTCGTACAGAAGCAAATGAAAATCGATTAATCAAGGCTTTCGAGTCCCTTACCTTTCTAAAATAGGTGCAAAAGCAGGAGACGGTAATGAGTAGGAAAAGGGCCCGGACATTGGCTTGGCTGATTTTTATCGGCTATACAAGCTGTTTGCTGTATTGGATGTTTCTAGGTTTTGGCCGCGGTCTGTATCAGCGAGAAGAATTTGCCTATAATGTGGTGCCTTTTCGGACGATTGGCATGTATGTACTGCATATTCATGCCTTTCCGCTGCGGACGTGGATCATTAATTTATTTGGCAATATTGGCGTATTTATGCCATTTGGTTTCCTGCTGCCCTATCTATTTCCACTTGCGAGGCGGTACAGCTGGTTTCTCTTGTTGTTTGGTTGTCCGCTTGCAGGCTTGGAAGTGCTCCAAATGCTGCTGCGTGTTGGCAGTCTGGATGTGGATGACGTGATATTGAATGTGCTGGGTGCGAGTCTTGCTTTTATGGTATTCAGAGGCTTGTGGCGGGTATTGGAACGAAGGAAAGCGAATCCGATGTATAAAATGTGAGGAAAAACCTCAACATAGCGGTTGTACTACATTCAACGCTAGGAGGTTTTGACGATCATGACTAAGACAGATACGAGTCTTCAAACGCAAAATCCAATTTCTTCCGCGCAAAATGCGGTGGAGAATGTTCATCGGGCTGTTTCCAGTGCGCTGTCACACCCGACATCCCAAACGTTAGATCAGGCGCAGAATGCCATCAACAAAGCGGAGAAAGCCGTAGACCAAGCAACCATGCATTCGGATGCACAACCTGCCCAAGAGGTGGCACAAGCATTAAGCGATGAAGAAGCCAGACTGCAGGATCTTCAGTAGCAGAAAAAGGACTTTCCCAGAATTGAAGAAAACCCAGCCGTATGGTCATACCCCTGTCAAGTAGACAGATGAAAAAAGCTATGCTGCCAATGCGCATCGATACTCAATCGGTGCGCGTTTTTTCAGTTTAGACTGAAAGCGCTGGTAGTTGCAGGGCTCTCCATTTGTAATAACTGGCCGGCTACCGACTTGTTATCCAAGTGGATTGAAGAAGAACACCGCAGGGATGTTTTTTTGTTTCAAATCGAAGTTGTTGGTTCATGGGACCTCCTACCAATGGTTTGTAATGTACTCAATAAAATCTGTTTTAATTGATTGAATAGCATCTTCACGAGGCATTTTTATATATCTAGACATATTTTCAATCTCTTCATCAAAGTAAAATAAGAGCATTTCAATAAACTTTTCTTTATTGTCCTTATCGTGATACTTCATTAATTCAAGTACAAATTGTTCTTCCTGCTCTTTTTCCATTCGCAATCGTCCCCCACTCTTTGATGATGAATAAGTCATCGCATCATTAGCATTTTCTAACTTTATTTCTATTGATCATCATCCAACTTTTACAACTTATAGTAATTAAATAAGAACATAAGTTCGTATTATTAATTCATTTTGTTATTTTATACTAAAAACCCTTGAAATTCAAATCACTGATAAATGCAAATGTTCTTTGGTTTAAAAGTGCATTCACATCTATTCAATTATCGATTAGGTTGTAAGACTGAATACTTTTACTCCTTACATATTGAGAGGTTCGAACCAGGCTCTCAAAAAAAGGAGGAATTATTGATGGCATATCCGTATACATTCACATTACGGGAATTCAATGAATTTGGAGCGATTTATAAGTACGCAGTAATTAAAACAGAGATTGGGAAGGCAAAGCCTGAAATTATCAATACTCAGATGCAGCAAAAGCCGCATATTGGAATTAACGGGGGATTTTTCGCTGCAGATAATGGCTATAGTAGCCCTCCTACCGGAATAAGATCTATCAGTTACTGGAATGGTGATACCACTTCTTATGCCTACAATGGTACCTCTAGTGCTCAATACTCCAGAAAGACCTTTGTTTCGTATAAAGATGGTACGGGCGTCATGAGAGCGACTCATATTTATGCGAGTAATTTAAATGAGGTTCTTGCAAATTATCCAACCGCTCAAGCAGTTATTGGTGGAACAGACTATAATGAGGATAGTTGGACGGGAGGGTTACCAGGACTACCTAGTTACAGTATAGCCAATTGGCGTACTGTGCTTGCATGGGACAGCACCTCTGCCTATATGATTGTAACCGCTAATAGATCAGTAAATATTCCTACCTTGAAACGCCATATGGAAACACTCGGTTACAATCCTACAAATTCAGTTATTCTTGATGGATCTGGATCTACCAGTATGAGGGTTGCTCAAAATGATGTCATCAATTGGTACGGTTCGCCTACACATGACCGATACATTGGAAACATGGTCCGTGTATATGGCATTGACTTCTTCGGCTAAGATTCCCAAGACGACCATTCCCTTGGTCGTCTTTTGATTATTAAAACTTGGTCTGGGGTTCTAAGGAACAATTGAGAAAGTTGACATATCGATTACCAAAAAAGATAATAAAAGGTAAATAAGCCTTAATTAAAGGAGAAGAGATACAATGACATCAAATCGAGCAAGAGAACTATTTTTAAATACAATAATTATTTCATTTTTCGTAAGTGTAATACTTTCTGTCGTTGCCGCTACGATAGATTATCGAACTTCTCTACATAAGGATATGGGGCAGTGGTTCTTTTATTTCTTGTACACTCTACTGATTGCTTACATCTTCAACCTTATTGTAGGTCTAATCAATTACTGGACAGAAAATATAAAAAGCACCCTTTTACTAAAGATATTGGTATTCAATCTAATAGGAGTCGTTATTGTTGTCTTAATATATTTATTTTTTGATAATTTTGCTTTTTATTTTTTATTCTTTTCCTTTCCACTTTTTTCAGTGTTGAAACTTTTATTTAAAAATTCGATCACGACGCGTTAAATAGTCTTTGACTCAACAGCGGTGATCACGGATCGGGAAGGCAGAAACTGAACAGAAAAGAAAAGCCTTCAAGTGTCAGGGAATTGAGTTTCCCTGTTACTTGAAGGCTTGCTTTTGGTTATAGGGTTAAGGGGATATTACCAGCAGGCTGGTTTATATGATGTTAGCCTTATTTGCGATACAGCGTGTAGCCGGGATCTTGGGGCACATCAATAGCAATGATGCGCATGCCTTGCCCGTCATCAGCTTGCAGCTGCAGGGTGTCCCCTTGCTGCTCTGCTTGAGCCACGACGAAGTCCTTGTGAGTCAAGGTCTGCAGCTCGCCTAAGCCCGCGGCGCCCTGCCCGCGAATAACGAGGAACGCCAGCTGACGGCTGGGGTCAAGCGGATAGCTGAATGCAGCGCCTGGCTCCAGCTGCCAGTCGTACATGTTAGCCTGTGTATCCAGTTGAATGGGCGCAGCGCCTCCAATTACGGCTTTCACAGTAACGCCATCGCCGTGGTGGCTTGGGAATGCCTCATGATTGTATTGATGATAAGCCGCTGGTTTTTTCACGGTTTCACTCAGATGAGGCTCGAACCAGATTTGCATGGCTTCGCTGCCCGCTGTGCGGAATGCCTCAGCGTGATAGACGCCGGAACCGGCTTGAATGACCTGGGCGCCACCGTTCGTAACGGTTTCGAGGGAACCGAGAGAGTCGCGGTGTTCGACGAGTCCTTCGATGACATAAGTGACAATTTCGAACGCTTTATGTGGATGCATGCCGATCTCTGCAACATCGGCAGCTTTGCCCCAAGCCCAGTAGAAGAGAGGGCCGACACGATCAAGGGCTGTTTTTTCGCCAGGGAAGCTGATCGCCCGCTGCTCGAGGAATTTACCGCCATCAAATGCGCCAACACCTTGCTGTTCAGCCGAAAAGATTTGAATGCTCATGTGTAACTCCTCCTCAACTAAATAATGTTTAATAACTTACTTTATGTAAGTATTATAATTCTTTTTTTGCTCTTTGTCAAAAGCTTAATGTGCATATAGCCGTTTATTTCTTGACTTCGCAGGCACCCCCTACTACAATTTGTAGTGTAAGGAGTGAGCGCAAATGAAAATGCATAATTTTAAATATGAAGGCAGCGGGTTGAACCGCTTTTTTGGCCCTTTGGAAGCGAAAATCATGGAGATCCTGTGGACGACCACAGCCGCGCTAACGATTAAAGAGGTCCAAGCGAAGCTGGATCAGGATAAAGTGATGAATTTCAATACGGTGATGACCGTGATGAATCGCTTGGTCGACAAAGGGATTCTGCAGAAGAATTCGGTAGCCCGTTCCTTTATGTACAAGCCCGTTGTGACCCGAGATGTATTCATGGAAACGCAATCCAAAGAGCTTACGTTTGATCTTATTGAAGAGTTCGGTTCTTTGGCCGTTACTCATATGGTGGATGCGCTTGATAAAGTAGATCCGGATCTGCTCGACAAGCTGGAGCTCAAAATCAAAGAACTCAAAAAGGATCGATAATGATGAAGGAATCCCGAATACAATGGGTTTATGTCGCTTCTCTCGTCGTCTCAGGAGCTATTTTGGTGCAAATGCTGCTCTATGCCTTCCAACATCTTTTCAGATGGAAACCTTTGTTTACAATCTTTGATCTTTGTATGATCTTATTTAAACATCTGCATGTGCCTCCACCTGTTGCTTTTTTGGTCATCAATGTTCTTATTCTCTATACCTTAGGTACCTTGATCTGGCTGACAATACGTCATACCCTCGATACGTGGAAAGCGCAGAAGATCGTGGAAATGTCGGAAGAGTCATCCCTTACCCAGCAGTACCGCGAACAATTTCAGCTTGCTCCCAGAGACTTGAAGATTATCGCTTACGACGCTCCGATTGCGATGACAGTGGGGTTATGGAAGCCGCGGATTCTTCTTTCTACCGGATTAATTGAGATGCTGGAGCCGAATGAGCTGAAGGCCGTGATTGAACATGAAAAATGCCATATGCAGCACAGAGATCCGCTCGCCAGCTTACTGATTTCCGGGATTTCCAAGGCAATGTGGTATATTCCTATCTTTGCTTGGCTGGCAGAGAAATATCCGATTATGATCGAACTAAGAGCGGACAAATATGCCGTGACCCAGATGAAGCAATCGCTGGACTTGGGCAGTGCTCTTCTCAAATTACTCAAACAAGTACCGAAACCGCATCTGATTTCCTTATCTCATGCCTCCTTCGCAGAAACATCTATGAATGTCAGAATTCAACACATTCTTGATCCTCACATGCAGTTGTCGTTACACTGGCCCCACATTCGGATAGTCGCTTCACTAGTTATTATTATTCTGCTCATGGGTCTGATTTAACAGGTATTCGAATTGTTTTTGTCAGCATTTTCGCAGTTTGATGGTAGTCATGTCAGATAAATAGACAGGATTTGCTATCAGAAAGGGAAAAGGGTTGACATTTTTTACCTTGAAAACTACACTATGTAGTGTTGATTATATCAGATAGATAGAGGAGAGAAGCCAAGTGGATTATATTTTGAAAAACATGCATTTCATCGTGACCCATGTCCCTATCGCCTTGCTTATCTTTAGTTTTATTTTTGATCTGATTGCACTTATTTTCAAAAAACGGGACTGGCACTCTGCGGGGATGCTTTGCATGGTCGTAGGTGCGCTCGGCGCAATTGCAGCGGTCATGACGGGGCCGTCGCCTTGGCGTAATCCGCTAGTGGTTCCGCATGAGATGTATGCGCGAATTACGATGTTCCTCACCATCTTGTTAGCTATCATTCGGGTTGGTTTGTTAATTTGGAAAAAGCTTGAATTAGGCCGCAATCCTATTTACTTGGTCGGAGCGTTAGCCGCGGTGATTCTTGTCAGCTACACGGGTCATCTAGGCGGGCAAATGGTTCATAGACCGATGACCGGTGCTCCGCTGAACGGTGCGGGCCCTGGTGCCGGGCAAGGATCGGGTCAAGGAGCAGGCCAGGGAGCAGGGCAAGGAGCAGGTCAAGGTGCAGGTCCTGGGGCTGGCGCACCATCGGCCGCACCGGCGAAATGAGAAATATCGACCTAAAAGGCATCAAATTGCTTTGTCTCTAGAAATCATATTATTTACCCTGAAATATAGCTTTCAGGAATACTTCCTATTTGCAGACTTTGAATAAATGGGGATCCTTAGATGGATCCCCATTACTTATTTCATATGGAGGACTGTCTTCGTTTGCCTCTGATATTAGCCCTGCGGAAACTATAATACAGATAATCGCTGTACCTAAAATGCTTTTTTTGGCTTTAGTAAGTATCTAATTCCCACCTTTTTAATTCAAATATTAATTTATTGATTTAACTTCTCTATTTCTACGGATACTCCCATTTTAACGGCGATAGCTTGCATAACTTCACCTCCCTCTACCAATTCTCTGAAATATATTCAATAAAATCTGTTTTAATAGATTGAATAGCATCCTCGCGAGGCATCTTTATATATTTAGACATGTTTTTAATTTCTTCATCAAAATAGAATAAGAGCATTTCAATAAATTCTTCTTTATTGTTCCTATTTTGATGCTGCATTAAGCCTTTAATAAATAATTCATCTGTCTTCATTCACAGTCAGTCCCCCACTCTTCCAAACATCCTTTTCCAATTCCATTGTACTCTTCATGTAATCCAAGCTTTTCTTTTTCCATTTACTTACTGCTTGCTGTGAGATTTGGAGTTCATCCGCAACCTCTTTTTCTTTTAACCCGTCTATGTAAATTCTTTGAATAATATAGCGTCCTTTTTCCGAATTAATGCTCTGAATTAATTCATGGAGTTGGATGTCTTTTAACCGTTCTGACACATTATTTTGGTAATTATGGTGATTATGGTAATTATCAAAATCTATTGATAAAACCTCACGATTTATCTGTTTACGAGCATGATACTGAATACGCCATGCAAATCGTTGTAAAACCTGACGGTACTCATCCAAACCTGAAAATTCACTATTTATAATCATCCAATACTCACCCATACCTTTCTTTAATCTTCTACTTAAAAAAGTAAAATAAAACATACATTTACAACCAATATGAACAAAAAATAAGAACATAAGTTCTTGTTTTAAATAGTTTTGGTAATTTTATAATAAAAACCCTGTAATTTCAAATATTAGAAATTAAGAGCCCATGTTATTGGTCAGCAAAGAGTGCTAAACACGTGCCAATTCCCGGTAGATGAGTTAAGTGAAGAAGAGGCCCGAAGTAACGGAGGTTTTTCCATGCACCACAAAAGAGGGCCGTCCGGCGTAGATTCACTACGCTAGGACAGCCCTCTTATTTGTTTTAAACAGGATCATCTGGTTCCAGCTCCAGTTCTTTGCGTGTAAAACGGTACTCCCAGAGAAACTCCATATCATACTGCGTGGAGTCACGACTTACGAAGCGGGCAATGGCATAAATAACACCCCCGATGACAGTCCCAAAGGCAGCAATCCATCCCAGTAAAGCAAAGACTTGATCGACCATGCACACTCACTCCCCTATGCGCTAAGAACTCATATGCTATGGATATGCCGGGGAATTATGAAACATGTGTGACAGTTGGGATGCGCTAAAGGCAAGTAATTTGATGCGAAATAGGTTGTTCAGATAGTTCAATTATAGTTTTTCTCTCCGATTGACAGAGGCTTGAAAAGGGTGGTAAGATCACCTCTGTAAGCTTGAATATACAACTTTTGGAAGGAGGGTTACAGGATGATTGATATGGCTGGAGTGCGATTTATTCATCTAAGCAAGAAGCATGATACCTATATAATTTCATATGATGTAACCCGCTTATCAGTCCGTACGCACGCCTAGTGTCGTATGTGCTGCCACCTCAACATAAACGCTGATCCCAAAGCGCAGGTTACGAGAAGTTCGTGACGTGCGCTTTTCTGGTTCTAGAAGGCATATCGCTGCGTGCGGTGTGTCTTTTTGCGTGGAAAAGTACGTATTCGTTTGCACCATTTGAGAGGAGTGACAAGATAGATGTTTACGGTATTGAAGAAATTAGCTTGGTTTTTCCGAATGAACTGGAAGCGATACACGTTAGCCATCGGGCTATTGATCATCGTGGGAATCATTGATGTCATCCCGCCTAAGCTGATTGGCTATGCGATTGACGGGATTCACATGGGAACTTTGACAGGAAGCAAGTTGGTCCAATTGCTCGCCTTTTGGGGCGTGCTCATCGTTGCGGGCTACGGTTTATCTTACGTCTGGCTGTATCAGTTGTTTGGGGGAGCCTTCGTCCTGGAACGCATACTCCGTTCGCGATTAATGAGACATTTGCTGCGTATGACACCTACATTCTATGAGCGGAACCGTACTGGCGATCTGATGGCGAGAGCTACGAATGATCTGCAAGCGGTGTCCACGACAGCGGGTTTCGGTATTTTGACTTTTGTAGATTCGACGTTGTTTATGTTGACGATTCTGGCTATGATGGGTTTCTTCATTAGCTGGAAGCTCACTTTGGCCGCGATTCTCCCGCTGCCGATTATGGCGATCGCCATCACCGTCTATGGCGGGCGCATTCACGAGAGGTTCATCCGCGCACAAGATGCTTTCGGACAAATGAATGATCGTGTCCTGGAGACGATTGCCGGCGTGCGGGTCATCCGCGCTTTTGTGCAAGAGAAGGCAAGTGAAAGAAGCTTCAAAACTATGACAGACGACGTTTTCCAAAAAAATATCGCAGTGGCTGTCATTGATGCCCTTTTTGAACCAACGGTCAAAATTCTTGTCGGCATTTCCTATCTAATCGGGCTTTGCTACGGCGGTTATATGGTCTTTCATAGCGAGTTGACACTCGGTGAACTGGTATCTTTCAATACGTTCCTGGGGATGCTCATCTGGCCGATGTTCGCCATTGGCGAGTTGATGAACATCATGCAGCGCGGGAATGCGTCCCTCGATCGGGTGAATGAGACACTGGGCTACAAGCCTGATGTGAAAGAGGATCCGCAGGCGACGACACTGCTTTTGCCGAATACGATCAGCTTTCAAAACGTTACATTTCGTTACCCGACTTCATCCATCGATAATTTGGTGAATATTTCGTTCCAGTTGCAGCGCGGACAGACGCTTGGGATTGTAGGCCGTACCGGCAGTGGCAAAACAACACTGCTGAAGCAGTTGTTGAGAGAATATCCAACAGGTCAGGGAGCGATTACGTTGTCGGATACTCCGATTGAGAAGCTGACCATGGATACGGTTCACGGATGGATCGGTTACGTGCCGCAGGAGCCGATACTCTTTTCCAAAACTGTCAAAGAGAACATTATGTTCGGCAAGGGCAAAGGCACGGAGGAACAGCTCGAACAAGCCTTAGAGCTTGCCGCTTTCCGTAAGGACGTGGAATTCCTGCCAGAAGGCTTGCAAACCTTGGTTGGCGAGCGAGGTGTGGCCTTGTCCGGCGGTCAGAAGCAGCGCGTTTCGATTGCCCGGGCGCTTTATGTAGATCCGGAAATCTTGATACTCGATGATGCTCTTTCGGCTGTAGATGCCAAAACAGAAGCGGAGATCATCCGCGGCATTCGCTCGGAACGTGCTGGCAAAACAACGCTCATTACGACGCACCGCCTTTCTGCGGTTCAGCATGCCGATTGGATCCTTGTCCTCGACGAGGGGTATATCGTGGAAGAAGGCACCCATGAGGAGCTTCTTGCCCGCGGCGGATGGTACAAAGAGCAGTATGACAGGCAGCAATTAGAAGAGCAGACGCAGGTTTAGCGTGAAGATAGAAACACAGTGAAGAACAAGGAAAAGAAGGTGAAACCTCTCATGAAACAAACAGGCAAGCGATTATTTCAATACGCGGCTATTTTCAAAAAGCCCCTGCTCATCGCGCTGCTCTTCTTAGCAATCGCGGTGGCAACCGAGTTGGCGGGACCTTTTATCGCGCGGCAGATGATCGATACACATATTCTCGGCATTGAAAAACCGTGGTACCAGACGTTGTCGGCCACACAAACAAACAAAGCGGTTCCCTATGAGGGAACGTATTACCTGCGCGGGGATAATTTCCCGGAAGGGGAAACGAAGGGCAAGGAAGTTCGCATTTTGCAGGTCGGCAGCCAGTTCGTATGGGTCGATCAAGCGATTGCTTTTGATGGTGTGCGTAAGCTTGCAGACAGCGGTATGCTGACAATTACACAAGGCACGGAGAAGGCAGAGTATGCGGTGAAAAAGCTAGGCGCTGGGCAGCTGTACACGTTCTATAAGCCTGAATTTGTAAGCTTGATGAAGCTGGCAGGACTATATTTGGTGTTGATTTTCATAGGGGCCGCCTTCACTTATGGGCAGCGATACTTGCTGCAGTCCGCAGCCAATCGGATCATACAGCGGATGCGAAGCGATGTTTTCGCGCAAATTCAACGGCTGCCGATCAACTATTTCGATAATCAGCCAGCAGGTAAAATTGTCTCCCGAATTACGAATGATACGGAGTCCGTAAAAGATCTGTACATTCAAGTGTTGGCAAACTTTTTTACAGGAACGATCTATATCATTGGTATTATTGCGGCCTTATTCATTCTGGATTATCGCTTAGCGCTGTTCACGCTGCCAGTCATTCCTTTGCTTTACGTGTGGATTGTGGTTTATCGGAAGTATGCGTCCTATTTCAATCACGAGATTCGTGAACGAATTGGCTCCATCAATGGGATTATTAATGAATCCATCCAAGGGATGCCGATCATTCAAGCTTTTCGCCGGCAAAAGGAAACCATTGAAGAGTTCGAACAATTGAATGACGAATATACCTCCTATCAAAACAAATTGCTCAGTCTAAACTCATTCACTTCTCACAATCTGATGAATGTCGTGCGGAATCTCTTCTTTTTCGGACTCATCTGGTATGTAGGGGGAAGTACCTTGAATACGCTGATTACGGTCGGCGTTTTGTATGCTTTCGTCGACTATTTGAATCGGATGTTCCATCCCATGGTCGGGATTGTGAATCAATTGCCGAATCTGGAACGGGCGCTTGTATCGGCTGATCGTGTCTTTGAACTTCTGGATGAGCGAGGCATCGATGTCGTTGATGGGAAAGCGGACCGCTATCTGGGTAACGTGAAGTTCGAGCAGGTACGCTTTGCTTATAAAGAAGGCGAGGATGTGCTCAAGGACATCAACTTTGAAGCGAAACAAGGTCAGACAGTTGCGCTGGTTGGGCACACCGGATCAGGCAAAAGCTCCATCTTGAATCTGCTCTTTCGCTTCTACGATGTGGACGAAGGCCGCATCACGGTGGACGGCCGAGACGTAAGGGAGATGCCCAAACAGATGCTGCGTCAGCATATGGGCATCGTACTGCAGGATCCGTTCCTGTTCACAGGGACGATTGCCTCCAACGTTTCGTTGGATGATCCGTCCATTACCCGGGAACGGGTCGAAGCCGCGCTGCGCGAGGTTGGGGCAGAGGAGATGTTCAAGAGCCTGCCGCACGGCATCGATGAGCCTGTGATTGAGAAGGGCAGCACGCTGTCAGCCGGACAGCGGCAGCTTATATCCTTCGCTCGGGCATTGGCGTTCGACCCGGCGATCCTGATCCTCGATGAGGCAACGGCCTCCATCGACACGGAAACCGAGGCCATTATTCAGGCCGCGCTGGAAGTGCTGTCGAAGGGGCGGACCACCTTCATCATTGCCCACCGTTTGTCGACGATCAAAAGCGCCGACCAAATTCTCGTGCTCGACCATGGCGAAATCGTCGAGCGAGGCAATCACGACGAACTGATGCAGCAGTTCGGGCGTTACTATCAGATGTACCAGCTGCAGGCTGGACATCGGGAGACAGCAGCTGACATCGAGGGCGAAGTGCTTCCGAGTTCGTAGGACGAACCGCACAAAAGGGCTAAAGACGATCGCATATGGCTATGCTACAATGGAAAAGAGACTTCACTTTTTCCTTGAAAGGGAGGAACGATGATGCGTTCTGATACCGTTCGATTGTTGAATTTGCTGCAGCTTTTATCGGAGATTGCCGTTGCTGTCGGCTACTTGATCGGCCTTATTCCATTTGCTTACTTGTGGTCGTATACGTGGGTAATTCCGTTGGTTTTCGTCAACCTGGTTTTTGCCTTCCTTACAAACAATGGCACGACAATAAAGACGATTATCAATATCGTAGTAGCCTTTCTAAGCTTTATTCCTCTACTTGGGATTGTGTTCCGAGTTATTGGGATCGTGATTTCATTGATCAATGTTCGGGAGCTGTCCCGATATCGAGGCAGAGGTTAATCAATTCTACGCTACAATAGCAAAAAGAGGCGCCCCCTCTAGGTTTTCAACCTTTTGGGCGGGCCTCTTTTTGTGTTTGGCGCAGGGCGCTTGACGCTTTGCGGACATCCGCGCTGTTAATAAGCAAGACCCACGCGGCACCCTGCGTACTCATCATCGCAGGCCACGCGATAGGTGAACGCCGCGGTATCGCCTACGGTGATCGACGTCCCCCCGTCCGGCAAAAAGTCCCGCTCAACGCGGTACTGACCTTGCGGCTCGCCGCCCGGCAGATAGGTTGGACATACAACTGTCCAATGTAAATCCGATTCGGCGAGCAGCTCCCACGCGCGGCGATGCTCTTCCGCAGCCCGCGTAGAGGAGCGCCTGGTGTCCGGCGCCTCATAGCGCAGCAGGCCGGGATGCTCCCGGCTCTGCAGGATGCCGGCTGTGCCGACAGTCACGACTCGGCTCACGCCGTGTGTTTGCATCGCCCCGATAAGCAGGGACGTATAGGCAGTCAAGACCGTGCTGCCATCGGTCCCGAGGCAGCTTATGACCACATCGACGCCGCGTACTGCGGCATCGATATCGGCTGCGCAGCAGGCGTCGCCGCGCAGCAGCGTAAGCTGGTCACTGACAGCGGTGACTTTGTCAGGGCTGCGGACCAGCGCCGTGACGGCGTGGTTGTCCTTTAATGCTTGCTGCAGAATTCGTTGGCCGACGCGGCCTGTAGCCCCTAGTAGCAGGATATGCATGATCGTCCTCCTGATGCATTCGTATTTGTACCCAGTATACCAAACCTGGGTGAGGGATGCCTTCTTCGTTCCTGCCTGTCCCAGAACGGGGCAACTGTTGAGACAAGCTCCCTTACGAACTCAACAACCTTTATTTGCTCAAAAATGTTCATTTTGAAAATCTAATGAACTCCCGATGTGTTATTTCAAGAAAATGCTCACCATTCCGCCGATAATTTGCTCGATAACGCCAATTGAGTTCATTAGAACTTCAAAGCAGCCAGTTTTTCGTGTATAAGCATCACACGGTTCATTAGAATGACAGATTGATTGCGTAGGACTCGGGGGTGGGGTCGGCGCGCGGAAAGTGGCTGTCACAAGTCAATATATTTTGAGGTTATCAACCTTAGGAACTCGATACTCTTTATTTGCTCAAAATGGGGCATTTAAAAAATCTAACGAACTCCCCATGTGCTATTCAAGCAAACTGATCACCATTCCGCCTATAATTTGCTCGATAACGCCAAATGAGTTCATTAGATCTTCAAAGTAGCCAGTTTTTCGTGTATAAGCATCATATGGTTCATTAGAATGTTGGATGGATGGTGTGGGGGGCTCGAGGGTGGGGTCGGCGCGCGGAAAGTGGCTGTCGCAAGTCAATAAATTTTGAGGCTATCAACCTTACGAACTCGATACTCTTTATTTGCTCAAAATGGGGCATTTATAAAATCTAACGAACTCCCCATGTGCTATTCAAGCAAACTGATCACCATTCCGCCGATAATTTGCTCGATAACGCCAATTGAGTTCATTAGATCTTCAAAGTAGCCAGTTTTTCGTGTATAAGCACCATGCGGTTCATTAGAATGTTGGATGGATGGTGTGGTGACTCGGGGGTGGGGTCGGCGCGCGGAAAGTGGCTGTCGCAAGTCAATAAATTTTGAGGCTATCAACCTTACGAACTCGATACTCTTTATTTGCTCAAAATGGAGCATTTATAAAATCTAACGAACTCCCAATGTGTTATTCAAGCAAACTGATCACCATTCCGCCGATAATTTGCTCGATAACGCCAATTGAGTTCATTAGATCTTCAAAGTAGCCAGTTTTTCGTGTATAAGCATCACACGGTTCATTAGAATGACAGATTAATTGCGCAGGACTCGGGGGTGGGGTCGGCGCGCGGAAAGTGGCTGTCGCAAGTCAATAAATTTTGAGGCTATCAACCTTACGAACTCGATACTCTTTATTTGCTCAAAATGGAGCATTTATAAAATCTAACGAACTCCTAATGTGTTATTCAAGCAAACTGATCACCATTCCGCCGATAATTTGCTCGATAACGCCAATTGAGTTCATTAGATCTTCAAAGCAGCCAGTTTTTCGTGTATAAGCATCACACGGTTCATTAGAATGTTGGATGGATGGTGTGGGGGCTCGAGGGTGGTGCACGACGGTTCGACGGTGCTTGACTTAGGGCAGCTTCAAGGATGTCCTTGGAGATCGATAAACGCCATAGCAAGAAGGCTGTGCATGAGCGATTCGACTATGATCGGGATGGAGCGAGTGTTGGTGAGATAGAAGAACAACCATGATCTCGAAAGATTCCTGCTTAAAACCTTACGCCAGAGAAAGTCTGGAGCTCGGGGAGTTCTCGCCGAGCTCTCGCCAAGCTCTCGCTGAGCTCTCGCTGAGCTCTCGCCGAGCTCTCGCCGAGCTCTCGCTGAGCTCTTGCCGAGCTCTCGCCGAGCTCTCGCCGAGCTCTCGCTGAGCTCTCGCTGAGCTCTCGCTGAGCTCTCGCTGAGCTCTCGCTGAGCTCTCGCTGAGCTCTCGCTGAGCTCTCGCCGAGCTCTCGCTGAGCTCTCGCTGAGCTCTCGCTGAGCTCTCGCTGAGCTCTCGCTGAGCTCACACCAAGCTCTCACCAAAAAACGGAGCTAAGCCGTAAAACCGCTTAGCTCCGTTTTCATCCAGCTTACTGTTTGGCTACAAATGTAAAGGAAATAGCACGAGTGACAGAGGTAGGATTGAATACTGTTATGATATAGGTGGTATCCGATTGGTTGTAGAAGCTTGTTGCGTAAGCAGGCAAGGAGTTTTGGTTAGCGATGAAGAAGCCGCCACTTATCGGTTTGAGGCTCCCGCCTAGGAAAGTAAAAGTGAAGAACGTGTTAGGCGTAATCGTGCGGTTAAAGAAGAAGCGTTGGAAACCATTGCCCAAATCTGTTTTGCGGTTAGCTTGTTTTGCTGTTGCTGAAGCTTTCTTGTAAGTTGCGCGTGTTTTTTTAATAGGTTTTGAACTCATTTAGCATCCCTCCTGTTCTACTCTTAGTAAATGCTAGATTGCGAGATTTGGCTTGGATGAATCTACTAGTAGATTAGAATCATTTTAGTAGAGAGATTCTCCTCTGGCCTGGCTACTTGAACCGAAAGGACGAATCCAGCATAATAGGAGATACTTGCATGTTCTGATTACGGCATAGAAGGGAATTTCCCAGGTATGAGAATTAATAAGTTTATTAGTGAAACTGGTGTTTGCTCCAGACGGGAAGCCGACAAGTGGGTAGAGGCGAAGCGTGTGACGATCAACGGCGAGCTCGCGGGGCTCGGAAGTGTTGTGAATCCGGGCGATGAGGTTCGCATTGACGGTCGTGTGATTGGCGAGAAGAAGGAGCATGTGTACATAGCGCTCAACAAGCCTGTTGGGATCACAAGTACGACAGAGGCTCATATCAAAGGCAATATTGTTGATTTTGTGGGGCATTCTGAACGCATTTTTCCCATTGGCCGATTGGATAAAGACTCCGAAGGTCTCATTCTTCTGACCAATAACGGCGATATTGTGAATCAGATTCTACGGGCAGAAAACAACCACGACAAAGAGTATATTGTGACGGTAAACCGAGCTATTACACCGATGTTTTTAAAAGGGATGGGGAGCGGGGTCCGTATTCTCGGAACGATGACCAAGCCTTGTGAAATTAATCAGGTCGGCGACCGCGTATTCCGGATTATTTTGACGCAAGGGCTTAACCGGCAGATTCGCCGGATGTGTGAAGCTTTTGGATACCGGGTGGTTCGCTTGCAGCGTGTTCGGATCATGCATATCCATCTGGGGAATCTGAAGGTGGGGAAATGGCGGGATTTAACGCAAGGCGAGATGCAGGATCTCATGCATACACTCGGTCAGGAAAACGCCAAAGCAAATCAATAAATGCGCGTGTCTGAACACTCTTGAAGTGCTCGGGCAGGTGCTTTTTTTATTTTAATAAAAAATGGCAGGTTTTGAGCAACCTTTTCCCAATAAGTTCCGTTAGTGAAAATGTAGATAACTTTTAGGGAAACGCGTGTAAACGCTAAGGAGGAAGATGACTTTGAAAATTGTCAAACAAGCAGGAACATTGGTCCTTGCTTCCACACTGCTGCTAACCGCTGCGCCGGGCGTATGGGCTAATGAAGCCGTGGAGAGCAAAGCGATTTCTTCATTGCCTGTGGCACCGGGGGGCGATAAGATGCTGGATGCCAAAATTACCAAAGAGCAAGCATTAGAGCGGGCTAAGTCATATATTGCGCTGCCGGATGGATTTACTTTACAGTCGATTAGTTTGAATGCGTATTACAGCATGAACGGGCAAAATTTCCCGACGTGGAACATTTCGTATGTGCGCAAAGTGAAGGATCAGATCTACGGGAATCTGAATGTGTCTATTCATGGTTTAGACGGCTCACTGACGTCTTTCTCGATGAATGATAGTGATCCCGCGCATAAAGTGAGCTATCCGCCTAAGGTGGATTTCAAAGCGGCCAAGGAAGTGGCTTCAGCGTTCATTACTAAAGTGAACCCTGAGAAACAGAAGGAACTTGTTTACAATGATGCGGAGGAGAAAGCTTTTCGCACGCCATTGAATGGCAATTATGTCTACAATGTTCGTTATGACCGTTCTGTAGGCGGTGTGCCTTTTGGGATGAACGGAATTAATGTCAGTGTGAATGGGGATGGCGTGGTCACGAGCTACAACTATAATTGGTTGAATGACGTTACGTTCCAAACCAATGTAACCCCGATTGCTGCAGAGAAGGTTGCTCAATTGTTCCACGATAAGGCTAATCTTTCCTTGCAATATCAGATTCCTTATGGGGCCAAAGGCAAAAAGCTGCCGATCATTTCTTATATGTTAGCTCCTTTTTCACTGAATGCAGAGACTGGGGAGATTTGGAGTCCAGTGAAGGCGATGGGTGGCACGCAAGGGACCAAGCCTTTAACTGACAAGCCTCTAGGGGCAGCGCCTGCAGCTAACCTGGATTTGACGAAGGATGAAGCTGTGAAGAAGGCTGCTTCGGTGTTGAATCTGCCAGCGGATTTCATTCTGAGGGATGCTTCCTACAATGAGGGGACCAATCCTGAGACGGGTGAGACAAGTTCGAACTGGAATTTGAGTTGGACGGTGGAAGCGGAGAAAGATTTCGTGAGCAAAGTGGCAGGTAGAGGCGCTTGGGCGAATGTGAACAGCAAGACAGGGGAAATTACCAACTTCAACAGCTACACCCCTTATGATTCGGACAAAGATATCGAAGGTAAAATTGCCTACGAAACTGCCGTGACAACAGCGGTTGATTTCGTGAAAAAGCAGCTTCCGGCCTATACCGACCAATTGGTGCTTCGTGTGCAATCGGCCAAAGATTTTACGACGGAGCAGTTGAAGAAGCAGCGCAATTGGGATATCTACTTCAACCGTGTGATTGATGGAGTCGTTGCGAACAATGAAGATGTATCCGTTAGTATCGATCGGGTGACCGGACAAATTACGAATTATTACTTCTCCATCAGTTCGATGGCGTATCCTAAGCAAAAACCAGAAGTGCTGGCTATTGAGAAAGCTAAGGATCTATGGCTGGGCCAATTCGATATCAAACTTAATTATGTATTGGAAGATAACGGCTATGTAGGCGGAATTCCGATTGAGAAATACAGAGTTATGCTGGCCGCTGGCGAAGTTCCGCCATCTGCTTCTGTGAATGCAGCAGGTGAGAAGAAGACGGCTAAACTCGTCTATTCCCTTATTCCTAAATTTAACCGGGACGCGTACTTGCTTGATGCGCAAACCGGTGTGTGGAGAAACAGCCAAACTGGCGAAACGATTTCGTTGGATAAAGTAACGGTGAGTGACATCGGTAACCACTGGGCTAAGAATGAACTGCAGCTCATGCTTGATTATCAAGCTCTCGACGTAAAGGACGGCAAGGTGAGCCCGGATCAACTGATTAAACGTGGCGAGCTGGTGAAAATGATGGTTATTGCGATGAATGGCGGTAACGGCGGCATTTATTACGGAGCTGAGCGCAAGGCTTCCTTCGCTGATGTGAGCAATGCATCTCCGTATTTCGCTTATGTCGAAAATGCCGTAGATCGCGGCTTGTTGGAAGCGGGTGCTGAGTTTAACCCGGAAGCAACGCTGAACCGGGAAGAAATGGCTCAGATGATCGTGAAGGGGCTTGGCTACAACAGCTTAACGAAGTTCGATGGCGTCTTCAATCAACAGTTTGCGGATGCGGCTAAGCTTAAACAAGTAGGTGTCGCTGCCATCGTGGTCGGCCTGGACATCATGTCCCTGACAGACGGAAAGTTTGCTCCGGAAAAAGAAGTGACGAGAGCTCAGGCAGCCAGTGCGTTCTTCCGCTTCTTGCAGAAGCGCGCGGAGCTTCAAGATCAGCCTCATTACTATTACTAAAAAAGAGGCTGTCTCAAGGTCAAGATGGCCTTGAGGCAGCCTTTTCCCTATTGCATAAGCCCCCTAGCGAACTCAATAACCTTTATTCGGTCAAAATAGTTCATTTGAAAAATCTAACGAATTCCTGATGCGTTATTTCATGTAAAAGGTCACCATTCCGCCCATAAAATGCTCGATAACGCCAATTCAGTTCATTAGATCGCCAAAGTAGCCATTTTCTCGACTATAAGCATCCTACAGTTCATATAGAGTACTGGATTATTGGCGCGAGAGCTCAGGGGTGCTCAGGGACGGGTACTCGGCTCAGGGGTGCTCAGCACCAAACTGCGGTAGAAGTCAAAAAAAAATGAGCTAAGCAAGTGCAAACTGCTTAGCTCATTTCTCCACGTCTAGAACATCGGGAATACATAGTTCACTAGGAAGTACAGAACACCGAAAATAATGACGATATAGGCGGCATATTTGATGAAGGTAGAGGCGACTAGACTGGAATCCGATTTTTTCTCCACATGGCGTTCCTCGATATCAATATTCCGTGGTTGAGTTGACATTGGAATCACTCCTTTGAAGGTTTCTTGTTCATTAGTACCCCGACCAAGTGAATGTGAAACAAGGACAGCTGGGTCTCTTGGATAAAGTTCTTACAGATGGTAGCAGATATGCTACAATATACTTTAAAACTTTATTTAATGAACTGGTGAGAAAGGGAGTAGAAGAGAATGGTTGTTTCCGGAAAAGTAGGTTTGGAAGATATTATTAGGGCCAATCATGTGCTCAGCAAGGTGATTGAACCATCCCCTTTGCAACGCAATGAGCTGCTCTCCAACTTGTATGAATGCAACGTTTATCTCAAACGTGAAGATATGCAGATGGTTCGCTCTTTCAAAATTCGCGGAGCGTACAACGTGATTCAAAGCTTAACGGCGGAGGAACGCGAGGCCGGGGTTGTGTGTGCGAGCGCAGGCAATCACGCGCAAGGCGTGGCGTATTCCTGTAAGCAGCTTGGCATCCAGGGTAAGATCTTCATGCCGACGACAACGCCAAGACAGAAGATTTCTCAGGTTAAGCTATTCGGCGGCTCCTTTGTTGAAGTCATTCTGACAGGGGATTCGTTCGATGATTCTTCCACACAAGCCAAGGCTTACTGCGAACAAGAGAATAAAGTGTTTATTCATCCGTTCGATGATGTGCGTACGATTGCCGGACAAGGCACGGTAGGCTTGGAGATTATGAATCAAATGTCCGATACGCCGGACTATATCTTCGCGACGATTGGCGGAGGCGGCCTTGTAGCGGGCGTAGCCACTTATGTGGACAGTGTGTCCCCACGGACGCGGATTATCGGTGTAGAGCCGGAGGGTGCGGCTAGCATGACGGAATCGCTGCAGCAAGGGAAGGTCGTGACACTGTCCACGATAGAGAAATTTGTGGATGGCGCGGCAGTCAAGCAGGTCGGCCAATTAACGTTTGAGATTTGCAAAGACAAGCTCGAGGATATCGTGATTATCCCTTCTGGCAAGGAGTGCACGACCATTCTGGAGCTGTACAATAACAATGCGATTGTAATTGAGCCGGCAGGAGCGCTGCCTGTTGCAGCTCTGGATGCTTACCGGGATCAAATCCGCGGCAAGCATGTCGTCTGCATCATAAGCGGAGGCAACAATGATATTGACCGCATGCAGCAGATCAAGGAAAGATCATTGATCTACGAGGGCTTGAAGCACTACTTTATTCTGAATTTCCCGCAGCGTGCAGGCGCCTTGCGTGAATTTCTGGAGGAAGTCCTAGGACCTACCGATGATATTACCCGTTTCGAATATACGAAGAAGAACAATCGGGATGATGCACCTGCCTTAGTCGGTATTGAGCTTAAAAATAAGGACGATTATGACGGTTTGATTGAGCGCCTCTCCAGCAAAGATTACGGCTATATTGAGATCAATAAAGATCCTAAGTTATTTAACTTGCTGATCTAAGAAAAATTAGCCAAAGGCAAATGGAATATGATATAGTTATTTAGTCCCATTTATTACCTATACGATGATAAAGGCAAACTTATCGAAAGGTAAGGACGCAAAGTTACAGGTCTAAGGTTGCAGATGCAGCGAGGATGGCTGAACTACCGACAGGTTGAAGTTTACCTAACAGGTACACCTACGGCTATTCCAATTTGGAATAGCCTTTTTTCATATGAGAACGGAGGAATCGCGTGAAAGTCGATCTGGATAAGTGGAAACAGCATGTGAGAGCAAAAGCAGTCGTGTATGTTGGCGTGCTCGGCTTCCTATTGTTGGCGGCCAACGTGCTTGTAACCGCATCCTTCTCCCCAGGGGCTTATATTCTCCTTAGCGTGTTGATTCAATTTGTAATCGGCTTCATGATTGCTCTTTGCCTGCGTCATCTTCGCCTGACGCGTCGTGCACAGGATGAGAAGAGTGAGCAATTGGCTTTTTTGGCTTACCATGATACGTTGACCGGACTGCCTAATCGTCGATTATTCGATGATCGATTGGAGCGGGCTCTTCTGCATGCGAAGCGCAATGAACAGTTGACTGCTGTTATGTTCCTGGATATGGACAGGTTCAAGGAAGTGAATGATTCGTTAGGTCATGCCTATGGCGATCGTCTCATTCGACTTGCCGCTGAGCGCCTGCTGGGCTGCTTGCGGGGATCGGATACGGTATACCGGCAGGGGGGAGACGAATTCGCCATTCTCTTGGAATCCTTTGCGAAACCGGAGGATGTGAGGTTCGTGGCTGCCCGTATTCAATCAGCTCTGGAAGAGCCTTTCATCCTTGGAGGAAAGCCGGTTGTGATTACGGCCAGCATGGGGATTGCTTTATACCCCTTAGATGGAACTGTGGCGGAGCAGTTGCTCGAACATGCGGATGAAGCCATGTACAAGGCCAAGAAGCGAGGAAGCAATCAATTCCAGTTCTACGCATCGGAGATTGATGCCATGGTGAAGAGCAAGGCTCATCTGGAGTCGGAGCTTAGGCAGGCTTTGGAGCATGAGCAATTCGAACTGCTTTATCAGCCGCAATATGCGATTACGAATCAACAATTAATTGGAATGGAAGCGAGCCTTCATTGGAGTAAAGCAGACAGTGCGGCTACGACTTATGGAGGCTGGTCTAAGGCGGCTGAGGAAATGGGTTTCATGGTGCCGATAGGCAAATGGGCTGTTCGCACAGCGTGTCATCAACTGCGCGCATGGCGGGAGAGCGGCTTCCCCTCCTTGCGGATGACAATCGCGATCACGGCCTCGCAGTTTAGAGATGACCACTTCATCGAAGAGATTGCTGGTGTTTTGAAAGAAACGGGCATAGAACCTGATCTGATAGAGCTGGATTTGACCGAAAGTATTACCTCATCTAATGTGCAGGAAGCTAGTGAAAGGCTGATTCAACTTAAGAAAATCGGTGTGCGCATTGCTATGGATGATTTGTGCACGGGGCTGTTCACGAGGAGTGGACTGGAGGGAATGCCGCTGGATAGCGTGAAACTCGACAGCACATTGGTGCGGGATTTGGTCGATGATGATGAGAACCAATTGTTGGCGGCAGCTATTATTCGCATGGCTCACCGTTTGGGACTTAATTTGATTGCCAAAGGTGTAGAAACCAAGGAACAACTGGAATACCTGAAGTTCTTGCAATGTACGGAGGTTCAAGGAGAGCTGTTCAGCAATCCGCTGAATCCCGACCAATTTCTGAGCCTTTTGACCGATAAATTTAAGATGGGGTGATCTAGATTTTATTGACCGGCGGTAGTATAATAAATAATTGGGGCTTGGAGCCTAAGTTGTGGCTGGTTACAAAATAGGACATGTCAACTTGTTTGACATCACGAATTATGCGTATTTTAGGGTGATCTGCTTTCCAGTCTGCTTTCAACATGATACACTCGAATATAGCCAGTCTTACATATTTTGACTAGTTCTGGTCAACCTAACCTACGGGGTCCAAGGTAGAAATTAAAATTTATTTTTTGGGGGTAACATTGATGAAAAAAGTACTTTCCACAGCGCTTATGGCCGTAACTGTCTCCGCGTTGGCTCTATCTGGTTGTGCCAAAAAAGAAGAAACGAAACCCGCAGCATCCGCAACTCCGGCTGCTAGTGCAGCAGCAACAGCATCCGCAGCACCAAGCAACAACAGCGGTAAAGATGTCAAGATCGGAATGGTTACGGATATTGGCGGCGTCAATGATAAATCATTTAACCAAAGCGCTTGGGAAGGTTTGAAAGCTCTTGAGAAACAAACTGGCGCTAAAGTGAAAAACTTGGAAAGTAAAAGCGATGCTGATTACACGCCTAACTTAAACCAGTTCGTGAAAGACGGCTACAACCTGACTTGGGGGATTGGCTTCTTGATGGGTGATGCGCTGAAAACGGTAGCTACTCAAAACCCGAACGCGAAATTAGCGATCATCGATAATGTAGTAGAAGCTCCTAACGTAGAATCCGTTACTTTCTCTGAGCAAGAGGGATCTTACTTGGTAGGTGTAGTTGCAGGTCTTACAACAAAAACGAACAAAATCGGTTTCGTTGGCGGCGTGGACATCCCGGTTATCAAACGTTTTGAAGCTGGTTTCGTTGCTGGTGTTAAAGCTGTTAACCCGAATGCAACAGTGAAAATCAACTACACAGGCGCATTCGATAAGCCTGACCTTGGTAAAGCAGCAGCGGCAACGATCTACAACGACGGCGCTGATATCATTTTCCACGCGTCTGGTTCAACAGGTAACGGTGTATTCAACGAAGCCAAAGACCGTTCCAAAAACGGTAAAAAAGTATGGGTTATCGGTGTCGATAAAGACCAATCCCTTGAATTCGGTGACGAAGTGACATTGACTTCGATGTTGAAACGTGTTGACAACGCGGTAACTCGTGTTTCCAAAGACGTAATCGACAACAAATTCCAAGGTGGTAAAGTCGTTGTATTGGGTCTGAAAGATGATGGCGTAGGCCTTCCTGAAACTTCCAAGAAAAATGTTTCTGCTGATATCTTGAAAAAAGTAGACGAGTACAAAGCGAAAATCATTAGCGGCGAAATCAAAGTTCCTGAGAAACCTTAATAGCTGCCCAGATATTCATGGCGTCGTGGTTACGAACGATAGATGTACTTTTGTTCAAACAAGGCTGGTTATCTTAACTAGCCTTGTTCTTTAGTTTTAAGGAAATACAAAATTGATCCTTAGGGTGATCTCATGAGTGAAGTAGTGCCTGTCGTTGAATTAAGCAACATTACGAAGCGATTTCCGGGTATTGTGGCGAATGACGCCATTAGCTTAAAACTCCAAAAAGGTGAGATTCATGCTCTCCTTGGCGAGAACGGCGCGGGGAAATCCACGCTGATGAATATATTGTTCGGTCTGTATCAGCCGGACGAAGGCTTTATTAAAGTGCAGGGCCAAGAAGTGTTTATTGACAGTCCGAATCGGGCGATCGAGCTCGGGATCGGTATGGTGCATCAGCATTTCAAGCTGGTACAACCTTTTACGGTAACAGAAAACATTATTTTGGGCATGGAGCCTAAAAAAGGGTCGAATATTGACTATAAGACCGCGCAAGATAAAGTTCGCAAGTTATCGGAGCAATATGGATTGCGTGTTGATCCTAAAGCGAGAATCGAAGATATTTCCGTCGGTATGCAGCAGCGCGTCGAAATATTGAAAACGCTGTATCGCGGTGCCGATATTCTCATTTTTGATGAACCAACAGCTGTACTAACGCCGCAAGAAATCAGTGAATTGATGGTTATCATGCGCAATCTGGTCACAGAGGGCAAGTCCATCATTCTCATTACACATAAGCTCAAAGAAATCATGGAGATTGCGGATACCGTGACGATTATTCGTCGGGGCAAGGTGATTGACTCCTTGGTGTGCGCGAATACCAATCCGCAAATTCTCGCTGAGAAGATGGTCGGGCGCGATGTTACCTTCAAGGTGAATAAAGCGGAAGTGAAACTTGGACAGCCTGTGCTTCAAGTGCAGGATTTAGTTTCGCGCAATCAGCAAGGGCTGCCAGCTCTCAAGGGGATTAATTTTGAGGTGAAAGCCGGAGAGATTCTCGGTATTGCTGGCGTTGACGGCAACGGTCAAAGCGAATTGATTGAAGCTCTCACGGGTCTGCGGGCTGTTGATAGCGGACATGTTCTGCTGCTTGGCAGCGATATCACCAACCATACGCCAAGACAAATTTCTGAAGCGGGGTTATCGCATATTCCGGAGGATCGTCACAAGCATGGACTCGTTCTAGATTTTAGCATGAGCGAAAATATGGTCTTGGAAACGTATTTCCACCCGGCCTATAATAAGGCAGGCTTCCTCAATTATGAGGCGATTGATCGCCATGCGGAAGCGTTGATTAAGCAATTCGACGTCAGAACGCCGAGTATTTATAATAAAGCGCGCTCCTTGTCGGGAGGCAACCAACAGAAGGCGATTATTGCTCGGGAAATACACAAGAATCCCAATCTGCTGATTGCCGCTCAGCCGACGCGGGGCTTGGATGTGGGGGCAATTGAATTCGTGCATCAGCAGTTGATCGAGCAGCGGAATAAAGGCAAAGCCGTGCTGCTAATCTCTTTTGAGCTGGATGAAATTATGAATGTCTCCGACCGGATTGCCGTTATCTACGAAGGACAAATTGTGGGAGAAGTGCTGCCGCAAGAGACGAACGACCAAGAAATCGGGTTGCTCATGGCTGGCAGCAAGCGCACAGAGAAAGGGGCTGCTCATGAATAAAGTTGCTCGCATTTTGACAAGTGAATCAGCGGTGAATCCAATCGTGGCGATTATACTGGGGCTAATATTCGGAGCACTCGTAATGCTGGTAGGCGGCTATAATCCAATCGCTGCTTACAGCGCGTTATTTTCACGAATCTTCGGTAATTCGTATGATATTGGCGAATCGATTCGCGCGATTACACCCTTAATTTTAACGGGATTATCCGTGGCATTTGCCTTCCGGACAGGCTTATTTAATATCGGTGCAGAAGGCCAATTCATCATGGGGATGACAGGGGCTACCTTTATCGGCGTGAAAATACATGGACTTCCGTGGATTGTCCACGCACCATTAGCCGTAATCGTCGGTGCTTTAGTCGGCGGACTGTGGGGAGCCATCGCAGGCTATCTGAAAGCCAAACGTGGCGTTAATGAAGTAATTACAACGATCATGTTGAACTGGATTGCGTTGTTTCTATCCAATTACATTATCAACCAGTTTCTGTTGGAGCCAAAGCAGCAGCGCTCTTATATGATTCAAGATTCCGCGTCGCTGAGTCTTGCCGGGTTGTCGGATCTTATGAATCATGCGAGAATGCACTGGGGTACTGTGATTGCGATACTCGCAGCCGTAGCGTTCTATATTATCCTCTGGAAGACGAAGCAAGGTTATGAGCTTCGCGCTGTTGGTCATAATATGGATGCGGCGAAATATGCGGGCATGAACGTGAACCGTAACATTATTAAAGCGATGTTTATTTCCGGTATTTTTGCCGGTTTAGGCGGCGTATTCGAGGTTCTCGGCGTGTTCCACTATCAAGTCATTGCTGCGGGTTCGCCGGGGTATGGCTTTGATGGTATTGCGGTATCCTTGTTAGGAGCCAACAATCCGCTTGGGATTGTTCTAGGAGCAGCCTTATTCGGCGGATTGTCCTATGGCTCGGCAGGGATGAGCTTCGGTGCCGATGTTCCGCCGGAAATTATCCGGATCGTCATCGGTTCGGTCATTTTCTTCGTAGCCACACAAGGGATTGTGAAATGGGTACTGATCCCGTTCTATAGCAAACGCAAGAAAGAGAGGGCTTCGTAATATGGACCTGCTCACGATGCTTAACGCGTTTTTCTCGAAATTTAGTGAACTGATCAACACGACGCTTGTCTACTCGACCGCACTCATTTTCGGAGCCTTGGGTGGTATCTTCTCGGAACGTTCAGGGGTTGTCAATATTGGGATCGAAGGCCTTATGGTCTCAGGGGCTTTCGCTTCAGCGGTGGGTGCCTACTATGCGGAAGAAGCCAACATGGGGATTTGGTCACCATGGATCGGTTTGCTGACAGCCATGCTGTTTGCGCTGATTTTTGCGCTCATTCATGCGGTCGCGACGATTACTTTTAAAGCTAACCAAGTGATCAGCGGTGTCGTTATCAACTTCTTGGCTGCTGGCGTAACGTTGTACCTGGTCAAAGTATTGTTCAATGGCGCGGGTCAAACCGAAACGTTGAATGATGTATTCTCCAAATGGGAAGTTCCGCTTCTATCCAAAATACCGTACATTGGTCCTGCATTTTTCAATGCGTATCCAACGACGTATATCGCCTTAATTCTCGTAGGCTTAACCTACTATATCTTGTTCAAAACCCCGTTCGGTCTGCGTCTGCGCTCCGTTGGCGAGCATCCAAGCGCCGCGGATACCGTCGGGATCAAAGTGAAGCGAATTCGTTATATCGCAGTACTGATCAGCGGTTTGCTGGGCGGTCTTGGCGGGGCAACCATCACGTTAACTACGACAAGCACCTTCTCGCACAATACGATCTCTGGGCAAGGCTTTATTGCCATGGCCGCCATGATCTTCGGCAAATGGCATCCAGTCGGCGCGCTCGGAGCCGCTGTATTCTTCGGTATGGCGCAAGCACTTAACAACTTCATGCGGTTGTTTGATTTCTCAAAGAACATCCCGCAGGAATTCCTGTACATGCTGCCTTATGTCTTGACGATTCTGGTCTTGGCGGGCGCTGTAGGCAGGGCTAAAGCCCCGTCTGCTCTGGGTGAGCCTTACGATCCAGGTAAAAGATAAATGAAAAGGAGCTAAGCGGTACGCGCTTAGCTCCTTTTTTTGCATCCAGTGCTGCTTGTTTGAGCAGATTGTGGGTAAAGGAAAATTACCGACGACCTCTAGACTAACTTTTACTTTTTGCCTTCTGATAAGAGTCTCCAAGGACTGCTATTCGTGTGAAACGGCCCCTTTTTGCACAAATAAGAGCTCTTAGAGACTCTTACTGCTTCGAGTGTGGGTAGTTTTTGCATGTTTCACCAGAGATAAGAGTCTTTCTGTATCTGAGTCAATAGAGTGGACACAAAAAAAAGAGCTAAGAAATCAGTTTTATTTGCTTGTAGTACTGGGATTCAAACTTGTCTGGAGACAAATAGCCAAGCTTGCTGTGCGTACGTTTCCTGTTGTAGAAAAACTCAATGTACCAGTAGATTCGTTGGTGTGCTTCTTGGCGGCTTTGAAATTTATATCTGTACACCAATTCCCGCTTGAGAATGCTGTGAAAAGCCTCTATACAAGCGTTATCGTAGCAATTGCCTTTACGGCTCATACTACGAATCATATGGTATTCTTTCAGTTGTTTACGGTACTCATTAGATGCATACTGCGATCCTCGGTCTGAATGATGGATAAGGCCTTTAGGCGGCCTTTTGGCTTCGTATGCTTGATTTAAGGCGTCTAGCGTCAGTTCCACGGTCATGCGATTGCCCAGCTGCCAGCCAACGATTTTGCGGGTAAACAAGTCAAGAACGCTTGCTAAATAAAGGTTTCCTTGACGTGTATGGATGTACGTGATGTCGGTAACCCATACTTGATTCGGTCTTGTACACACATCAAAATGCTGATTTAACCAATTTGGCGCAATCGGGTGGCTGTGATTGGAATCCGTTGTTTGCACCTTGAATTTCCCTATAGCTTGTGAGCGTAAACCCTTCTTTTTCATGATACGCCCAACCGTTTTGACAGCGACTTTGAAACCTTTCTTTCTCAGTTCCTTTGTAATTTTCGGACTCCCGTAATTCCGATCCGATTCCAAGTACTCCTTTTCCACCTCTTTAGCCAACGCTTCGCGGTACTTTTTCCGCTCACTTGGGGGTGTGGTTCGCCATTTATAATAGCCGCTCTTGGATACACCTAGTACGCTGCACATCTTCTCAACTCGAAATGTTGAACGGTGGTCATCAATGAACTTGAATCTCACTTCGGGTCTTTGCTGAAGATGTGCAGCGCCTTTTTTAAGATAGCTAGTTCTTCCTCTAGGTCTTTGTTGCGTTGTTCCAAGTCTTTCATGATCTGGTCATGGCTACGTAGATTGCCACTTCCTACGAAGGGCTCATCTGGAAATTGGCGATATTTACTGACCCAACTGCTCAATGTTTTCGCTGGAATGTTCAGTTCGTTTGCAATATCCGGAATCGATTTACTATGTTGTTGAATGTACTTAACCGTTTCTTCTTTGAACTTTTGATTGTACCGTTGGCGGAATTCACTCATCTCGGACACCTCGTCATTTAGATAGGTCTATTATCTAATTTCCCAATTCGCTGTGTCCACTGTTAAGTCTAAATGCATTCAGAACCTCTATTCATGAAAGGCCCCCCTTTTTTGTACGAATAAGAGCTGCTAAAGACTCTTATTTGCATAAAAGGGGGAGCAGCTCACTACCTCAAGGCCATGTACCCTCTGGGGTAGCCTATTTTTGTCCAAGCATCATTCAGCAGCCAGCGATATTGCGGGAAGCGGTATAGTAAACGAAACTGTCGTGCCTTGGCTAACTGTGCTTTGGATATGAAGTCCTGTGCCGTAGAGCTGCTTCAGACGACTGTGCGTGTTATACAGGCCGATGCCTCTTCACAGTTGCGAAGCCGGTCGAAGAGGCCGAGTTAACGCTGAAATGCAGCCTTAACTGCTCGGAAAGCGCGTCCGGCGCGCGCATCCCCGAAAGTTAAGGCTGTTTCACAGCGTTACAGTTGCGAAGCCGGTCGAAGAGGCCGAGTTAACGCTGAAATGCAGCCTTAACTGCTCGGAAAGCGCGGCTGGCGCGCGCATCCCCGAAAGTTAAGGCTGTTTCACAGCGTTACAGGGGCGAAGCCGGCCGAAGAGGCCGACAGTAACGCTGAAATACAGCCTTAACTGCTCGGAAAGCGCGGCAGGCGCGCGTTTCCCTCAGGGTTTTTTCACTAATGTCGTATTATGCAGGAATTTGTCGAAATTACTAGGAATAGGTTACTTGTTTGAATTTATTAGTGAAGGGGAGAAGAGATAATGAGTTTACAGAAACCAGCTAATGTAAGAGGGTGGACAAGAATCATATCGCTGAAGTCGTTCAAGGCTAGAATGACAGTCATGTTTCTTTTTATCGCGCTGGTTCCGATGCTATTTAGTACGATTTTTTCTTCTTATTATTTGAATAAAGTCGTCACGGATGAAGTTCACTCCAAGGAAGAGAGTGTCCTTAAAACAAATGTAACGGCGATAGATTACTCAATTCAACGGCAAATTTCGATTTTAAATGAATTACTCAAGTTCGATGAGATCAAAAGCGGGAATGAGCAGGAAATCGTTAAGACGCTCAAAAAATTTGAGCAAGCCAACAAGGACGTTGAACAGTATATTTATGTGAACAAAGATGATATGGCGTTGACGTCAACAGGTCAAAAAATTTCAGTAGCTGACCGTGACTATGTCAAGCAAGCGAAGCAAACGAAAAAACCAGTAAGTACGGACCTGCTCGTTAGTAAATCAACGGGAAATCATATTGTCGTTTTATTTGTCCCGCTGTTGGATGATAAGCAAAATTATATTGGAGGCGTTTCCAGCCCCATTTCCACGGATAACCTTACGATTTATACAAAGACGATACAGATCGGAGAGTCCGGCTATGGGTATCTAATGTCACCGTCTGGAGCTTTCTTAACTCATCCAGACGCAGACAAGATGGGGAAGACTATAGAGAATGTGTTTACTCCAACGGAAGCTGCCAAATACAAAGAGACTGTCTTGAAAGAAGCGCGCGGCAGGTTTGAATTTACAGGCGACGACGGGGTTGTCAAAGAGATCAGCTTTGAAACGATTCCGTCAACAGGCTGGCGGTTGGTTACGGATGTGGTTGATTCTGAAGTGTACAGTTCAGTAAAAACTGCCAATAAAGTATCAATATGGATGGCGGTGATTACGGCTATTCTTGTAGCAGCTATCTCCTTGATGGTCTCCACAACCATAACAAAACCGATTCTTGCCATTACCAAAGCTGTAAAAAAGATGGCACAGGGAGACTTAACGGAGCGCCTTGCCATCAAGCGTAGTGATGAACTTGGAGAGCTTGGCGGGAATATGAATCAGATGCTGGATTCCTTCGCAGATATCGTTGGCAAAGCCAGCTATACGGCTGAGCAGTTAGGGGCTTCGTCAGAGGAACTAACGGCTGTAGCTACCGAATCAGTAGGCATCTCCAATCGAATTGCTGAATCCATACACGAAGTATTCAATGCAAGTAAAAGCCAGTTGCAGGGAGCTGAGCAAACGTCTATTGCGATGGGGGAAATGGCCGTTGGCGTGCAACGTATTGCTGAGTCCTCATCCGTTGTGACGGAAGCATCGCAAACTTCCCTGCAAGAAGTACAACAAGGACGTGATGCCATTAATCAGGCAGTCCAGCAGATGAAGTTCATTCATGAATCAGTTGGGAAATCGGCAGAAGATATGAGAGATCTGGAGCAGTACTCTCATAGAATCGGAGAAATTGTATCGGTAATAAGTGAAATCACCAACCAAACTCAGCTGCTTTCACTTAATGCTTCGATCGAAGCCGCGAGAGCGGGCGAGCAAGGGCGCGGGTTTGCGGTAGTAGCTAATGAGGTGAAGAAGCTGGCAGAGCAGTCTTCTGCTTCAGCAGCTCATATTTCAACGTTGATCCGAGAGGTGCAGACTTCAACGATAAGAGCTGTTCAAGCGATGAATAAAGGTGTTATGGACGTAGGGAAAGGTTCCGAGTTGATTGATACTGCAGGTCAGGTCTTTAATCGCATTATTGTGGCGTTCCAAGAGATTTCCAATCAAATTCAGGAGGTATCGGCGGCTTCCGAGGAAATGTCAGCTGGCACACAAGAGGTCACAGCATCTATGAATGAAATTGTCCACATGACGAAAGCTTCTCATGATCATGGACAAGGTATTTCTGAAGGGTCGAAGAAACAACTCTCGTCGATGGAGGAAATTTCTGCTTCAGCGGAGGATTTAAGTACCATGGCACAAGAACTGCAAGAATCGTTGGCTAGATTTAAAACGTGTTAGAGCGTAAGTCGCGATCTGCCTTAAGAACTGCCTTAGGAGCTGCATACAGCAAAGCAATAGAAATAAGGTCAACCGGACGTCCGGTTGGCCTTATTTATTGACTGCAAATATGGAATGAATGTTACCCTCAGGATCTGCAAAAAATCCTGTTGTGTGCCCCCAATGCTTCATAATTGGCGCTGCAATTGCCGTTGCTCCTTTTGCAACGAATTCATCATACTTCTGAATCGCCTCTTCCGGAGAATCACATTGAAAATTAAGCTCAAATGCTTGTCCTTTGCGCTCTTCGCTAAAGGAATAATGCCCGTTTGTATTATCAGCCATCAAAGGCTTAGAACAAATCGACAGGCGCACGCCGCTATTTTCCAATTCAACATAGTCCGCTTCCTCAACTACCGTAGGAAATCCCAGAACATCTCGATAGAAGCTGGCTAGACGGGAAACTTCATTGGTCAGAAGGGTTAGGCCTTCCAAGCGCATTCTCATGAGTAGTATCCTCCTTATTCGCTAGTAACAATTCAATTGAGTATAACATCGAATCAAATTAAGAACAAGTGTTCTTTGTTCTTCAAAAGCACATCATAAAGACTTCATCTGATTCCGATACTCACTGGGCGAGACGCCGTACCACCGGCGGAATTGCTTAGAGAAGTAAAGCGGATCATAGAACCCAACGGAGGAGGCAATTTGCTCAATGGTAAGCTCCAGCCGTTCACGCAACAGCAGTTTTGCTTTATCTACTCTTAGCTTGAGGAGAAAGGTGACAGGTGTTACTTTGGTATGGCGCTTGAACATGCGCGAAAGGTAGGCCCGATTATAGCCCAAACTCTCGGCCATTAGCTCAATGGTGATAGGTTCAGCATATTGCGTGGATAAGTAATGAATCGCTTGCTGCACGATCCGGTCGCTCTCTGCTTCTGTGATTAGACCGGCAGTTGTAGAGGAGGCTAGAGCTTCGCAATATTCACCTAATAATAGATGAAGATATCCGACTGATTTCAGCTGCGCATTGGTTTTCTTAGCTTTCAAGGCTTGCTGGATATGCCGAAACAGGACGGGAATATGCCGATTCCGCGTAGTATGGATGATGGGCAGCAAAGGGTTTAATCCAGTTGCTGATACGCTTGCAGCCGCTTGTTCCCCTGTGAATGCAATCCAACAATAATGCCAAGGATCGGACTCGTCGGAGACGTAGCTGATCAGCTGCTCAGGCTCGATGATGAAGCTATCGCCAGCTCCGAGTGCGTGCTCTTCGCCTTGGGAGGAGAACACGCCTTTTCCCGAAACAACGTAGTGAATCAAATAGTAGTCATATACCTTGGGGCCCAAACGGTGCTCCGGCTTCGTCTGACTTTCTCCGGCGAACAGCACGGTGAGCCTCTTTTCCTCTGCTGGGAGTGGATTCGAAACGACATAATAACTTTCAGGCTTGGACATAGCGAATATCCTCTCCGATCGATGGAAATCATCTAACTATACATTACCATAGAAGGAAGAAGTTACGAAATCCTAAGATCACATTTTTCCATGTGAAAATAACATGCCTCCATAGCCAACCTCAGCTTCTTCTCGTATACTGAAGTTACAAAGTTACTTCTCCTATTGATTCTAAACCTACTAAAGGCGGTGCCAAAATGGCAGATTTGCAGGCTTTAAAAGACACGTTTATTGAGATTTATGGGACTTCAGCGACGGCAATTTCAGCTTTTCATGCTCCAGGTCGTGTAAATTTGATTGGTGAGCATACGGATTATAATGGCGGCTATGTTTTTCCTGCAGCGTTAACATTCGGAACTACCCTGATCATTCGTCCGAGACAAGATCGTGTTATCGGGTTTGCTTCAACCAATTTGGCACTTCGCAAACAAATTTCCATAGATGACTTGAGCTACCAAGAAGCGGACGACTGGATCAACTATCCTAAAGGTATTTTCGTGCACTTGGCCAAAGAAGGTTTCCCGGTTACACAGGGGTACGACCTTCTATTCCATGGTGAAATCCCGAATGGTGCTGGACTTTCCTCCTCAGCTTCTATTGAAGTGGTTACAGCTTTCGGCTTGCTGACACTTGAAAATTATCCGATTGACACTGTGAAAATTGCTCTTCTCGCACAAAAAACAGAGAACCAATTCGTTGGTGTGAACTGTGGCATTATGGACCAATTCGCTGTTGCAAATGGCAAGAAGGATAACGCGATCCTGCTCATGTGCGACACGTTGGAATATCGCCATGTGCCTTTCCAAAGCGGCAGCTACAAACTGGTTATCGGAAATACGAACAAACGCAGAGGGCTCGTAGATTCTGCTTACAACGAGAGAAGAAGCCAGTGCGAGCAGGCTGTGACTTACTTGCAGAAGCAGTTCCCAGCTATTACATTGCTAGGTCAACTGAACTTGGCGCAGTTTAACGAGTTCAAGCACCTGATTCCGGACGAAACGGTTCGTCGCAGAGCGCAGCATGTTGTAGAAGAAATCGACCGTGTTCTTCAATCAATTGAAGTGCTGGAAGCGAACGATCTTGAAGCATTTGGCAAGCTGATGATTGGTTCTCATGACTCCCTGCGTGACCTCTATGAAGTTACAGGCGTGGAACTGGATACTATGGTCGCTGCAGCGCTCAAAGTTCCTGGTGTGCTTGGTGCACGGATGACCGGGGCAGGCTTCGGCGGATGCACAGTTTCCTTGGTCCATGAAGACAGCGTTCAAACATTTATCGAACAAGTGGGCAAAGAATATACAGACAAAACAGGCCTAACACCAAGTTTCTACGTATGTGATATCGGCAATGGTGTTGAGCAAGTCGGGGAGGCGTTGTAAGATGGCTATTTTGGTAACAGGTGGAGCGGGATATATTGGATCTCATGCCGTAGCAGAACTGCTGGCCAAAGGCGAAGAAGTCGTGATCGTGGATAACTTGCAGCAAGGTCACCGCAATGCTGTGCTGGGCGGCAAGCTTTACGTGGGGGATTTGCGCGATGGAGATTTTCTAGATACGGTTTTTACGGAAAACAGCATTGACGCTATTATCCACTTTGCGGCTAACTCGCTAGTTGGGGAAAGCATGACGAATCCAGCGAAATATTATCACAATAATGTGTACGGAACGCTTTGCTTGCTTGAAAAAATGACACAATACGACGTGAAAAGAATCGTCTTTTCCTCGACAGCAGCCACCTACGGGGAGCCTGAAAATATCCCGATCCTGGAGAGCGATCGCACATTGCCGACGAATACGTATGGCGAAACGAAGCTGGCTATGGAAAAAATGATGAAATGGTTCGATACAGCACATGGCATCAAATATGTATCGCTTCGCTATTTTAATGCAGCTGGCGCGCATGCAGGCGGTAAAATCGGGGAAGATCATAGTCCAGAGACGCATTTGATCCCGATTATTTTGCAAGTGGCACTTGGTCAAAGAGCGCATATCTCCATCTTCGGAGAAGACTATGCGACAGCTGACGGCACTTGTGTAAGGGACTATATACATGTTAGTGATTTGGCTAGCGCCCACGTACTTGCTGTTGAGAAGCTCCGCGGCGGAGCGGACAGCAATATTTATAACCTGGGGAACGGCACAGGCTTCTCGGTCAAAGAAGTAATTGATATTGCCCGCAAAGTAACTGGGCATGCGATTCCTGCTGTGATCGAACCGCGCAGAGGCGGTGATCCCGCTACGCTGATCGCATCTTCCGATCGGGCGAGAACCGAGCTTGGCTGGAAACCGACACGCGATTCCCTGGAAGCCATCATCGAAAGCGCGTGGAACTGGCATCAAAACAACCCGAACGGCTACGAAAAGTAGGGCTGCATATAGATCTGTTAGGCAGAAAGGAAAGTGGCACATGGAACACGCATTGAAAGCGTCGCAGCATACAGCATTAGTGATCGAAAGGCTCCTGCAGTTCGCCAAGCAAAATGGGCTGGTTGAGCACCTTGATGTGTACACATCAAGGAATGCTTTACTCGATCTATTCGGACTTGCTGAGCCCTTTCAAGGGGAGGTGCCGGATGAGAAGTTGGCGAGTCCCGTTGCCGTTTTGGAGGAGCTTTTGGATGCTGCCTATGAAATCGGCCTTCTAGAAGAAAATACGACGACTTACCGTGATTTGTTGGATGCACGCATTATGGGGCTCTTAATGCCCCGTCCTTCCGAGGTTGTTCATCAATTCTGGAATACGGCGAAATCGACTAGTGTTGAAGCGGCCACGAATTATTTTTACAAGCAATCGATTGATTCCAATTACATTCGTATGGACCGTATCCAGAAGAATGCTTATTGGTTAGCCGAAACACCTTATGGCCATCTTGAGATCACGATCAACCTTTCCAAACCGGAGAAAGATCCCAAGGAAATTGCTCTTCTCAAAACGCTGCCGCAAAGCAGCTACCCCTTATGTCTCCTGTGTGTGGACAATTTAGGTTATGCAGGCCGTGTGAATCACCCGGCTAGGCAAAACCTGCGTGTCATTCCACTGGAGCTGGACGGTGAGAAGTGGTACTTCCAATACTCGCCATATGTGTATTACAACGAGCACAGCATTATTTTCCATGAGAAGCACATTCCGATGAAAACGACGGCGAATACGTTTTACCGTTTGCTGGATTTCATTGAGCAGTTCCCGCACTATTTCATCGGGTCCAATGCGGATCTGCCGATTGTGGGTGGCTCGATTCTGAACCACGATCATTTCCAAGGCGGTCGCCACCAATTCCCGATGGAAATAGCGCCAAGTGAGAAAGTATTCTCACATGCGAACTTCGCAGGCGTGAAAGCAGCCATCGTCAAATGGCCGATGTCGGTTCTTCGCTTGAGCGGCCATAACAAGCAGCAGCTGTACAAGCTGGCCAGCAAGCTGCTCGAAGACTGGCGGGCCTACAGTGATGCGGAAGCGGACGTCCTCGCCTTCAGCGAGAAGGACGGACAGCGGATCCCGCATAACACGATTACTCCGATCGCCCGCAACAATGCGCGCGGCGAGTACGAGCTTGACCTGGTGCTGCGGAACAACCGCACCAGTGAAGAGCATCCGGATGGCATCTTCCATCCGCATCAGCACTTGCACCACATCAAGAAGGAGAACATCGGCTTGATTGAGGTCATGGGGCTGGCCGTATTGCCAGGCCGCCTGCAAGAGGAACTCGCGGATATCGCGAAGATCCTCACCGGCGAAGCCGAATTCGGCAGCGAGATCCAAGCGGAAGCCGCTCATCCGCTGCACAAGCATGAGGAGTGGATCGCGTCGCTGCTCGCGAAGCAGGGCGCGTCGCTGACGCAGGATGAAGCCAATGCGCTGCTGCAGGCGGAAGTCGGCAGCAAGTTCATGGACGTGCTGCTGGACGCAGGCGTCTTCAAGCGTGATGAAGCCGGGCAAGCGGCTTTTGAACGGTTTTTGACCGCTGCAGGCTTTGTGCAGCCATAAATAGTTTAAACTCCCTGGTCATGGTGACCGGGGAGTTTTTTGTGCACGCCATGCTTTGAAACTAAGGCCTCATTTTAGTAAACTGAGAAAGTGGTGATCGGGATCAGGATTCGTTGCGAACTGAGGAGGCGAAGTGGATGGAGAGCTTCAAGGCATTAGTTGTTGAGCGCGCAGATGGTCAATTTGCTGTCGAGGTCAAAGAGCTGACATTGGAGGATCTGCCAGCAGGAGAAGTAACGATTCGTGTTAAATATACGAGTATGAACTATAAAGATGCGCTGGCCTGCAGTCCGTCGGGGCGTGTCGTAAGAACTTATCCGATGGTGCCTGGGATCGATTTGGCGGGTACTGTGGTTGCTTCGTCGGACAGCTGTTATCGGGAAGGTGACGACGTGCTGGTGACCAGCTATGAACTGGGCACAGGGCATTATGGCGGCTTCAGCTCATTCGCGCGCGTATCGGCAGATTGGGTAGTTCCTCTTCCTTCGGGACTATCGCATCGGGAAGCGATGATTCTTGGTACGGCAGGCTTTACCGCGGCGCTTTCAATTCAGTGGCTTGAGAACAATGGGCTCAATAAGGACAAAGGGCCTGTGCTGGTGCGAGGTGCGACCGGCGGTGTGGGAAGCAGCAGCGTGTCCATGCTGGCAGGACTGGGATACGAAGTGGAAGCGAGCACGGGGAAATTCGCTGATCATGCGTATTTAGTGGAGCTTGGCGCGAAGCATGTTATCTCCCGTGAGGAACTATCCCCGCAAGTCCAGAAGCCGCTGAATAAGGAATATTGGGCTGGAGCTGTTGACCCTGTCGGGGGCAATTCACTGGCGCATGTGCTCAGCAGGATGCAATACGGCGGCTCCGTGGCGCTGAGTGGTTTGACAGGTGGCGGCGAGTTCAGCGCGTCGGTGTACCCTTTTATTTTAAGGGGCGTGAACATATTAGGCATTGATTCGGTGTACTGTCCCATGGCGATTCGCAAGCCTCTTTGGGAGCGCATAGCGACGGAGTTGAAACCGCCGTTATTGGAGCGGACTGTTTATAAAGAAGTGACGCTGGAGGAAGTCGAGGCGGTCGCCGGCGAAGTTTTGAACGGGCAGGTGAGAGGGAGAGTGCTTGTCCGGTTATAGGGTTATAGGGTTATAGGGTTGCAGGATCGCAGGATACGGCGATAAAAGTGCTTGAAAGGGAGAGGTCGACGTTGAAGATGCGAGTTTCGGCTGTGCAGTACCATTTGCACACGATACATAGTTTTGAGGAGTTTGCCGCGCAAGTGGAGCATTATGTTAAAATAGCCCAGGAGTTTGAGGCGGATTTTGTCCTATTTCCGGAGTTGTTTACTACGCAACTGATGTCCATCGGGGACGACAATGGAAAGGCGCTGCCGATTGAGGCTTTGCCTGCCTACACGGAAGCTTACCGCAGCCTTTTTCAAGGGCTGGCTCAGCAGACGGGCATGCATTTGATTGGTGGCACTCATATTATTGCAGAGGAAGGCAAGTTGTATAATACAGCCTTTTTATTTTATCCAGACGGACGAATCGGGGAGCAGAAAAAGCTGCACATTACCCCTACTGAGGTCAAGGAATGGAATATGGGGGCTGGAGATTCGCTCCAGGTTTTTGATACGGATAAAGGCCGCATCGCCATGCTGGTCTGTTATGATGTGGAGTTTCCCGAAATCGTACGGATGGCAAGGGCTCGCGGAGCGGATGTCCTCTTTGCGCCGTCTTGCACGGATGATCGCCATGGCTTTCATCGGGTGCGTTATACGTGCCATGCCAGAACGATTGAGAATCAAATCTATGTGGTAACGACAGGGACGGTCGGGGCCTTGCCGACAGTTGACTTCATGCGGGGAAATTTCGGGCAGGCAGCGGTACTTACGCCTAATGATGTCCCTTTTCCGCCAAAAGGCATCTTGGTTGAAGGTGAGATCAACGGTGATATGGTCGTTACGGCTGATCTGGATTTGGACCTTTTGACCCTAGTGCGGGAAAAAGGTTCTGTCACCACTTGGCGTGACCGCCGAACGGATTTGTATACGGACTGGTCCTAAACAAGGGTGGGCAATGAGGAGGTGCTTTAGCGGCATGGCAGCGTTTTATATGAAAAAGATGTTCGTCTTCGACGGTGACAAGCCGATTGAGGCTGTCATTCGCACATATGGCCAGGAGGACTTCGCCGCGCTCATTCGGGTACAGCAGGAAAGTTTTCCTCCGCCCTTTCCTTCGGAGCTTTGGTGGGATGAAGAACAACTGACCGAGCATATCACACGGTTTCCAGAAGGGGCGCTCTGTGTAGAAGTGGCTGGCGAGATCGCAGGATCCCTTACAGGTCTTCGTGTTAATTATGAGGAAGCCGATGCCATTGACCATAGCTGGTCTACGATAACGGATGAAGGTTATATTCGTACGCATCGACCGGACGGAGATACCCTCTACATTGTAGACATTTGCATACGGCCTGCGTACCGCAAGCTTGGGCTCGGAAAGTGGATGATGCAGTCCATGTATGAAGTAGTTGTGCATCTGGGGCTAAGCAGGCTGCTTGGCGGTGGCCGGATGCCCGGATATCAGCGATATGCCGACAAGTGGAGCGCAGACGAATATGTCCACGAAGTGATGGAGGGGAACGTGAAGGACCCTGTGCTTACGTTCTTGCTGCGATGCGGCAGGACGCCGGTGCAGGTGGTGCCGAACTATCTAGAGGATGTGGAGTCGCTGAACTATGCGCTTCTGATGGAGTGGCGGAATCCGTTTCGGCCATGAAGCAAAAGCTTTGGACAAACTGAGAGGAGTGACAAGATTAGATGGAGTACATCCGCATAACAAGTATTGATAATCCTTTATTTCGCGCGATGCATGATTTGATGAAGGAGGTATTTCCTCCGGAAGAGGTACTCGAATATTCTTTATGGAAAGAGCCGTTGGAGGACCCGGGCATCCGTGTATTCGTAGCGGTGCATGAAGGTAAAGTGGTGGGTACGACAGAGTATCGCTACTATGACGATTTTCAGGTAGCGATGACCGATTTCACGATTATCGGTCAAGCAGGGCTTGGTATTGGGCGGTTCCTGGCGCGTAAACGCTGGGCTGACTTGGCGGCTTTGGCCTTAGAATCGGGTAAGCCAATGCTTGGGATGTTCGCCGAAATCTATGATCCTTATCGGATCGAGGGGCATGCTTTTGGCGGCGTGAAGCCGATGGATCCGTACGTGCGACGTGAAGTACTGTCGCATCTAGGGTATAAGCGGATCGATTTCCCTTATGTTCACCCGTCATGGGAGAACAATGGCGAAGCCGTAGAGGAGCTTGATCTCTGCTTCCTGCCGACAGATGAGGAGGCTGCGGAGCTTGATGCCGCGATCGTTGTGGAGTTCCTGAAGCGCTACTATGCGATTCTGGCGAACAAGCCGCAGGCCTGGCATGACATGGTCGCTGGTTTGGAGCAGCGGACGGCTTTACCGCTTTTGCAGCTCTAAGAGGCGGCGCGGCTGTCCTGCAAGGTTGGATGGGTCTTGGAGGGCCGGCCCCTATGGCTCCCTCTGTCCTTACCCAGCCTTTACCCTCTGCCCGTTACGAATCCAGTACCCCCAGCCCTTTACGAACTCAGTACCCCCTATTCGAGCAAAAAGGTTCATTTTAAAAAACTAACGAATTCCAGGTGCGTTATTCCCCGCAAAAGCTCACAATCCCGCCCAAAAACTACTACATAACGCCGACTGAGCTCGTTAGATTTTCAAAGTAGCCATTTTCGTACGTATAAGCATCATACGGTTCGTTAACGCATGACATGGTCGCTGGTTTGGAGCAGCGGACGGCTTTGGCGCTTTTGCCGCTCTAAGAGGCGGCGCGGCTGTGCTGCAAGGTGGATGGGTCTTGGAGGGCCGGCCCCTATGGCTCCCCCTGTCCTTACCCAGCCTTTACCCTCTGCCCGTTACGAATCCAGTACCCCCAGCCCTTTACGAACTCAGTACCCCTTATTCGAGCAAAAAGGTTCATTTAAAAAAACTAACGAATTCCAGGTGCGTTATTCCCCGCAAAAGCTCACAATCCCGCCTAAAAACTACTACATAACGCCGACTGAGCTCGTTAGATTTTTAAAGTAGCCAATTTCGTACGTATAAGCATCATACAGTTCGTTAACGCATGACATGGTCGCTGGTTTGGAGCAGCGGACGGCTTTACCGCTTTTGCCGCTCTAAGAGGCGGCGCGGCTGTGCTGCAAGGTGGATGGGTCTTGGAGGGCCGGCCCCTATGGCTCCCCCTGTCCTTACCCAGCCTTTACCCTCTGCCCGTTACGAATCCAGTACCCCCAGCCCTTTACGAACTCAGTACCCCTTATTCGAGCAAAAAGGTTCATTTTAAAAAACTAACGAATTCCAGATGCGTTATTCCCCGCAAAAGCTCACAATCCCGCCCGAAAACTACTACATAACGCTAACTGAGCTCGTTAGATTTTTAAAGTAGCCAATTTCGTACGTATAAGCATCATACAGTTCGTTAACGCATGACTGATGGTTTGTGCCCGCAAGTAACTTACATTTGCGAAGGGGGACAGTCCTCACGCCGAAAAACCCTTCAGTTCCACATACGGTGGTGGACGGAAGGGTTTTTGGCTTGAATGGGGCAATCTCAATCATGTGGCTTACGCGACCAGCCACGATGAATCTTGCGGACGGCAAACAGATAGATGATCAGCGGCGTGGGCATTTGGATGATGCCCCAGATGCCCCAGAACCAAGGATAACGGGCGCTGCGCTTGCGCGCATCAACGAACAACCAAGTGCTTTGACTGAGCAAAAGGATTGCCAAGCTGATCCAAGCCCACAGAGGCAATGCGTCCCAATTAGGATTATTCATGCGTATCCACCTGCTTTCGAAGAATTAACCATGCTAATGGTGCAATTAAGGCGGCAGCTTGCAGCAATGTGAAGGCGATTGGCTGAGCAGTCGCTGTTACATACAAGAGATATAGCAGGACAAGCGCACCCAGCCAAAGTTTAAGCAAATCGCTCAGCAGTTTCGAGCGTTGTTTCTTTGTTGTCGCGGCTACTTGTTGTTCGAACCAAGATGCGGTAGGGGAAGAGGATGGAAACATGCGATCGAGCGTGCTCAACCCTTCTTTTAGCGATTGAACGATTTGTTCATCACTGGGTCCCCCACCTTGCTCAACTCGCGCATGCGCCTCAGCCGCGCCATCCCGCTGCAATTTCCCGGTAAGCCCATCAGAAGCAGCCTCCTCGCCCCGGGAAGGCGGTTTCTTGCTTGTATCCATCTAACCTAACTCCTTCCGTACTTGTTTCAATGCATGATGCACCCTGGATTTGGCCGTGCCTTCGGCGATGGCGAGTATGCTGCCGATTTCTTCATAGGTGTAGCCATAATAATGTTTCAGAATGAGCGGGATGCGGCTATCCTCGGATAGTTCCGTTAAAGCATTCAACACATCAGGCCAATCCTCATGCTGATTCCCTGCCTGCCACTGCATGTAGCGCAAGGACTGCTGCTGCTCTTCCTGCCACAGCTTTTCACGTTTGCGGCGCCTGCCTTGATCAATGTAAAGACGAGTAGCGATGGTCATGAGCCAAGAAGAAAACTTGGAGGATTTCTCATTGTAGAGCGATATTTTCTCAATGCTTTTGATCATCGTTTCTTGTGTGAGATCTTCGGCCATGGCCGGATGCATCGTGATTTTCAGCAGATATTTATAAACAAAATCATAATGCAGTTGGAGCAGCTGAGACAGTGCGGCATGGTCTCCCCGCAGAGCCTGGCGAATAAGTTCATGCTCTTCCAAGTGTTCTCGACCATCCCCTCTGTCCGTTTGAATGCCTAAGTAATACGCACAGCTCCGGTGAATCGTTCACGGTCTGTAAAATATAGCTTTAATTATTTATTAGCTTACCACTTCCGCCAGAAGGCATGTATAATGACAGCAGATCGATAATTGGAAAGTGGAGGACAATCTATTGAAACAAGGCATTTTAGCGAGAGATGGCCTTTCACCTCAGGAGCTGAAGGAAGTTCGGAAGCTTTGGGAGGTATGCAATCGTCAGGAAGATATTGAGATTAAGTTGAACTGGAGCACTTTATCAGATCGACCGCCTGGGGTGACGAATGACTTTTTATTTTACCAGAATGACCGCATTGTCGGGTTCTTGGCCATATATAGCTTTCTGTCTACGGAAGTGGAAATTAGCGGGATGGTGCATCCGGATGCGCGGCGGCAAGGAATTTTCCGTCAATTGGTCCAAAATGCCATGGCGATCTGTCGACAACGGCAGATTCCTAAGCTGATTTTCATTAATGAACGAGGCGCTGAGAGCGGTAAGGCGTTCTTGACGAATCTGGGCGCAACGTATAGTTTCTCTGAGTACGTAATGGAGTTTAAAGGGACTGCACCCGTGCTTCTGCCTGCCGCAGGCGAGCAAATTTCGATACGCTTGGCAAGCGAGGCGGATACGGAACTGCTGGTGAAGCTGAATATGGCGGGGTTCCAGATGCCGGAGCAGGATACGAGAGAGTATGTTAGTCAGACGATTAATGGCGAGAAAGAACGGACCTGGATTGCGGAGGTTGGCGAGTCCAAGGAGCCAGTGGGCAAAATTGGCGCTATGGTAGAAGCCGAGGGCATGGGGTTTATCTATGGTTTTTGTATGCTGCCAGAGCATCGTTCCAAGGGATACGGACGCCTAGTACTTAGTCAGACGATAGCTGAACTGCAGGAGCGGGAGCAAGCAACCTACATCAAGCTTGAAGTAGCTGTGGAGAATGAGAAGGCACTTGGTCTCTATGAATCCTGCGGGTTCAGAACCAAGAATGCGAATGACTACTATGAATGGATTCTTGGCTAAAAGCAAAAGGATAGAGCGGCAGCTTGCGCTGCGTTCTATCCTTTGTCATTATCAATGATAAATAAGTTCCGAAGAGCCGCTAATGATCGTGCCCGTATTTTGCCCCATGCAAATCTCTTTCATAGATCCAGGCTTATCGAAGTTAAAAACATGAATGGGAATGTGATAATCTCGGGCTAGAATGAAGGCGGACTGGTCCATGACCTTCAAATTGTTGTGGATGACATCATTGTAGTGGAGTGACTTGTACTGAACGGCTTCTTTATGATGTTTGGGATCTTTATCGAAGACGCCGTCAACGCCTTGTTTGGCCACGAGAATGGCTTCGCAGTTGACTTCGATGGCTCGTTGGACCGACGGGTAGTCTGTCGTGACAAAAGGCTGTCCGTTGCCGCCGGCGAAGATGACGATGTACCCTTTCTCCAGGTGATGAATGGCTCTAAGCCGGATAAAAGGTTCGGCCACGGAGGCGATTGGAATAGCGGTCATGACGCGTACTTCCGCTTCGGTCTTCGCTTTCAAAACGCCGCGCAGCATAAGGCTATTAATAACTGTCGCCAGCGTACCGATATTGTCGGCTTCGGCTTTCTCGATCCCCCAGCTTTCCCCCATATTGCCGCGGAAAATATTGCCTCCGCCAATGACTAAGCACACCTCGACACCTAATTGAACGACCGTCATAATCTCATTCGCAATGTGATCCAGCTGCGTGGGATCGAAACCAAACTCGCTATTGCCCGCGACAGCACCGCCGCTCAGCTTGATGAGGACCCGTTTGTACCGCATATCCCGTTCTCCCTTCCAATGAGAAAATCTGCGAAAAAAAACACTAAGGCAATGAATGCTCTAGTGTTTCCGTTAAAAATTATTGTACCTGAATCACGAGGATGAATGCAATTTCTGCGGCACACGCATGTGTACGAGTAGCCCAATAATCACGAGGAGCAAGAGGGAGCCCAGCGCTACGCGGCTAGCCATGTTTCCATAGGAGGCAAGCGCCCACGTAATCGATCCGTACAGAGCGGGACCGACGATGGAGGACACTTTTCCGGAAAAGGCGAACAGTCCGAAGAACTGGCCGCGTTTCTCCTCCGGCGTTAATTGCACGATAAGCGTCCGTGAAGTTACCCACATAGCGCCCATAGATACGCCGTACAAGCTGCCTGCGACCCAGAATAAGCTCTGGCTAGTGGCTAGAGACGCTATGGCAATAGCGATAATCAGGATGAAGGCGACGATCGTCACAGCTCTTTTGGGACCGAGGCTGCGGGTCACATAACCGAAGAGGAACGAACCTATGATGCTAGATATCGTAGAAACCAAATAGAGCAGAATGAATTGTCCGGTTGTGAATCCCATGACCGTGTTCGCGTAGATAGCCATCACTGCTATTGCGGTGGCAATGGCATCATTGAAGAAGAAGTAGGCGATCATGAACAGGAAGGCTGCCTTGTAATTTCGTGCTTCTTTGAACGTAAGCCAGATTTCCTTATACCCGCTGAGCAGCGATTTTTTCTCACCGGCCGCTTGAATAGGCTTCTCTTTGTAGAAGAGCATGATTGGCAGGGAGAAGAGCAGGAACATCAGCGCGCTGGGGATGAACGTGTTCTCGAACTGATTCCCGTTAATCAAGGGATAGACGACAAGTCCGACTAAAGTTCCCACGTAGCCAACGGCTACGCCAACACCGGAAATAATCGGGATTTCGCGTGTATTGCCCAAGTCTGAGATCATGGAATCGTAGAAGATTAAGCTGGAGTTGTAAAAGAATTTGGCGATCATAAAAAAGAGAATGACGCCTAGTACGGATGTGTTAAGGCCCAGCCACTGCTGCTCCGTATCCCATATAGCTGAAGCCCCCATAAGCAGTGTGGCTGCTATGGCGATTAGGGTAAAAGGAATCAGATAGGCTTTCTTCTTGCCTGTTCGGTCGATCCAAACCCCGAATAACGGCGAGAGCAGCACGAGGAAGAAGCTGGATATCGCATTGGAGTAAGTGATGAACGTGCTGGCGATCTGGTTTAATTCTTCGCTTTTGCCTAACGTTTCTTTGAGGTAAAAGGGATAAAAGACAGTTACGATATTGGAGGAGAAAATCGTATTCGCGAAATCGTACATCGCCCAAGCGAAGATGGGCAAAGAAAAGAACAGGGTCCAGACATTGCGTGCCTGTCTTTGGTTGGAAGCATATTCGAGCTTTGCCAATGGGTTCACACCTTCTCTCACATACTTATATTTATCTAGTATATTGGCTGCCGGGCAGAGAAATCCCTCTCCTTTTACAATAAAAAAATCTCTCCATCCGAGACACCGGAAGGAGAAATTCGCTGATCTTAGGAGTCTGAATGCGGCTTCTTGATTTCGACCTCGATCATATCCATATTTGCTTTCATTTCGATGATATCAATACCGTTGCGCTGCAGGGTTGTGGATAGCGATGCTTTATCTTGGGTATGGAAGACGTAAGCATTGCTCTGCTTGGTTTCCAACAAGTGCTTCGCCACCTGGACGAGTCGCTCCATGGAGAAAGGCTTTTTGAGATACTTTTGAATATCTTTCTCATGATAATCATGCGGCTGGTCCAGCGCTGTTGAAACGATCACAGGCGTTTGATAATACACGGGATGATGGGATAGATCAGCAATGAAATCCCAACCTGTTTTGGACCCTTCCAGATGAATATCGACGATGAATAGTATAGGCTCTCCTATACAGCGGCTTAGCGCGATAATGCCTTCTTCCGCGGAACGCAGCTGGATAGAGGGAAGATTGAACTTATTCAAAGCGACTTGAATCAGCTTGGCTAGATCATCATCATCTTCGAAAATAACAATTTTCCCATCCATCGTGGATATGTGGAATTGATCAAAGACGACGCGGAACGTCGTGCCTTGCCCCATCTCAGACGTATAGGAGATTTGGCCGTTATGACCTTCGACAATTTCTTTGACAATCGCAAGGCCTAACCCCGTACCGCCAATTTGTCGGCGATCAGAATTGTCGACACGGAAAAATTTCGAGAACATTTGCCCTTGTGCTTCCTCTGGAATGCCAAGACCGTAGTCCTGCACCGATATGATCACTTTCCCTTGTTCCACGGTCAGTCGAATATCGATGCGGTCTGCGCCCGGTGAGTACTTGATGGCATTGCTGATCAGGTTGTGGAACACCTGACGCATCCGATCCGCATCGGCGCGAACCCATAATTCATCTTCCTGCTGATGGATAAGGATGCGATGGTTTTGCTTATCCTGCCACTGATCGGCAATTTCCTGCGCCGTCATCACCAGGTTAATCGGTGAGAAGTGATACAGCTGACGACCGGATTCCATACGCTGCAAGTCCAAGAAATCGTTAATTAAATTCGATAGGCGGTGCGCTTCTTTGTAGATGGTCTCCATGTATTTCTTCTGTTTATCTTGCGATAGCTCACGATGCAGGAGGATCTCAATGAATCCGAGTACGCTGGCCAGCGGCGTCCGCAGTTCGTGGGAAACAATGCTGATGAACTCATTTTTCATCTCATCAATACGTTCTTCTTCGGTACGGTCGCGGAATACGAACAAGAAGCCCTGTTGTTCCGTATCTTCACTTACAACGGTTGCGTACAGCTCCGCATATTGGGGCTGCTCATCCAACATGAAGCTGAAACGCTGCGTCATATGGGAATGGGAGCCGTCAATTAGGGCCTCAATGGATGTAGCAACGCCAATGAAGCTTGTTGTTTCAACCGCGATTTCGTGACAGCTTTCAACCAAATTCTCGCCGATCCGTTCGTTCAGGCCGAAATAACGGTTCATGCGATGATTGGAGAAGAGAATGGTGCCGTGGGAGTCACACATCATCATGCCTTCGTGAGCAGATTCCAAAATATTTTGAATCAAATCACGCTGTCCTTCAATAAGCTGTTTCTCCGCCGTCAGTTGGTCATTCAGGGCAGCCAAATTGGCTGCTTGTTTGAGTCGTTCATCATTCATTACCTGGGAATAGAAAGCTAAGCCGAACTGGCGCACCAAGCCTTTGGTCAGGCGTTCATTACTCTCGTGAAGATAGGAACTCTGGTAGCTGGTTAACAACAAGAAGCCGATGACCGACTGTTTATCATCAAAAAGCGGGATATACTGGTCGATAGCCCGTATCATGCTGCCGTGAATCCCTTGTTCATGCCCTGACACATCGCGTGAGTGATAATTCGGTATGCCTTCATCAAATACGCGCTTCGCAGGACCAAAAAGCTCCTTCTGATGTTGCTTAATGTGATTCTTGGGATATCCAATAGAATGAATGACTTCATAGGACGTATCATCTTCGTTCTCAGGACGTTCCAGCACGACCAAAGCGGCATCCTGGGCCAATGAGTTGAGCAAGGCTGGCAGGGTTTGCTTCAAGAAATCTTTCAGCTCCACATAACCCGTTAACTTCTCCTGGTAGGAGGAAATGAGTTCCAAGTCGCGCTCTCTCTCAGATAATTTGGCCAAGGTGACCTGCTGCTCTTCCTGCTGAGCGATAATCTCCTCATTCTGCGTCTCCAGGCTCTCTGCCATATAGCGGTAGGTTTCCTCGCTTTTTCGCAGCTCTTCCTCCGCTTGAATAGCTCGAAATGAGATGAAGATCGATAGACTGCCTGCGATCAAAGCAATAATACCGCCGACGAGTGTAATCATTCGGGAGGTTTGACCGGCTTTCAGCGAGGCTGTGTAGGCATCTGATGTAATTTGATCGATGGTTTTCTCGATGCTGGTATGAATCATGCGATAGCGGTCCATCATCGTTTTGCCTGCCGCTATTCGAGCTTTGGCTTCCTCGCTTTTTCCGGCGCGTATCAATTCTAATTGCGAATCATAGTGCTTCTGCAAATTCGTAATAGCCGGGATGGCTTGCGTATCCATAATGAGCTGTAAGGTCGGATATTTCTTATCGTAGACGCGAATATTGTCTAAATCATCTTCCAATTGTTTTTTTCCCGTTGTATAGGGCTCTAGATGTTGTTCAATGGAAGTTAGCAGGAACCCACGGATCGCCGTTTCTTGATTAATTAAATCCGTCAATAAACTGTTCGTTGTGGTAGCAATAGGAATCGACTCATTCACGATCGCATTATTTTCGCTTTCCATATTCCGTGATGCAATGTAGTTGGAGACACTTACGAACGCCAGTAAGACTACAATTAAGATAACGTATAGCAGAGAGATCCGAGATTTCGTGAATGTCTTCATAAACGAAGGGTCACCTAGATTCTAATAGGATGGGATGAAATGTATCTAAATTCGACAAACACGAACAAAATCCTCTAAAAAACGATAATGTTATGTTTTCTTCCATGAATCCATTGCAAGAAATGTCGATGTCGTTTACAATACTATTCATTAGAGGATTGATGTTATGTTTGAGAACATTAATCTTTGCTTGAGGAGGGCGCACAACCGTGCAGTTTAAAGACAGCAGGATTCCGCCAAAACAGGAAGTACGTCCATTCTTCCAACCCATCCTTTCCCTGCAAAGCCAAGAAATTATTGGTTACGAAACATTGGGAAGACGGGTACGGGAAGGCCAGGTAGAGAGTTTAGGCCCATTTTTCAAAGATCCCGACATTGCGGAAGAGGAGCATCTTCTCATTGACCGGTACTTAAGAGAGAGGGCGATTGAGCGGATCGCTAGCGTCGATGACGAGAGTTCGCTGTTCATTAACTTAAAGCCGTCATGGATTTACAGAACCTATAAGCGGACGGGCGTTCTACCGACCATTGAATTGTTAAGGAAATACCAAATAAATCCAGCGCGTATCGTAATTGAAGTAACCGAAGAAGAGTTTACCGGGAAGCTTCAGGAGCTAACACAGATCGTAGAGTTATATCGGCAATTCGGCTGTACGATTGCGATTGATGATGTGGGCAGCGGTTTTAGCAATTTCGACCGGATAGCCAGCTTGCAGCCCAAGATCTTGAAGATTGACCTTAATATTTTGAAAAAGAGCGTCATTCACGCTGGCTACAAGGCTTTGATGCAGTCCTTCTCCATCTTGGCGGCTCAAATGGGTGCCTCGCTCCTCGTCGAAGGCGTCGAAACGAAACAAGAACTGCACAGCGCGCTTCAAGTTGGCGCTAGATATGTGCAAGGATTCCTTTTCTCGAAAGCAGAACCTGATTTCCAGAACAAAGCTGTCTTCAAAGCCATGCTGAAAGAAGAGATGAACATCTTTGGCCAGAGCGAATTCCAGCGTTACAGCCGTATCTTGGCTATTCATCAGAGCTTGGATGCGCTCATTCATGATGCCGTTCGAATCGCAACCCCGGAAGATGCGGATCACGTGATCGAGAACATGATCAATAACGTTCCAGATAATTGTATACGAATGTACATATGCGTAGGAGACGGCTACCAAGTCTCTTCTAATTATACCCGCAAAGAGGAAGCTTGGAGTAAAGATGAGAGCTACCGCGGGGCGAACTGGACGTGGAGACCCTATTTTATCTCCAATATCCTCATGATGAACCTGCAGGAGCAGGGCATTCTCTCTCAAGCCTATACAGACTTGGATACGTCGCATCAGATTCAGACGTACTCCTGTGCTTTGGGAGAGGGGTATTATTTGTTTTTGGATCTGGTCATTTAATTGTAATAAGGACTCATGGAGGCTTTCTGTGGGTCTTTAAGTGTTCTACAAAACCTAAGACAATTATTGACTGAAAACCGCTGTCTTAGTATAAATAATTAATTGGAGTATGCCGCTAATGGGAGCGCATTCCCGATTGTTATTGCAAATATGGGCTTTATTGGGACAATAACCGTGGCTGGGCTTTCACAGGAAGAGGATCACGCATTCGAGATCACGGTATTAAAGGGGTTTTTAAACAAGGAAGTGTAAGTAGGGGTTGTCACACCAAGAGATCAACCTGAAGTCAGTCTCTTGCAGTTGCTTTTGCTAACTGGAAAACATCCCGTTAATTTGGACATTTCTCCAAGGGGGGTGGCAGTTACATGGAAAATCTCCTGCTATTTCTGCCGATTTCTCGCCGAATAGGATTTTTCTACCGAATTAGAGGGAGGTTTTCCCACTAGATGACGGTTTATAGCTATTTACAGCGAAATAGCAGGAGGAATTCCTGTTAGATTTAAGTTCGAGGCTGCTCTCGAGGTTTGCACCCTTAAGAGTCAGCCACTTTTTTGTACCATTTTCAAATTGGTTGCAAGATTTCATCAATAAGTTTCAATTCGTTTGCAGTAAACTCCAAGCGATTGAGCGCTGCCACATTTTCTTCAATCTGGCTTACTCTGCTGGCACCAACTAGAGCTGAAGTAACACGATTCCCACGCAAAACCCATGCGAGAGCCATTTGAGCCAGTGATTGCTCTCTAGAAGCCGCTAATTCGCTTAACTGGCGGGTCTTGTTTATAATCTCATCGGTGATTTGTTCAGGTCTTAGAAATCTGTTGCCACTGCCAGCTCTTGAATCAGCAGGTATTTCCTTCAAATACTTATTGGTCAAAAGTCCTTGCGCCAAAGGGAAGAAGGCAATGCTGCCTACACCTTCATCCACAAGCAAATCAAGCAATCCGTCTTCTTCAGGAGTACGATCCAGCATGGAATAAGCGGGTTGATGAATTAAACAAGGAGTGCCTAGCTTATTCAATGCATCGATTGCAGCCTTGGACTCTCGGGCATCGTAGGAGGAAATGCCGACATAGAGAGCTTTCCCTTGACGCACAAGCAGATCGAGTGCGCCCATCGTTTCTTCAATAGGAGTATTGGGATCAGGTCTGTGGTGATAGTAAATATCCACATAATCGAGTCCAAGACGTTTCAAGCTTTGATCCAGGCTCGCTACCAAGTACTTTTTGGATCCCTCATCCCCATAAGGGCCAGGCCACATATCCCAACCGGCTTTCGTTGAAATGACCAATTCATCACGGTGAGAGGCAAGATCCAGCTTAATGATTCTGCCGAGATTTTCTTCGGATGAACCTCCAGGCCAGCCATAGTTATTCGCCAGGTCAAAGTGGGTGATGCCAAGGTCAAAAGCGCAGCGAACCATCTCGCGAGAGTTATTGAAGACAAAGCCGTCTCCGAAATTATGCCACATCCCGAGCGAAATTGCTGGGAGCTTCAAGCCGCTTTTACCCACTCGATTGTATTTCATGCCGTCGTATCTAGTGCTGCTAGGTTGATAATTCATATTGCCTCCTGAAGTAAACAATTTGATGGTTAAGGAGTTCCGTTAATCCAATAAGTAATGAAATTCTGAGTTTCAGTGGCATCATTCATTGCGCCTTCAAACCACCAAACACCAGAGCCCGCAACCTTGGCCCCCTCGGAGATAGCGTTATTAACTGCGATAGAATGATTCAAGGCATTCTCGTAAGGCTGATGCCATTGTGTAAGTCGAGAGACGCCTTGCCCGAGCGGAAGCAGTTCGCAATTCGTCGTGCTTAACGCGTTGCTGATTCTTTTCACATTATCCTTGATCGCTAACTGGTAAGATGCCGCATCGGTTGTATACGGATTTGCAGGATACGGGTTCGTTCCGCTTGTATCGCCCGTATCATAATCCATAAATACGATCATATTCAGCAAAGCGCCAAATTGCGTTAATTCACTGTCCGGCATGTATAAGGAGAAAGGGTTGCCACAAATGGATAGATGTTTCGTTGGACCAATAGCATTTCGGACCTTCTGGATCAAAAGACGATAGTCGCTGCTTCTGGCGCCAGGTCCAAGCGGCTCGAAATCAAGATTAATGCCGTCTAAACCGTAGGTATTGACTAGCTCTGCAGCTTTGGCGGCAATTCGGTCATGCATCGTTGCTTTACTGATCGTTGGTGTATGTAGAACACCATTATTATCGGTGTAAGGTACGGTTTGCACATGAAGGAAGCTGTTTCCATTAATAGAACCGATTAATTTCATAGTGGGATCATAGGCTCTGGATTTCGTTACCCAATTGGCAAGCTGAGAGTAGGCGGCTGAATCAAAGGTTCCGTCTACAGCTCCCCCGACTGTATCCTCATAGGTAGCTGTCCCTGCAACTCTGTCAAAGAAACCGACATCGATCATTTGGTACTTGATTTTATAGGTCTGCATGTTAGTAAGTACATTTTGGATAAATGTATTCGTTTGGGGTGTCATGACCCACTCAGGGTTCGTATAGGTAATATTATTTTGCCTGTAAGCAGAATCAACGGTCCAAGCTTGAACCTCAACATAATGGTTATAGGCGTTAGCGCTGCTTCCATTCGAATAAATCCTTAGATATCTTGCGTTTACCGGAGCGAAGGTAATGGCTTTACCTGCACTTGTCTCGGCATATTCTGCATCTGTTCCAGTGCCTAATGCAGCAGAATTATTGGTATCATTGTTGAAAACGGTTGTTGTTCCAGTACCGAAAGTGGAGGAGTTCGATAATCGAACGATGACATCTTTATAGCTTCGGCCATCGGCATAATAATGCCATAGGTTTACTTTGTTGATGTTATAGCTGGCACCGAAATCAATTTGAATATACTTCAAACCGGTTGCGGCCTCAGCGAATGAATTGGAATTGGTCGTGATCCCGTCAGTAGCCAATGGTTTATTAGTTACTGTTGCATTGGAAGTCAATGTTTTCCCTGCGGCTACATTTTGGCTGGCGGCCGAAGCGTCCGGCGGAAAGAGATTGAAACTAAAAGTGAAAGCTAGAGTAAATACCATAAGTGTGGAAATCGATAAAGATATGAGTTTCTGCATATTATGTACCCTCCATGTTTAGTTTTTGACTACAGCGTACTTGATTTTCGCCCCTCCCCTGACTAAAGTGTATGCGCATTCAAAGTTCGCAATAATTAATTAATCCAATGCACAAATTAAATATAAAATTTGGATTTACATTTGTCAATAGGAAAGAAATTAAGTATTCATGCCGTGCGATTGTGCAAAATAACAAAATTGTGTAGAATAGTCCAGTGTACCAATTAATTAATAAAGCCCGCTATTGCTGAGTTTACGAACATACCAACGTAAGTAATATACAAATAATGACATATGATATTCGTGTTAATAAAATACAAAAGGCAAAGGTGGATTAGCATGAGAGAAGTAACTGGTAACCTACAGTTAATGAAAAAAATTAATAGCTCTTTGATATTAAATTTAATTCACCGCGAAGCGAGTGTGTCGAGGGCGGAAATTTCTCAAAAGTTAAAACTGAGCCCGACGACCGTTTCAGCACTTGTTGACGAGCTCATCAAACAAGACTTAATTGACGAGATTGGAGAGAAGACTTCGCAAGGAGCAGGCAGAAAAGCGATTGCACTAGAGATCAGTCGAGATAAGGGCTATATTATTTCTATTGGTTTGGGGAACAACCACTTTAATGCCGCATTGATCAACTTTCATAATGAAATTGTATTTGAATATCAAGAGCCAGTTCTCAAAGGCAATGAACGCATCCTTCAATTTATTAAAAAAGCAATTGATAAATTATTAGGTTTAAGCATGATCAAAGACCCCGCGCATATTCGCGGGATCGCCATTTCTTCGCCTGGCATTATTGATGAGCCAGGGGAAACAATTATTACATCCGCACTGCTGCAGATCAATAACCTGGAAATCAAAAAAATACTTGATCTTGATTACAATTATCCGGTTATTGTCGTCAACGACGTTAAAGCGGCTGCCTTTTCCGAATATTACAGCGGTGCGAGAAACACGGACAATTTGTTTTTCTTATCCATCGATTATGGCATTGGGACGGGGCTCATCATTGACGGTAAAATCTATAAAGGATATAAGGGCGCTTCAGGGGAAATCGGCCATATCCAGATTGATCCGAATGGACTGCTTTGTCAGTGTGGGCGAGTAGGATGCATAGAGACGGCCTTAACTGAACCGTATATCTTGCTGAGGGCGCAAAATGCGGCGCGGAAAGGTGATTTGACGCGTGTTCCCGAAACCTTCGACGAGTTCTTGAAAATGTATGAAAAGGGCGAAGACTGGGCGGTAGAAACAATGAGAGGAACATGTTTTCTTATCGTCCAAACACTGGCGGCTTTCATTAATTTCATCAGCCCGGAAGTGCTTGTTTTATCCGGATGGGTCACCCGTTCCGAGAAAGTCATGCAGCAGTTGAAATTAGATTTATCCCAGTTTCCCTTCCCGATTCCTTTCGATGAGTCCAGGGTCGTACAAGCTTCATACGGCGAACGAAATTTCCTTATTGGCGGGGCTACGCTAATGCTTCATGAATTATTCAGCACGTACCTTTAAGTGAAACGCATAGGTAGAATGAAATACTCTTCCAGCCAGTGGAGGGGTATTTTTTTCATATTCTAGGTAAAAAAGGACTTGATTTTAAATGAAATTCAGATTACATTATTAATAAGTTTAGTGGACGAATTAATTATTGCGGGAGGGAATTATGACAATTCAAGTTGGGATGATGGATGAAAATCCGCAAATAAATGCTGAGTCTATGACGCTCGAACAGAAGATTGGGCTGATGTGTGTTGTCGGAATTCCTTCTTATCAAGTAGAGAAGTCTTTCTATGAAGCCATAGAGCAGCGTCATTACGGCGGGATCGGACTTTTCCCTCACAATATTACCAATAAAGAGCAGGTCGCTCAAATAAATAGGGATTTACAAGTATACATATCACAATTTGAAAAGGCAGTTCCTTATTTGATCTCCATCGATGAAGAAGGAGGCACACTCTCCAATTTTATTGATTTCTTCCCTACAGTGCCTGGCAATCGTGCGATTGGACTAGCTAATGATCCTCAACTGGCGTATTTGTCTGGCCGATTAATTGGAAGTCAGCTGCATTCGTTGGGGGTGATGATCGATTGGGCGCCTGTGCTTGATGTGAATACGAATCCGCTCAATCCCGTGATTGGCGTACGCTCATACGGAGAGGACCCTGCTATAGTCGCTGAGTACGGCACAGCTTTCATGAAAGGAATGAGAGAATCCGGTGTATTAACGACGGCAAAGCATTTTCCTGGTCATGGAGATGTGCACGCAGACTCCCATGTTGAGCTTCCTTCTTGTGAATTGACGCTGGAGCAATTATACCAAGAGGCTCTAATTCCTTTTCAACATGCTATCGCTAGCGGCATTGATGCCATCATGACGGCTCACTTGGTCTTTCCCAACATTCCGGCATCCAACCAACTGCCAGCCTCCCTCTCACCCTACTTTATTAATCAACTGTTAAGACAGGATTTGGGTTATGACGGCGTCATTTGCACAGATGATATCGAAATGCACGCGATTAAAAATAATTATATTCCCGAAGAAATCGGGGTTATGGCTGTTCAGGCTGGCAATGATCAAATTCTTATGTGTCATACCCCTGAATTTCAAAACAAAGTGTATGACGGGATTCTCCAAGCGGTGCAGACCGGAGTTATTAGCGAAGATCGCATTAATCAATCGATCCGCCGAATCCTGAAGTTGCAACAATCGATGAAGCGATGCCGAGCAGAAGCTAGTCCCATTCCAAGTTCAGAGTGGGAGGAGCTTGCCTTGCGAATTGCGGAATCCTCCATCGTGATTGATCGTGATCCTGCGCAGTTACTTCCGCTGAAAGAACAGAAATATCTACTCATTCTGCCTGAATCGCAGAAGTTAACGCAAGCTGACACCACCTACACGAAGGAACTATCTCTAGCCAAATGGTTAAGTGAAAGCCAAGTGCGCTATGACATTGTATATACATCTATGGAACCTAGCCCAGAAGAGAGACTTGAAATTGAACGACAGCTTGCAGAAGTAGATGCCGTTATTCAGGTAACCAGAAATGCTCACATGTTTCGCAATCAAGTCGCTGTCGCAGAAATGTGTGCACAGAGGAAGCCGCATATTTGTTTGATTATTCGCAATCCGTATGACGCTGAGTATCTGCCAAAGGAAAGTACGGTAGTCCAAATATGTTCGGCAACGGATGAAAGTATGAAAGTTTTGTGTAAGCGTTTTCTAAGAGGGGGATGCTAAGATGGCTTTCGTGCAAGCTACGAAGAAATCCAAAATAAAGGCAAGCGTTGACGATCTAGTAAAGAACAAATGGCTTTACATCATGTTTTTACCGGTCATGGTCTGGTACATCATTTTTACGTATTGGCCTATGTTTGGCGTTGTGATTGCCTTTGAGAAATATAATGCAGTCAAGGGCATATGGGGGAGCGACTGGGTTGGACTTAGGAACTTTCGACAAATTTTTACGGATCCCTATTTTTCGAGAATACTGAAGAACACATTCCTCCTCAACATTTATGGTCTCCTGTTCGGTTTTCCTATGCCAATCATTTTGGCGCTATGCTTTAACGAAGTCAGAAATATGGTTTTTAAGAAAATTACGCAAACCCTTAGTTATTTGCCTTATTTCATTTCCACCGTCATCGTATGCGGGTTCGCACTGACCTTTCTTTCACCAAGCACAGGCGTAGTTAATCTTATGCTCAATAAATTTGGCATTGAAAGCATTTATTTCTTGCAGGAGCCGGGCTATTTCCGAAGTATTTATGTATTTCTTGGCATTTGGCAAGGGATGGGTTTTTCCGCCATTATCTATATCGCCACTCTTTCCGGGATTAGTCCTGAGCTGTATGAAGCTGCGAAAATAGATGGCGCTAACCGTTGGAAGCAGCTTTGTTATATTACATTTCCCAGCTTAATCCCCACGATTACGATCATGCTCATCCTAAATATGGGCAGCATGTTGAGTGCGGATGTTTCCAAAATCATTCTTCTATATAACCCAACTACGTATGAAACAGCGGATGTATTAAATACATACGTTTATAGACAAGGCTTGCTGGGCAGCAATTACAGCTATGCTACGGCTATTGGTTTGTTCCAAGGTCTCGTCGCTTTCATCCTCGTATTTGGCGCCAACTTATTCAGCAAAAAAGTCAGCGAAACATCGCTTTGGTAGGAGGAGGGCAGCGATTATGATGGAGAAACGAAAATTAGATTCGGGAGATTTGCTATTCAGTACCATCATTTATGTGTTAATTATCTTGATTTGTGTCGTTACGGTATATCCGTTCATTTACGTGATTAGCCTTTCGATCAGCAATACAAGCAATGTGATGCACAATGATGTATTGCTTTTGCCCAAAGGCTTCAATCTGGCGGCCTATAAAGCGGTGTTAAGCTACAATGGGATATTTGTTGCCTATGCCAACACACTGTTTTACACCATTTTCGGCACGCTGCTAAGCTTGCTGTTGACCGCATTCGCCGCTTATCCTCTATCACGGAAAGAATGGAAATTTCGCAACGTCGCCACGATATTCTTAGCTATTACGTTATGGTTTGGCGGCGGCATGATTCCTTTCTACCTGATGATGAAGGATATGCATTTGTTGAACTCCCGCTTGGGCGTGCTGTTGTATGCGGCTATCTCAACCTTCTATATCATCGTCATGCGGACGTATTTCTCCAGTCTTCCCAAAGAATTGGATGAATCAGCGAAAATAGATGGCGCCAGCGATATCCGAATTTTTTTCCAAATTGTGATCCCGTTATCCAAGCCGGTTCTAGCTGCAATTGGGCTCTACTATGCGATTGATAAGTGGAACTCCTTCTTCTGGGAAATGATTTTGCTTAATAAAGATTCCATGCTGCCTGTTCAGGCGCTGTTGGTTCGCATTATTCGCGACAGCTCATTTGACAAAGAAATGCAAACAGCTTTAACCCACAATGTTGAAGTACTGCCCATCACGATACAGTATGCCGCTATTATTGTTACATCGCTTCCGATTATTCTAGCTTATCCTTTCCTACAAAAATATTTTGTGAAAGGGGTGATGATTGGGGCAATCAAAAGCTGATCGATTATAAATTTCTGTTCGGTTCCATTTTGTTCAAATAAAAAGGAGGTTGACCATGTTTCAAACGACAAAGAAATGGTTATCAACGGCACTAGTTTTATCGACAGTTACACTGATTGCGGCTGCATGCGGAAGTTCAACGGACTCCCAAGCGGATGTAACCAATTCTCCTTCAGGTTCTGCGTCAGCGGCTGCAACTGCCGGGCAAAAGCCTACTAAGCTTACCGTTTTCATCGCCAGCCGGACGACCGATGCCTTGTATACGAATGAAACATTGATTTGGAAGGAACTTGGTAAAAGGCTGAATATTGATTTTGAATTTATTACCGGAGATAAAAAAACGATGGCCGCCAAGCTTCCGCTTATGGTAGCCTCGGGGGACTATCCGGATATCGTGTCGGGTTCGATTGCTGATTTTAACAAATTTGGCCCACAAGGGGCATTCATTCCACTCAACGATTTGATCGCAAAAAAAGCTCCTACTATTACGAAGTACTTAGTGAATGACAAAGATGCCAAATCGCAGACGATTGCTTTCGATGGCAATTTATACTCCGTCCCTATGTTGTCGGCTGTTCGTTCATCGGAAGGCCCGCTCATTCGTCAAGACTGGCTGGACAAATTAGGGCTCCCACTTCCGGAAACGATAGACGATTGGCATACTGTGCTCAAGGCATTTAAAGAAAAGGATCCTAACGGCGACGGCAAAAATGATGAAATTCCGTTCTCATCCGTAGAAACCTTTTATTTGAATTTCGCTGACGCATGGGGCATTGATTTGAATGCGGACAGCCGGTGGATGCAGGAAAATGGGAAAATGATCTATACGCCGATTGATCCGCGCACCAAAGAGTATTTGACCACGATGAATCAATGGTATAGCGAAGGCTTATTCGAGAAAGAGCTGCTATCCAGGCAGGAAAAGGATTGGCAAACGTTGATTTTCAACAATAGAGTGGGGGCTACGAATCACTGGATTGGGTTTGTGGCTGGATTTAACGACATGCCAGAAGTGAAGAAAATTCCGGGCTTTCACTTTCAAGTTACGAAGCCGCCTGTGTTACATAAAGGAGATAAAGCTTTAACCGATCGTCAACAGCAGATTACGGTGCCTTGGGCATGGGCGATCAGTAAAAATAACAAAAACGTGGACGTAACCATGAAATTATTTGAATACGCCTATAGCAATGAAGGTCAAACGTTGTTGAACTTCGGCGTTGAAGGGGACACCTATACGAAGGGGAGCGATGGTACCCTCAAGTATACGGATAAAATCGCCAAAAATGTGGACGGATCTGCCAAGGCGCTTTATCGTATAGGCGCGCAACCTTTGCTCGGCTTCCGGCAAGATCCACAGTATGAGAAGGCTTCATGCGTAAGTGTGGATAGCTGCAAACAACTGTTTAACTATGTAGACAATAATTATTTTAGAGATGCGATCCCGACTTTGAAATATTCCGATGCGGATATGGATGATTATAATCGGATTACAACGCAAATTAATACGTATGTGGATGAAATGCTCAGCAAGTTCGTGGTTGGTCAAGAACCGCTTAGCAAATTTGATGCTTTCGTAACGAAGGTAAAATCAATGAATTATGATCAGTTGGAAAAGATTCAAAATAAAGCTTATGCGAAGTATAAAGAATTAGCTAAGTAAAGCATAAAGCGTATTTTACCGTGTAGACGATAAAATACGCTTTTTTGCAAGCCTGGATCCCCAAGGCCAGGCTTATGACTAAGAAACTTTGCCGTTTACTTCATTTCCCAATTGGTCACTTGAACAACCGCTGCATCGGCATTTTTCAAATCGGTTTCTCCGTTTTTCAGAAGCGTGCTCCACTGCTTGACGCGGTTCTTGCCATTAGGAGGCTGGTTATAGTCGTTGGTATCTACAATTAAGGTGCGTTTGGCGTAGAAATTCGTCATGAAAGTCTTCTCGTCTTTACTGGTGCCAGAGCGTGAAAGAACACCCTCGAGACTGCCTGAATCCCCAGTGGAGCCTTGATTTAGCGCTGTATCGACAAAGGAGCCGATCGTTAAAGCGGAATTGAAACCGCGCTGACGTGCCTGCTGTACGCTATATTTAATATACACGTCATAGAAGGTGCTCCAGATAGCATCACGCCATTTGCTATTGTTCTGCAACGCATTTATCTTACTAACGAAGGTTTTCTCATTATCGGTAATTTCCAGAATGGCACCTTTCATAGTTCCATGGACGCCCGCTCTCGCCAGTCCGCCCTGAATAGAAGGGTTGCTTGCTCCGCTGACTTCGTCATATTTCTTGAACAAGGCAGGACCATCCGGATTCGGATCGTTGGCTCCGCCTGTAGTAGCGCCGAAAATACCGATGGTGTAACCGCGTTTATCCGTCAGCTTCTCGCAATAACCATAAAACTTGGTCCAATCCAGTGAATCTTGCTCAGGTTTGTTGACAAGCTTCATGATATTGTCCCATTGTTCACCGTCAAGGCCTGTATTGGCCATCAGAAATTGCAGCGTTGCCGGCGAGAAATTAGCATCGTGCGGGTTTGCTTTAGCTGCCACTGTCTCCGAAGCAGGATTCCCTTCGGCAAAGGCTTGCGGTTGAAGCGGGACTGCGGCAGTGAGCAAAGTTGCAATAACGGAAGTGCCTACCAGAATCGAAAAGAGTGATTTCATCTTACCTTTAGCTGATTTTAAATTGGACATTGTTCATTCCTCCTAAGATCATATATAAGTTGTAAGTATCAATTCTTTTCCTTGCCTAGAAAGTTGAAGCGCTTTAACTTTTCAATGCAAAAATTCTTCTGTCTTAATTATTGTAGTGCAGGAAATCATCTTCCTCCTTCCCGGAAGTATAAACGTTTAAACATTTAAAATGAAAACGATGTCATCAAGTTGTAGGATGACCGATCACTTCCTTAATTTACCATAGGCGCAGTCGGTTGGGAAGCATTATTTTCGATGCGTTGGTGAAATCTTTAGGGTGAACCCACCGACCTAACTACCAATCCAGATGGAGCACTTCTTTATCATGATGATTGATGCATCAATGGGAGGGCAGTGCTTATCGGTGTGCTCCGTTGGATAAAACCATTAGAATGGCGTTTTCGGCAGCGGTGAGTGGGCCTTCAGTGGATAAATCCACTGGAATAGCCCAAAATGAGGATTTCACAGCGACATTGGCAATTTTCATTGGATATATCCAGCGTAGGCGGCAAAAAGGTGCCCTTTTGCTTAAAAACGCTGTATTAATCCAGTGTAGCTTGAGAAGGGACTTACATTAGTGGGAAGACAGATTTCCGCAAATGAATAAAGCCCCACGCTATCTGCGGTGAAATAGCACCGAGAAGTGTGGGACTTCAATATCTTACTAGGACAAAGACAAATTCTAAGCCTCGACCCACTCGCGGCGCAGCGAGAACAAATCGCGCAGCTCGTCGGTCGACAGCTCGGTAATCCAGTTCTCGCCGGAACCGACGATCTGCTGACTGAGGCCGAGCTTGCGCTCGATCATCTCATCGATGCGCTCCTCCAGCGTGCCAAGCGTGACGAACTTGTGCACCTGCACATGGCGCGTCTGGCCAATACGGAAGGCGCGGTCCGTCGCTTGGTTCTCGACGGCGGGGTTCCACCAGCGATCGTAGTGGAACACATGATTCGCCGCCGTCAGGTTGAGTCCGATGCCGCCGGCCTTCAGCGAAAGAATGAACACATTGCGCTGCTCTTCCGCCGGCAGGCTTGCGTCCTGGAAGTGCGCGATCATGGCATCGCGCCCCGCTTTGGGTGTTCCGCCGTGCAGGAACAACACCTTCTCGTCAAGCTCTTGCTGCAGCACATGCTGGAGCAGGTTGCCTGTCTCAACAAATTGCGTGAAGATCAGGCATTTGTCACCTTCTTGGCGCAGCTCCTGCACCATCTCGAGCAGGCGCTCGAGCTTGTTGGAGCGTCCGCTCCATGGGGCGCCAAGCCCTTCCTTGAGCAGCAAAGCAGGGTGGTTGCACACCTGCTTGAGCTTCGTGAGCGCGGCGAGAATAAGGCCCCGCCGCTCCATGGCTGAGAGCTTATCCAGCCGATCGAACATATCTTGGATGTAGTTCTCATACAACGAGCCCTGCTCGGCTGTAAGCGAGATGAACGTCTTGGACTCGTTCTTTTCCGGCAGATCCAGCTGAATCGCGGGATCCTTCTTCTCGCGACGCAGCAGGAAGGGACGGATCAGCTTCTGCACTTTGCCAATCGTTTCGCTATCGCGTGTCTTCTCGATGGCGTTCACATAGCGATGCGTGAATTCACGAACCGTGCCGAGATACCCGGGGTTGGCGAAATCGAAGATCGACCACAGCTCGGTAAGCCGGTTCTCGATCGGTGTTCCCGTCAAAGCAATACGGTGGAAACCGTCCAGTCGGCGAATGGCTGTAGCTTGTTTCGTATACGCATTTTTGATATTTTGAGCTTCGTCCAAACAGATCGAGTTCCAGGTTATTGCGCCCAGTTCACTCTCATCCAGATGGGAAAGCGTGTAGGATGTCAAAACCAAATCGGCCTTGCCAACGATCTCTTCCTGAAAAGCAGGTCCCTTCAAGCGCTGAGGACCATAGTGCAAATGCACCTTCAACGACGGTGCAAAGCGCTTGAGCTCCATCTGCCAATTGCCCAGTACAGAGGTCGGGCAAATGAGCAATGAAGGCGTAGCCGGCTTTTCGCTCTCTTTGACCGTGAGCAAATAGGTGATCCACTGGATCGTTTTCCCGAGCCCCATGTCATCGGCCAAACAGCCGCCTAAGCCGAATCGGCGAAGGAATAACAGCCAAGAAATCCCGTCCACTTGGTAGTGGCGCAGCGATCCTTGGAAGCTGGGCGGAGGCTCGATGGTAGGAATCGCCGAGGTCTGGGTCAACTGATCGACCATGTGGCGCAGTTGTTCGTTCAGCTCGACCTCCATCTCGATGTAGCGCATTGCGTCGGGATCGTCTTCGGCGGGCAGTAAGCCTGCGGCATCTCCGGCGAAGTGCAGTTCAAGCACATCGCGGAAGGAGAGGCCCTGCTTCTTCTGCACCTGTTTCATAATCTGCTCGACTTGCGCCATGAACAGCGGGTCGAGCTGAATCCAGTTGCCGCGAATCTGAATCAGCTTGCGCTTCTCCTCGAGCAGTTGACGGAATTCCTCTTCCGTCAGCTCGAGATCACCAACAGCCAGCTTCCAGTCGAACTGCATCAGCTGGCTGAGTCCGAACATCGTCTCCCGTCCAGAACCGACGGAAGACTTGATCTTCGCGCGCAGCTTGGGCCGCAGCTTGCGGATGCGCTCCCACCAGGCCGGGAGGAACACACTCGTCCCGGCCTCTACAAGCCGCACGCTTCCCTCTGCGAGGAAGCGCCAAGCCTCCTCCTCCGTCAACGTCTGACGGAGGACGCCTTCACCCGCATCCAGCCACGGCAGGATGCGGACCCACTTGGCCGCGTCGCGTTCGACGCGGCCGATCTCGGGCAGCCAGGCCTCCGGCAGCGGCTGCTCGCCCAGGACCGGCTCGCCGCTGGGCGTGACGGTGCGCAGCACCTCCGGCGCCAGCCGGTCCTGCAGCAGCACGCGGAGCTGCCAGCCTGCGCTGTGCGCCAGATCGGGCTCCGTGAGCTGCACGCAGGTGCGCATCGGCGTCCGGTCCTGGCGCCATCCGATGGCGACGAGCCAATCCTCCTCGTCGAGCCACAGATCAGCGCCAATCTCGCCGCGGCGCATCAATGGATACGCGGCTTCAAGCTTGCGCAGATTGTCTTTCATGATCCCATCGGCGTCCACCCACTCGGGGATGAGGGCGTGAATCCACCGTGAAACCATCGGCGATTCCAAGGCTTGCAGGTCATCCGGAAGCTGGAGCTTCCAGCCGATCTCACCGGCTTTCCATTTCTCATAATCCGGCATGAAGCTGCCGGAGGCCAGTGCCTCTTGAACAGCCGGCGCCAAGCGAATTAGATCCGCGCAATCCTGCTGCCAGCTTAGCTGCAGATGCTGAACGGGCTGCGGGTCGCTGAAATAGTCGAGCGCTTCCAGCGGTCCCAGCTCGATGCCTTCGCGATTCTGCCATTCACTCGGTTCCATGAAGGTACCGAAGAAGGAGGAGCGATGCCAGGCAAAGAGCATGTTTTTCAAATCAAGAGCATCCCAAATTCCGCCGTTCTCGCGGGTTCCCCAGAGAAATAAAGAACCGTTCGGCAAGGAGCTAACGTGGACGGTCAGCGCGCTGGTTTCGATCATCGAATCCATTTTCCTTTCTTGAGCTCTTCTTGGAAAGCACGCAAGCGCGAAAATTTATCCGCCAAGCGATACACATAATGCTCCCAGCGATCATCTTGGCCTAACTGTTTATAGAGGCTGTGCAGCTTCTTCAGAAGCCTTACAGCCGTTTTGTAAGAAGCTCGGTTTTTCTCCAGAACAGCCCGTTCAGCAGCTTGATGATACAGCGGGAGAAGCAGCGCGGCATCATGTTCTTCAATCGCTTTAAGCTCCATCCCATATAAGCTAAGAGGCGAAATGCGGTTCGCCAACTGCAAATCGACCCATTGCCGGTACCGTTTCGTTTGCAGGAGGTAAGCCGTGTAATAGTAGTAAGAACGAGGCAGCAGTGTCTCCATGACCTGAACCCACTCGCTGTCCGAATCCAAATGTTTGGTTGTATCCAGCCAGAACTGGCAAAATGTGCGGAAATCGTCGTGATTGGCATTCGCAATCGACTTGAACAGAAAGCGAAGCCACACTAACATGAGATCCCACTGTTTTTGGTTGTAGTAGTGATTCAGGTAGAGGAAATAATCCTTGGAACTCGGCTGAGCGAGTTGGTCCAGACGTTCGAAAGCGCTATCGGTATCGCCTTGCATGATGTCAAAATGGGCTCTTGCGGCGATTAACGTATCTTTTTTGCGGGCGGTAAGTTCCTTCTTGGCAAGCAGAGTGTCCAGACGCTGAATTTCCTCTTTTTGTGCTCCTGCTTGAGCCGCCAGCTTCCACCAGATGAAGCGGTAGACGAACAACCAGTCGATAGGGCTATCCTTGCCTTGCAGGGCGAATTCGCCGAGCATTTTGAGGGTAGCCAGCCAGTGCTTAGGCTCTGCCAGGAAGGAAGCCGGAATGTCGATGCGGTCAACGAATTCAACCAGCTTATCCTCGCAGTTCTTGGCGGCTATTTTGCAGCCATTTTCGTGATAAAAGGATAAGTAGGAGCTTTTCGTTTCTTGATAAAACTGCTCGATCTTACGCATCATGAAAAGCACGATATGGCACAAGTAAATCTCGCGGGTCGTACTTTTCCAATTCGCGGCGAAGGGCGGCAGAGACTCGAGCGCTGAGTCATAGAACGTCTCAATGGAATGTTGATGGGAAATGGAGAATCCATGGAATTTCCCCTCGAAGAAACGATGCCAGTCGATAGGCATTGTTTCTTCCATAGGTACGTTAGCCTGTGCGGCAGCTTTCCGTTCCTGCGCCAATGCGGCGCTGCGGATCGGTTTTTTGCGCGTGTTTATTTGTTGTTTTAACTGTTGAAGCACCAGTTCAGGACGGCCATAAGGGGCGTAAAGGCTGAAAAATGTCGCGCCAATATGCTTGCAAAAGCCATCGTAAGAACAGCTGCACTCGCTAGTTGAGAAATTTTCTAAATTCAATGTCGTGGTATTGACCTTCTTGCCAGCGACAGTTGCCTGAATGCTAGTGCCCTTCAGGTCCACTTCGGTCACACGACCTTTATGATAGTACTCCCAGCCCTGCTCCAGGACGACAGCGTCGAAATGCAGCGGGATTTGCTTGATTAGGTAGTTCATTCGATTTTTGGGAATCTGCAGTTTCAGCATGTGTGCTTTCCTACCCTCCGAGCGGTACATTCCTTCTTCCATAGTAACAGATTTTTTCCGAAATTGCCCATTTCCATAGTTTATGCCAAAGGGTATTTTTTTAATCGGGGCAAAAGGGGTTAACCCTGCATTTGGACCTATAATATGATAAAGTAAAGGGATAAGGAAAGTTGCTGAAGGGAGACTGTGCGCATGGGTGTTAAGTTTGGCAGAGAGTACAAAGACATTGTCACAGATTTCGTACGTGGAATTGAACTGGTGAACGGATTTTATGAATTCCTGGAAATGAATGCGGACGATTGGGATGCCCTCGATAAGGATGAACAGGAAGAATGCCTGCGTACGCTGGCTGACGATATTTTTTATGCTTTGGGCAGTACGCCTGTCATGCAGGTTGGGGCGGGCTCTGTGCGCCATGATGCAAGCAATCACGTTCTTAAGGTACATGACGGCGAGAAACTGGTTTCGGTTATTTATTTGGTCTAAAACACGCAGAACTGTGATATAGAAAGGTGTAAAGAAGCTATGCTGGATGGAGCAAGAAAGGTATTGCAGCAGGTCTATGGGTACCCGGAATTCCGGGAAGGTCAGAAAAATATTATCACCAACTTGCTGGAGGGCCAAGATACATTAGGCATCATGCCAACAGGCGGCGGTAAATCGATCTGTTACCAGGTTCCTGCCATGCTGATGGAAGGCGTGACCTTGGTCATTTCGCCGCTTATATCCTTGATGAAGGATCAGGTGGATGCTCTGAATGTGCTCGGCGTTCCGGCGACCTTCATCAATAGCACGCTGGAAGCCAGAGAAGTCGAACTACGGATGCAGGGGGCAATGCAGGGCAAGTACAAGCTGCTGTATATTGCGCCCGAGCGCTTGGAGTCTGAACGGTTTCGCGCGCGGATGGCGGCGCTGAATCTGCCGCTCGTGGCCATTGACGAGGCGCACTGTGTCTCGCAGTGGGGGCATGATTTCCGCCCGAGTTATGTCAGCATAGCTCCGTTCATTCGCGAGCTGCCGAATCGCCCGATCGTGGCGGCCTTTACGGCTACAGCGACAGCCGAGGTTACGGCTGATATTGCAAGACTGCTTGATTTGAATGAGGCGGGTATTTTCATCAACGGGTTTTCCCGGGATAATCTGGAACTGACGATTCTTCGCGGGGAAAACAAGCGGGATTATATTCAGAATTATGTGAAGGAACATACGCACCAGCCCGGTATTATTTATGCCGCTACGCGCAAGGATGTGGAAGAACTATATGAGCTTCTGCGCAAAAAAGGCTACGCCGCCGGCAAGTATCATGCGGGTTTAACGGATGACGAGCGCTCCTATATGCAGGAGGCGTTTCTCTATGACGATATTCGCGTGATGATCGCGACGAACGCCTTCGGGATGGGCATCGACAAATCCAACGTCCGCTATGTCATTCATTATAATATGCCGAAAAATATGGAAGCTTATTATCAGGAAGCGGGACGCGCCGGGCGTGACGGGGAGCCAAGCGAATGCATTCTGCTGTTCAGCGCGCAGGATATTATGACGCAGAAGTTCCTGATCGAGCAGAACCAGCTCTCGCCTGAGCGCAAAGCGAACGAATACAAGAAATTGCAGACGATGATCGATTATTGCTATTCGCCGCGCTGCTTGCGCAACGTCATTCTGCACTATTTTGATGAGACGAATATTAAGGATACCTGCGGCAATTGCAGCTCTTGCAAAGATGATCGCGATACAGTGGACATTACCGTGGAAGCGCAGAAAATTTTCTCCTGCATTCGCCGCATGGGCGAGCGGTTCGGGATCTCCATGGTCGCCTCCGTGCTCAAAGGCTCCAAAGCGAAAAAGATTCTCGACTACCGCTTCGATCGTTTGCCGACCCATGGCATTATGCGGGATCTCGCTGAGAAGGAAATTTCGGATCTGATCAATGTATTGATCTCTGAGGGGTTCATGCAGCTGTCCGATGGGCAGTATCCGGTCGTGAAGCTGATACAGCCGGCAGCCGAAGTGCTGCAAGGGAAGCTGCAAGTCAACCAGAAGGTACGCAGGCAGCCTGTGCGTGCGGCTGCCGCTGTCGACAATACATTGTTCGAACAGCTTCGTCTGCTGCGCCGGGAAATGGCTGCTCGCGAGAAGGTGCCTCCGTATATTATTTTCTCCGACAGCACGCTGCGTGAGATGAGTGAGATATGTCCGACCACCGAGGCCGCCATGCTGCGGATCAAAGGTGTCGGTGAAGTAAAGTATCGTAATTACGGCAAGCCATTCCTGGAACTGCTTCGCACCTATGCGGGAGAGAGCGATGTTGGCGCTGTCGCCTATGATTTTGAATAAGGCTGGGAGGGGAAGGTGCGTGAAGCTAGAGGACACCGACATTGCGGCGAGTCTTGCGCTCTTAACAGGCTGGACAACCGACGATCAGAAGTGGATTGTGCGTAAATACCGTTTTGCGGAGTTTATGAAGGGCATTGGCTTCGTGAATGAAGTCGCTCGCCTTGCTGAAGCCGATGACCATCACCCTCTCATTGCCATTGATTATAAAATGGTGACACTGCGCCTAACCTCGTGGCATGCAGGTGGTCTAACAGAGCTTGATTTCAAGGCGGCTGCTAAATTTGATGCGGCATTCGCAGAGATGAATTAAGGGGTACTGTTGTACACCATGCAATGAAAAGCGGAAATCCCTGTAGGCGTCCATCTGTCATACGTATCGGTTATGATAAAACCAGCTCGCTGGTAAGTCTGAATGGCACGCTCGTTCCAAACGAGCACCTCAAGATCGATCTCCTGTTGTGGCGCTTTGTTCAGAGCTTCCTTGATCAACAGCTGAACAAAGCGGGTACCCAGCCCGTCTCCTCTACCGCAAAGATCGGGACGAAGGCCTAAGCCTAATCGAGTAACTCCGATGATCGGGAAGAATTGAACGAAGCCAACGAGCTGCGCTCTTTCGTTTACAACACCTCTGTACTGCTCGGCTCGAATCTGCAGGTCTGCGAACTCGGTTTGCTCTTGCAGCATCGTGTCCCAGGCTGGCCAGTTGTAGATCTCGTAGGGGGCAGAGTATTGCCATGTACATAGCTCCTCGCAGTAGGCGTCTGTTAACGGTACGATGTGCCAAGGCAAGCTCGATTTGCTGGTATGTGCGGGTTGAATCACGCTGATAGTCACCCTTTCTTTTGGTTGGAGGTTCACATGGATTGGCGTTTAGTTGTTCTGATTCCTACATTCACTGCGTTTTCTATGCTGCTGTTGGGATTAACTCTATTTCGAATTTCTTTATCTAAAAAATGGCCCTTGGTGCTGCTTGCTGCATTCATCCTAGCCAATGTGTTTAGTTTGCCTGTTTTCCTTGCGTATACCGAGGCATTGAATCCGATGCTTATTATTTTATCGCAGGCTATCCTGATTCAAGTTATTTTTCGACTCAAAATTCTCCATGCTCTCATGGTTGTTTTCTTGGGGGCGCTCGGGTACACGATTTATTTGGCCATTGTTCTATTGATCACTTGGAGCCTAACGAATATTCCGCTAGCTGATTATTTTGGCAGGTTGGACAGCTCTTATTTCTATTTTAAAATCGTGGCTGCTTTACTGGCGGATTGCACTGCCTATGTACTGGTTCAGCGACGAATGGGCTTCACCGTGCGTGTGGAGCTTAAACCAACCAAGTATGAGCGTTCCAGAAAAAATATGTTATTGCTTGTCTTGGTGTTTACATTCCTCTTATTTTCGTCAACGTATTATGCAGTTAACCTGGAATTCACGTACATTTTCTATTTCATCGCCGGCTTCTGCTTATTACTGGGGTGGATCCTCTATCTCCTTTATCGCAAAGAAATGGAGGACATTTAGTAAGCGGAATATGGGGTACAATGATAAATAGGCAATTAGAAACAGGAGGTCAGCGTTATGACTCAGGTTACAGTTCGCGAAGCGGTTATGCAAGATATTCCGCAGTTAAAAACGTTAATGCTCGCTTATATCGTGGATTTCTACCAGTATCGCCAGCCCGAGGACGACAAGCTGAGTGGCTTGATCCATACGCTGCTGGAACAGAAGGAAGGCATTCAATTCGTCGCGGAGACAGAAGACGGCACACTGGTCGGCTTCGTGACTCTATACTTCACATTCAGCACCTTGCGTGCTTCCAGAATTGCCATTATGAACGATCTGTACGTTGTGGAGGCTGAGCGTGGACAGGGAGCGGCGCAGAAGCTGTTTGCAGCTTGCAAAGGCTATGCGGCCAGAAACAGCTATGCGAATCTCACTTGGACAACAGCCAAGGATAACTTCCGCGCGCAAGCCTTTTACGATAAAATAGGTGGAGATCGAAGCGATTGGCAGACCTATTCCGTTAATCCGACAAGTGGGATAGGCGATTAATTAAGGGATGAAGGAAGGTGGCATGCACCAGTGGAAAATATCGTAAGCCAGACCTGGCTGCTTGGACAGCTAGGTGATGCAAACATCGTCATCGCGGATTGCCGCTTTGCGCTAGGGAAACCGGAATCAGGCAGACAGGATTATGAGCAGGGTCATATAGCAGGAGCTGTGTACGTCGATCTGGAAAAAGATTTATCCGGTGCCAAAATGGCGCACGGAGGCCGGCATCCGCTCCCTGATCTGGGAGCCTTCTCCATCCTCGTTGGCAACCTCGGCATCGATGGAACGAAGACCGTCGTGGCCTATGACGATCAAGGCGGCGCCATGGCTTCGCGCCTATGGTGGATGCTGAAATTCCTCGGCCATTCCGAGGTGTATGTCCTTGATCAAGGGTACACAGCTTGGCAATCCGCCGGTTACCCGGTAACGGACGAAGTGCCTGCGGTGTTCCCGCGGATGTTCTCACCGAAAGTGCAGCGTTCCATGCTGGCGAGCATGGATGAGGTCAAGGACAAGCTCGGTCGTCCTGGCACCGTGCTTGTGGACTCGCGCGAAGAGCGCCGCTACCTCGGCTTGGAAGAGCCGATTGATGCGGTTGCCGGACACATCCCCGGCGCGCGCAATTACTTCTGGAAAGGCGTGCTCGGCGAGAACGGCGCATGGTTGTCCGCCGCGGAGCAGGAGCAGCACTTTGCCGGTTTGCGCGATGCGGAAGACATCATCGTGTACTGCGGCTCGGGCGTGACGGCATGCCCGAACGTGCTGGGACTTAGCGAAGCTGGGTTTGATAATGTGAAGCTCTACAGCGGAAGCTGGAGCGACTGGATCTCATGGGAAGACAACCCGATTGCGACGGGGGAAGAGTAATAACGTAAAGATCGCGTCCGATGGGCATTGGGTGAACAATGAATGACAAAACAGAATCTGTTCTCTACCGGGACGGGTAGCAGTATGATGTACCAGCGTTTATTCAGTTTTTGGATAAGTCATTGAGCTTCCCTGTGTTCGATTGAAACCCAAAAGTTCAATCTATATTTGTTGGTGCGTGGTGCGGCAGAGGTGGAAACGAGTTACTTGGTGCGGTGAGCGATACTAACTGGTGGTGCGCGCGGCTAGCAGCTGCGCCCCTTTGCTGCCGCTTCTTCAGCTGAGGGAAACATTGGACTTATCCAGTGTTTCCCTCGTTTTTGCGCTTCAAAACCTTATTTCATTGGGTTTTTCCAATGGAATTTGCAGAATCGGCCCTTATTCTACTAAAAGATTGGATAAATCCAGTGAAAGGTTGATTTCAGCAGCTTTAAAGCCGATTTCATTGGATTAATCCAATGAAATCGGCTTTAATAGTCTGAACTAATGAAGCGCTGTAAAAAGCGTTCTCCCGCCAGGTGGTGGGAGAACGCTTTTTGGAGTTTACCTGTGTGAACGGTTACGTTCTCTCCACTAACAACGCCAATTAAGGTGCCTGGGATAACGCCCGCAGTTTTCGTTCCATCCTATACTTTGGAGTTTGTTAATGTAGGTGCTGAAATCGTCAATTGTTTGGCTGTTATTACGCCTGTCTGTACTGTAATGTTAGCAGGCGGCAAATAATTTCCTGCATCTCCCCCCGAAAGGGCATAGGATACGGTAATCAACTTGTCTGTTCCTACCTGTGTATCATTATAAGCTCCTGCACCTTTACTGGGGTTGGGGGGGATTAATTTGTCTGTCTGTCTATCTGTCTGGATTATCCTAACGAACTGTATGATGCTTATAGGTGAGAAAATGACTCCTTTGAAAATCTAACGAACTGAATTGGCCTTATGAGGTAGTTTATAGGCAAAAAGGCGAGCTTTTGCGTGGAATAGATAATCTGGAATTCGTTAGATTTTTTAAATGAACCATTTAGCTCGAATAAGGGTTATTGAGTTCGTAAGGGCAACTCGCGCTGGCAACTCGCGTAAGGACAGCTTCAAAAGATCAGCTCTTGAAGAGGAGCTCCCATAGGGGCTTCTCTCAAATTCCCGAGAGGTTCGCCCCTTTGTTTGTCAATCAGGTGAGCCGATCATCTTCAGCTCCCTAGTTATTCTCATTGATTTCGTGAACACCGCCGGCGAATACTTTCTTGGACAGGACGCCTTGGGAGATGAAGGATAGAAATAACAAACTCAGCAACCCCCACCATCCGAACGACTTGAAAATATCCTCTGGAACGATCAACGTATTGCCCATATAAACAAGGAACAATGCCCCTTGAAGCACTCTAAATGATCTGGCGTCGATCGCATGCTTCCATGCCACGAGCCTTTCATCCACTTCTTGAACCATCGTTTTTCTCATCTTTTTTGGGGATCTCTTTATTCTGGTGAGCTTAATAAAATAGGCAAATGCTGCACTAAACGGTATGACTGACAATCCGATCAGAGCCTTGTAATTGGTTACAGGACTATGATCCATAAGACCGAAAAGGATACCGAGTGCCAAAAGAAGGATACCTACAATCAGTGCCGCGCCCGTAATGACTTTCGCTTCTTTAACTACTTTTTCCGTATTCATCCATCATTCCTCCCAGAATAAGTCGTTCAAAGTTTTATTGAGAGCCTTGCATATTGCCATACATAATTTGAGGCTTGGATTGTAGTTGCCTGTTTCGATTAAATTGATTGTTTGCCTTGTCACTCCCACAATCTCAGCTAATTGTTCCTGAGACACATCGGACTCGATTCTGGCGATCTTCATTTTTTTGTTTTTCAAGAAACTCATTCTCCTTTCCACTCAATTGTATGTATCGCATTACTAAATGTCAAATATAGATTACATTTTGTAACAAAAATAAATGTCGTTTTCGTCGGAGCCATAGGCGAGTTTTTGTGTTCACTTTTCTCGGACAAGCAATTGGCTTCATGCAAGTGCTATAATCAGGGGTAGACTGACGCGAGTAGAAAGGTGATAGCGATGAGTGTAATTCGGCTGGAGAACGTTACTAAGAAATATGAAGATTCTATGATCTTTCGCGATATTTATTTTCGAGTAACCCAAGGTGAGCGTATTGGTCTCATCGGACGAAATGGTGCCGGCAAGTCGACGGTTTTCAAGTTGATTATGGGGAAAGAAGAGCCAACGGCTGGCAAGGTGGAAATAGATCCACAGGTTAAAATAGGGTATTTCTCTCAATTCTCCGAACTGCGCGGAAGCCTGTCCGTTCAACAGGAGCTAGAAATGTGCTTTGAGCAGGTTGCTCTTATTGAGCGTGAACTGCAGGAAGTTGGAGACAAGCTGGGTGTGGTGACCGATGATGCTGAAATGGAGCAGCTGTTGACTAGACAGGCTGAGCTCTTCGAACAAATGGAGCATTTGGATGGCTGGAATGTACCTGTTGAAATTAACACAGTTCTAACGAAGCTGGGGTTCAACGAAGTGATGCGCAATCAGCCGATTGATGAATTGTCGGGAGGTTGGAGAAACCGCGCAGCGCTCGCTAAGATGCTAATTGAGCTGCCGGATGTTGTTTTGCTGGATGAACCGACGAACTATTTGGACATGGAAGGCATAGCTTGGTTGGAGCAGTGGCTGCATCGTTTCAACGGCGCTATGATTCTGGTTTCACATGATCGACAATTCATTGATAAAGTAGTTACCCGCACTATCGAGATCGAGAACTATCATTTTCAGGAATATGAAGGGAATTACACCGACTACATCCGCAAAAAGAAGATGCGCAAGAAGGAGCTCGACCGCCAATTCGAGTGGGAGGAAGAGCTGCTCCTTATGGAATCAGAGGCGATTGACAGCCGTGCAAGCAGGAAGTCTTCGAAGGATCGATTATCCCGCCAATTGGCCGATAACAAAAAGCGGATAGAACCTCATCCCGTCAATGTGCTAATCACGGATATTTATGAAAGATTGCGATTTCCGGACAAGCTGTGCGAAGTCCAAAAAATCAGCCAGACTTACGACGGTCGGTCCATCTTTGAGAATGTGAGCTTCGACATTCAGAAGGAAGATCGCCTAGTCATCGTTGGTCCTAACGGAAGCGGGAAGTCTACGCTCATCAAGGTGCTGACAGGGCAGGAGCAGCCAGAGTCCGGCGGGGTGGTCTGGGAGAAGGGCGTCAGCTACGCTTACTTCAACCGGATGTGGGATGAACTTAATCCTAAGGATACCGTTAGTCACGCTGTGAACACGTACGGATTGGGGCTGGATGCCCCGCGGAAAAAGGTGAACAAATTTCTCGCCATGCTGCAATTCTCGGAGATGGATCTCAGCAAGTTCATCGGGAACCTATCCGGCGGGCAGAAGGCCAGGGTTGCCTTAGCCAAATGCCTGCTCTCCGGTGCAGCGGTGATCATCTTAGATGAGCCAACCAACCATCTGGATCTAACGAGCATTCAGGTCATGGAGCAGGCTTTGATCCATTTCCCCGGCGCTGTCATCACGGTAAGCCATGATCGGTTCTTTATTGATAAAATCGGGACGAAAATGTTGGTCTTCGACCCGGTTACGGGGGTAAGCGAGCAGAATCTATAGATCAATGTTTCACATATTGGGTTGTTGGGTTGGGGCAGGTCAGCGCAGGCTGGATCTGTCGCAGCCTTTTTTTTGCGTTGTTTTGTGCTCTTCTCTGCCTTGCTCTGCGGAGTTTGGTTTTTCTTGGTTTTTTAAGGTTTTATGTGGTTTAATTTGGGCTGGATTGAATTGTCTTGTCTTGTCTTGGAGCTGCTACACGTCGATGCCCATTGGAAAATGTACAGTAGAATTCCTCGAGTAGGTGACTGTCAATGCTCTACATTGGAAAACATCCATTCAAATAGCTGATTAGCACGAGTATTATTGGTTTTGGGGAGATTCTACTGTAGAAATTCCAGTGACGCAGATCTATCTTGCATATTCCTCATATTTCACTGCACAAAATCCAATGGGTCCAATATTTCCTCCGCAGACAGCTATACTCACATTAGATGCTCCAGTGTTCCAACGAAAGATTGCAATCCAACGTACAAGTTATTTACAAAATCAACGTATGAAGCAAACAATCCACAAACAAAGGGCAGATATACTTACTTTTGTATGAGTAAATGTATGATTTATTTTACTATTGTGCGTCCGTCGTTAGTTTGGCACCAAATCATCACCAAACAGAGGAGCGAGTACAACCATGTTTAAGCGGCAAGTTTCCAAACGATTCAAATTAGCGGTGAACAAGGCAACACTGATTTTTCTGTTGCTCTCTGTCATCATAGGTGTTCTTCCGCCTGAAGGTTTAGTCACAGCGGAGAGTGTTGCACCTAAGAGTGTGGTTATAGAAGATTTTGAGAACAACCTTAGCGATGATGTTTTGATCCAGAAAAGAAATTTCTCCGGTGCGATGAGCTTGGAGTCCGATCCCAAACATGTCCGTTCCGGCAATAATTCCGTCCGGATTGATTATGATTACATAGGGGTTAAGGAAAATCCTTCTTACGTCTACGTGGGGCCAGCAGCTGGCGCTATTCCGATTACAGGGGCTCCCAAGAAGATCGGTATGTGGATTTACGGCAACAATGATGGTCATCTTATTTTCAGCAAGTTCAGAGATAGCGCAGGCAAGTCATTTGAAGTGGAGTATTTGGACGAGAATGTCGGTGTGAATTGGACAGGGTGGAAATATATCGAAGGCGCACTGCCAACGAATAGGCCAACTCCGTTTACGCTTGAAATTTATATGCGAATTGAGCAATCTATTTTTGATAAGAAAAACAAAGGTACGGTATGGGTCGATAACGTTCGTCTTATTTATGAAGATGATGCGAATGAAGATATGACGGTTCCCAAGCTTGACATGCAATCGCCGGGTAATAACGCGGTCTTAGAAACAAACCGCCCGCTTATTCAATTAAACGCAACAGATGATAAATCAGGTATTGATCCGAGTTCAATCCAAGTGGATATCAATGGTCATCCTGTTAACGCTGCATACGATGCATCATCAGGCAATATTCAATATCAATCAGCAACTGCAATGGCAGGCGGTTATCATACGGTTCATGCGGCTGTGTATGATCGATCTGGCAATCCAGCGGAAATCAACAGCACTTTTTTCATTCGTGATGGTGTTCAGTACCAACTAGAAGCACCTAATGAAGTTATCAGCAACAAGTCGTTCCAGTTGAAGCTTCAGGTCAAAAACGCAGATGAGTTAAAAAACTCTTATGCGAAGCTGAACTATGATCCCCAAACATTGGAAATCAGCTCGACGGAACCCAAAGTGACGGAATCCTTGATCACTCGCAATGAGATTGACAATGCCAGGGGAGAATACCAATTCGAGCTTAAGGGATTGAGCAAATCTTCTATAGCAGCGGATGGCACGCTTGTTTCGTTGAATATCAAGGTTAAACCAAGTGCCAAGATGGGACGCGGCGAGCTGTTCAAATCGATTGGAATGAGTGATGGCAGTGTTCAGCTTACCGTAGGAGAAGCGGTCTATGCATTGGCGCAACCTCATAGCTATACCATTGGATTTCCCTATGTGCTCACAGTCAAAGGGAGTTCCTTAAATACGAGCAGCACCATTCGTGTTACCGATGATGTCGGTGTGCCAGTGGAAGGAGTTTCGGTAATACTTCCTAATTCACTTAACCCTAAATCCTACGTTAAAGTGAAAGCAGCGGAATCCTTTTTATATGCAAATGCTGATGCTAGTTCAACTAAGATTTCTTCCGCTTTGCAGGCAGCGCAGTATTTTTCGAGTGGAGTTACTAGTGCAGGATTTACTGCTGTCAATTTACCTAATGGAAAAGGCACAGCTTGGATACCTAGCGCTGACGTCGAGCTCGGGCTCTTAACAGAGAAATGGGGCAAAACGGACGCAAATGGCGAAATTCGGACGAATTTAACGACGCTTGCTTTACTCAGCCTAGATCTTCAAGCGGTGAATGGGGATAAAGTCAGCAAAGTACTAACCCTTCCCATCGTCCCGCAAATTGGCGCAGATGAGCCAGAGTATGTTAGAACTTATGTGACAGAAGATATGAAAACAAAGATGAGTATCGTTTGGAGAACAGCCCCGCGTGCAGGGGAAGGGTTCATTCAATATGTGAAAGACAGTGAATTTAAAGATTTCGAGCAATCTAATATTTTGCAGCAAGCGGCTGCACCGGAACTGCTATTAGCACCTGATCGCACAGGCGAAGCTTTATTTCATAAGGGGCTTCTGCAAGGTCTTACGCCAGGAACATCTTATCGTTATCGTGTAGGTTATCCAGGGCATTGGAGCGCACCGCAAGTTTTTAAAACGGAAGCGGCCAAAGCAGATTCATTCTCATTCTTATTTGTTACTGATTCACACACGAATAGTGAAGAAGCGCTTCTGATTCACCAGAATTTGATGCAAGGCGCCTTCTCTGTCTTCCCCGATACGCGATTCGTTATGCATGGCGGCGACATTGTGGATGATGGCGGGATTATGAGCCAATGGGAACAGGATATGAAGGCTTCTGAAAAGTATAGTGGAAGTGTTCCCTCTGCTTATACAATGGGGAATCACGATGTTAAAAATGGTGGCAAGCAAGTGTTCACCTCGGCCCTTGGACTGCCTGGCAACGGCATGGAGACACAGGAGCATTTGACGTATTCGTATGATTACGAGGATACGCACTTTATCGTTTTGAATTCGGAAGCGGATGAAGTTGATATGAAAAAGCAAGCTGCATGGCTTCGCGAAAATATCAATGCCAGCAAGAAAAAATGGAAGGTAGCCATGTTCCACCGACCTGCTTATCATACAGAAGATGGACGCGGTCCTGAACTCGTTACTTATTATCTGGCACCTGTTCTTGAAGAGCTTGGTGTAGATTTGGTGCTTGTAGGTCACGATCACGCCCTAGCTTGGACGTATCCGATGAAAAACGGCTTACCGCTAAAAGATGGCAGCAAGGGTACGATCTATCTCGTTGGGGGATCCTCAGGCTGGAAATTCTACGATGCTGTAAAGCATGATTACTTGAACTATTTATATGATGATAATTTACCCGTATATTCAGCCATCAGCATCAGTAATGACCGAATCTCGATTGAAGCAAGAACGACAGATGGGACCAAGCTGCAAGCTACGACCATTGAAAAAGCGAGGACGCAAGACCCCGATTCGAACCTGGGCACAAATCCAGGTACAGGTACAGGTCCTGTCGTGCCTGTTACACCTGATCCGACTGTCAAACCTAAGCCTGATGAAAAGCCTTCAGCACCTATTTTCGCTGATGGCGTTAAATCTAATCAAATCAAAGAAGCCTACGGTGCTCGTTTGGCACAAGAAAAAGTTAATCCTACGAAGTTGGCATTTACAGATGTCTCCAATCTATGGAGCACCAAAACGATTACCACCTTCTTGAAACTAAAGGTTATTGACGGTTATCCAGACGGTACCTTCCAACCTAACGGAAGCATTACCCGGGGCGAGTTTGCGACAATTGTAAGCAAAGCATTTGGTGTAGTGAAGTCAGCTTCAACTGCTAACCAATTAAGTGACGTAGAACAACATTGGGCTAATGAGGCTATTGCTGCGTTATCTTCTAACGGGATCATTTCGGGTTATCCGGATGGCACATTTAAGCCGGATAGAGAAATCAGTCGTGCTGAGATCATTGCGATTATTTCGAAAATTGTCAATTTTAACAATGCGAAGAAACTAAACAGTGGTGTGGCATTTACGGATACCGCGAATTCATGGAACAAGGAGCAGATTGCAAAAGCAGCTGAAGCGGGTTTAATTCAAGGCATCGCTGCGAATACATTCGCGCCGGAGCAGTCCGCAACTAGAGCCGAAGCGCTCACAGTTATGTTTAATGCGATTTGTCTGGACCCTGAACTCAAAGCGATTATGGATCAATTGAGTGGAATGTAAGTTTTGGCGATGACATCTAAATGACAAAGAAGCTAAGCAGCTATTATAGTGCTTAGCTTCTTTGTTTTGGAGGTTTTCGGTCTTAGGTGGCATCTAATGAACTGTAGGATGTTTATCGACGAGAAAATGGCTACTTTGGAGATGTAATGAACTGGATTGGCGTTACCCGGCAGTTTATTGGCCGAATGGGTATCAATTGCTTGAAATAGCGCATCTGGCATTCATTCGATTTTCAGAATGAGCGATTTTGGCCGAATAAAGGTTATTGAGTTCATAAGGAAGCTTGCGAAGGTGCAGGCAACAAGGCCCGTGTGACTTCCATTCAGCGAGAAAGGCAGCTTCGGATTGGGTGTAACTCAAGATAAGAGTCTCCAAAGGCTTCTATTATCCCAAATGAGTCGGTTTTGGCGCGCTTAAGAGCTTCCAGGGGCTCTTATTTCTTGGTTTGGAGGAGGTTTGAGGGAAATGGACGGGGATAAGAGTCTCCAAAGACTCCTATTCCCCCAAATGTGCCACTTTTGACGGGTATAAGAGCTTCTAGAGACTCTTATCATTGTAGGAGGGCGGTGGCACCAAGCGGCACTAGCTGCAGCTAATGAACCGTATGATGCTTATCGGCGAAAAAATGGCTGCTTTGGCGATCTAATGAACGGAATCGGCGTTATGGAGCTGCGTAGGAGCGGGATTGTGAGCTTTACTCGTCATAGCGCAGCTGGAGTTCGTAAGATATTTTGATCGAAAAAGGGCTGTTGAGCTTCTAAGGCATATATAAAAATTGACATATAAATCGTCTTGGAGCATAATACTTCGTATACGAAGTAATTGGAGATGAGGAGGACCTCTTGAACGAACAACAGCGTGTTATGCAAATTTTTCAGGCTTATCGGGAAGTAAATCAGGCTTTTTTTCAAGTGATGGCTAAGGTTGCTCAGAAGCATGGTCTGACACCCCTGCAGCTCATCGTGCTCCGCATATTGAAGGAATTCCCAGATATTAAGTTAATGGAGCTGTCTGAGAAGCTTAATCTGGGCAATAGCACCACTAGCGGGATTGTCGATCGGATGGTTAAAGCGGGGATCATAACGCGTGAACGCACCGAGTCGGACCGCCGGGCTATGACATTGAAGCTATCGGACAAAGGTACAACGCTATGGGAGGAGTCCAACGATACGCGACTGATGCTGCTCAGACCCTTGTTAGGTTTGTCGGAGGAGGACCAGCAGCAGTTTCATCGTATACAGACTGAGATTTTGACGATTTTAAAGACTATTAAAGGAGATGTGCTGCATGACTAGCATGACTAACCCTGCGCTGCGCAAAGGGCCCATTATGGCCTCTCTGCTCATCGCCGCATTCGTGGCGCTATTAAGTCAAACGGTATTGAATGTTGCGCTGCCCAAAATGATGGCGGACCTGAATGTGAATGAAGGCACCATTCAATGGCTGTCCAATGGCTACATGCTTATGAACGGTGTACTCGTTCCAATTAGCGCCTACCTGCTTAACCGCTTTACGACGCGAAAGCTGTTTCTTACGGCCTCATCTTTATTCGCTATCGGCACGATTATTTGCGCATTATCAGGCAATTTTGGCTGGCTGCTCGGCGGAAGACTCGTGCAAGCTGTCGGTGCCGGCATTCTGATGCCGCTGATGTCGGTCGTGGTCCTAACGATCTTCCCAGTCGCGGAGCGCGGTAAAGCGATGGGCATGATGGGCATTGCCATGATCTTCGCCCCAGCGATCGGTCCCACGATGTCGGGGTGGGTTGTTGAGCATTACGATTGGCGGGTACTATTCTATATCGTTCTGCCGCTTGCGATCCTCGCCGTTGTGTTCGGCGCTTTCTCCATGAAGGACGTTATCAAAACGTCCAATCCTAAGCTCGACGTGCTGGGTGTCATCCTGTCCACCATCGGTTTCGGCGGTATTCTTTATGGATTCAGTGATGCCGGATCATCGGGGTGGGGGAGCGGAAGAGTTGTTGCCTGCCTCGTTCTGGGCGGTCTATCGCTGCTGCTCTTCATCATACGTTCACTAAGAGGTAAGACGCCTTTACTTGAGTTCCGTGTCTTCAAGTTTCCAATGTTCTCTCTCACAACATTGATTAATGCGATTATCACAATGGCTATGTTCTCAGGTATGATTTTGCTGCCGATTTTCCTGCAAAACATTCGGGGCTTCTCACCGCTGGAGTCTGGCTTGCTCTTGCTCCCGGGAGCTATTCTGATGGGGATTATGTCTCCGATTACGGGGATGATTTTCGATAAAGTCGGGGCTCGCTGGTTGGCTGTCATCGGTCTTATCATTATGACCATCACCACATATGAGTTCACCCAGCTTACGGCGGAATCGACGTATAACCACTTGATGTTGATTTACACGCTGCGGATGTTCGGGATGTCGATGCTCATGATGCCGATCCAAACAGCCGGTATGAATCAGCTGCCGCGGCGCCTGAATGCGCACGGTTCGGCCATGTCGCAGACGCTGCGAAACGTTTCTGGCGCGCTGGGAACAGCGCTGCTGGTCACGTTCATGACCAACAAAGCGGCTTCTCACGCCAAAGAGTTAATCATTTCAGGACAGATTGATCCAAGCAATAAGGCCAAGATGGCGGAAATTTCGCAAGCCGCGACCATCTATGGGATCAATCATTCCTTCGTCATCGCCACATGGCTGAGTGTTGTCGCTCTCATACTCGCTTTCTTCATTCGCAAGGTTCAGCCGCATGATGAGTCCGTGGAAGCAGTTCCTGTGCCCAGCGCGGCAAAATGACAAAGAGGCTTCTCACCAGGTTAATCTCCTGGTGAGACAGCCTCTTTTTTATTGCCCGCTCATGCGGAAGTAATACAGGTTAGCAGTTCAATTCTACCGATAATCATTCTCAATGGCAATGACCTTGTCCACATAAGGCGCTCTCCGGTCTACGCAAGGAAGCCGCAGAGTTACCGAAGTCCCAATACCTAACCGGCTGTGAATCCGAACGCCATATCCCTTGCCATAGTGCAATTGTATACGCTGCCTCACGTTGCGAATGCCATAGCCGGCCTTCTCTTGATCCTCATCTTCTGCATGCAATCGCCGCAACGTGTCAACCGTCATGCCGACCCCGTCGTCGATAACGCGAAACTCCAGATCATCACCGATCTTCTGACCTGTGATTCTAATGTGGACGCGGTCTCCACACCAGGCATGTTTGAGTACGTTTTCCAAAAATGGCTGCAGGATTAACTTCACCATCTCATATTTCAACATAGCCGGATCAACCTCGAAGAGCACGTCGAGCCGGTCTGTATATTTCGCTTTTTGAATGTCCAAATAAGCTTTGGCTTGTTCCAACTCGTTAGCAACAGGAATAATCGTACGACCTTCATTTAACGACAGCCGATAAAATAGGGCCAAATTGCTAACCATCTGATGCAGCTGCTCGACATGGCCGAACTTCGCCAGTAGGCTGATGGAAGAGAGGGTATTGTAGAGGAAATGCGGATTGATTTGCGCTTGCAGGGATTCGAGCTCGGCTTCTTTCTTCTTTAACCGGGTGACATACACCTGTTGGATCAAGGTATCGATATGCTGAACCATATCATTAATGGACTCAGAAATCGTCGAGAACTCATCGCGGCCCTTGAAGCGTATACGTTTACGGAAATCTCCGTTGCGAAAGGAGTCCAGCACCATCACGATGCGGGAAACCCGTCTGGAGAAGTAGCCGGACAGGAAGATGCCGACACAGACAAAAACCAAGAAGCTTACGGAGCCAATGCCCGCTGTTAGCAATTTGACTTTGCGCGCATCCTTTTCGACCCATGCTTTGGGGATGCTGGTGATGAGCTGCCAATCCATATCCCCGAAAGGTTCTCTGATGGTAAGGAAATCGGCCTCTTTGGCTCTCTGCCCAGAAGCGGAAGCGGGTGCTGTGCCGCGCTCAAAGAGGACTTGACCGCTGCCAGTTTCAATTCGAACCGATGTGCCCTCGCCAAAATCAGGCGAAACCGTCTCGAACAAATCCGACAATTTGACGGTAAGCCGCATGAAACCAATATCCATCGTCGATTTGGATTTGGCTGTGTCAATGATCCGTCGCAGCAGCGAAATATTGCCGAACTCCGTATCTCGCTCCACTTGCTGCCACACCATAGTCTCGCCGTAGGTCTCAGCGGGGAATTCTAGGTACCATTTGCGATCCTCGATACGCTTCAAATGGTACAAATCGTAGCTTTTCCCCGCATACGTTAACGGATCGCTGTCGTTGTAATGATTGTAAATCTCGGGCAGCGTTTCGTTGCGCAAGTAAACAACAAGTGATGTGCGGCGGTTCGTCGATTTCAAAACACTGTTGAATTTGGGCACCAAATATTGTGTCGTGGATTCGTAACTGTACCAACCTTGCTGATACTGCCTTAATCGCGCTGCAATGGTGTCGTCATAGTACATCATGTCGGATAATCGTACGGTATCCATCATTTTGAAGCGGATATTGTCTTTCATTTGGCTTAGAGCAGCCTGCACGTTGTCGCTCGTTTTCTTACGGGCGGAGTCGACGAATATCCAATTGGCAAAATAGCCGAAAACGAGGACATGAATCAATGTTAAAACGAGATAAGAGATCATTAATTTGTAGCCAAACGGGATGAATTTATGTTCTTCGGCCGATGCTTTATAACCCATTGCGGAATTCCACCGGAGTCATCCGGTACGTTTCTTTGAACTGTTTGCTAAAATAGGGCATATACCGGTAGCCGACCTGATCGGCCACCTCATAAATCCGCAGCTTGGGATTGCGCAGCAGTTCTCCAGCTTTCTCCATGCGCAGCGCCACCAGGTATTCGTGAAAGGTCTGGCCTGTGGCTTCCTTGAATAATTGGCCTAGATAATTAGGGGAGAACTCGATGCGGTCCGCCTCTTCTTTCAGTGTCAAGGCCTGATCCAGACGTTCCCGCATCGAGAGGATCATTTCCTGAATCAGCTTCATATTCTTGCCGCCAACAGCTGACTTGAAGAGAGGATCTGTCTCGGGCAGTCCCTCAGAACCAAGTGTATTGGCTGCCAAGAGTCTTTGGGTATCCACCTCGAATTGGCCACGCCGGACCGCTTCATCCAGATCGGAGCGAATAAGGGTCAGCGAGCCGATAAGCTCCTCTTCATTCATCGGTTTCAGCACGTAGCTGTAAGCTTTCAGCGCCAATGCTTCCTTGACATAATGGAAGTCTCGGTATCCGCTAACAAAGACGACCCTGACCTCCGGAAATCGTGCTCGAACGCGTTTGGCCAGCTCCAGGCCGGACATATTCGGCATATTCACATCTGTTACGAGCACGTCAACCTTCTGATGTTCGATCAGTTCGCAAGCCGAGAACCCATTCGTTACCGCACCGACGATTTCCATACCAAGCGATTCCCAAGGGATGAAGGTTTGCATACCCTCCAAATCCAACGTTTCATCGTCCGCAATTAATACTTTATACATAAGGTGTCCCCTTCCGAATGATAGAACCTTTCATCCTATGGAAAGGGGGTGCGCCAGTTGGCGCACCCTGTCCATTCCTTATTTTTTCTTCATCTTGGCCTCGTTTTCCTTCCATTTCTTGGTCAAATAATCATGCAGTTTCTGAACGCCCAGAGATTGGGCATCTTTCTCGCCCTTGGCAAGGATTTCACCGACTTCTTGCTCACTTTTCGCCAATATGGCTTGGCCGCGAACTTTTTTGTACAATTCGATCCAACGTTCGCGGATAATGCCTTCCTCACTGTCTTGCGGTGGCTCGATACCGCGCATTGCCGTTAAATCCATATGGGTTTTCCAGGTAATCGCATCTTGATATTTCGTTTCCCAGGAACGCTTCTCTTCAGGCAAGGACAATTCGGCTTTGACTTTGATTTTATCATTTAAGGTAGCGTTTCCAACGAATTGGAGGTCATTCGTGGCATTCATGTTTTTGGTGCGGTCCTCCGGTTCAGCGAAAAACTTGTCTGTCAGGTTCGGCAGACCGTCAGCATCCGTGCCTTTCCAGTACGTTCCTTCGGGTCCCCAGATGATATCCCGCGTGCCTTCTGGACCCGTCATCCAATCCAATGCAGCGAAAATCTTCTCAGGTTCTTTGGCCTTAGCTGTAATGGCCGCAGCATTCCAACCTAGACGATCATAGTGGGCAACCATGATTTTGTTCTTATCCAAACCGCCTTTGTGAATCGGCCAGATCATGAAATAACCGGCGTTTGGATCATTTTTGATCAATTGCGCGTGGCCTTTGGACGCGTATTCAATAGCCGTCACGTCGGCGTACACGGCAACGCGACCTGTATTGATTTTCTCGCGGACTTGATCGACGGTTTGCGTCAGAGCATCCTGCGTCATTAATCCTTCGCGATGAAGCTTGTTCACATAGACCAACGCTTCTTTGTAGACAGGATCAGCGAAGAGCGAAGTGAATTTGCCGTCTTTGGGCACGGCACGCAGCGTACCGGCAAAGCTGGCCGGGTTATTCTCTGCGAACGCTGAGTACAGAATATCGACACCCTTGCCTTCTTGCGCTTGCCCAGGCTCGAATGGAATGATGGCAGGATATTTCTCTTTCACCAATTTGAGATACGCATACAAATCATCGGTCGTTTCCAGTTTAGGTTTGCCGAGTTCATTATAGATCTTTTTGTTAACGACATACCCGGCATTGCCGGTCGGTTTATTCGTGTACCAGTTCGGGAACATGTAGAGCTTGCCGTCTTTGGCGCGGAGCATATTGAGAATCTCATCTCCGGCCCATTTCTTCAAATTCGGATATTTATCCAGATAGGGATCGAGAGGGACTAATGCGCCATTCTCTCTCAAGCGTTCGAACTTATCGCGGTCTCCCCAGATAACATCCGGCAAGTCTCCGCCGACAATCAGGGTGTTCAGCTTGGCTTCCGCATTCCCGCCGGAGTTAACCGAAGTAATGGTAAGCTTCTTGGCCTCTGCCACGCTTTTGGAGAACATGTCTTTTCCCCATTGCGGCATCGTATACCAGTCATAATGTCCATACACAGAGAAGCTGAAGGGTTCACTGCCCAGTTGCCAGGCGGCTGACGCTGCTTTCGTGGTTGGCGCCGTTGTTCCGGTTGTTCCTGGTGACGTACTAGCCCCGGATTGCGGCTTCTCGGCGCTGTTGCACCCAGCGATAAGGGCCCCAAGTGCGACCAGTAAAGCAAGTGATCCAGTACTCTTTTTCAATGTAATCTTCATGTACGTTATACCCCTTCCCATTCTTTAGTGTTCTATGCTCAAAGCGAAATGCCCTGCAGCCTTCTTCAATTACTCTTTTAACGAACCGACAAGCACGCCTTTTACGAAAAAGCGCTGCAAGAAAGGATAGACAATAATAATGGGAAACGTGGTCACCATCATCGTCGCCATAATGAGCGATTTGGTTGTATAAGTTTGTGTCTTGGCTACAAAGCTTGCCGCAGCGCTATCTGAGACCAATTCCCGTGAAATGTTGGAATCAATGGTTCTTTTCAGCAACGTCTGTACAGGAATTAAATGCTCATTATTGATATAGATGGAGGCCACAAACCAGTCGTTCCAATGGGCGATGGCCGTAAAAAGCGCAAGGGTTGCTACAACAGGCCCCGACAGAGGAAGGACAACACGCAGGAATGTGCCCCAATAGCCGCAGCCGTCAATACGGGCCGCATCTTCAAGCCCTGCCGGAATTTCCCGGAAAAAGGTGCGAAATATAATCATGCTCCACACGCTGATAATCGAAGGGATGATATAGACCCAGAACGTATTAAACATGCCTAGGCCGCGAATTAGAATGTAGGTAGGGATGAGTCCGCCGCCAAAATACAGGGTGATAATGGCGAAAATCATATAATAGCGGCGGCCGATTAGCTCCTTGCGGGACATGCCGTAGGCGAAGATGGCCGTTCCTGCAATGGTAAGTAACGTTCCCGAGATCGTCCGGGCGATAGAGATACCGAAGCCTGTCAGAATACGGCTGTCCTTGAGCACATACCCGTAATTCTCGAAGGTAAATTTACGCGGCCAGAAGGTGATACCGCCCAAGGTTGTATCCATCCCTTCATTAAAGGAAACGATCAGCGCGTTCCAGAACGGATAGAAGGTGACGAAAGCGAGCAAGGCAAGGGCGATATGTACAAGAATTTGAAAAATGCGATCATCCATAGCTGTTTTCATCATAGGCCTCCTTTTACCATAGACTGTTGCCGGATCGTCGCGCCCAGAAGTTAGCAAGCGTAAGCAGCCCGACACTGACCACGGCCTTAAAGAGTCCAACGGCGGTTGCAAAGGAATAGCGGTTCAACCTAATGCCCAGACGATACACATAGGTATCGATAACGTCCGATACATCGCGCAGGGCAGGATTGACACCTAGCAGCAATAAATCATCGAAACCAGCGTTGAGCAAGTTGCCAATGGCGAGAATGAAGAAGATCACGACAACGGGCAGAATACATGGAAGCGTTATCAAATACATCATTCGAAAACGGCTTGCCCCATCCATCGCAGCAGATTCGTATAAATGCGGATCGATGGAGGCGATGGCAGCCAGATAAACGATGGAGGCGAACCCGATTTCCTTCCATACGTTCGTAGTCACAATAATTGTCCAGAAGTAATGCGGAACGGATAGATAGGGAATTGGCTGATCGATCACGCCTATGCCTTGCAGCAGCATATTCAGACTGCCGTTATCGGTAGAGAGCAGCGTGATGGCGAAGTTGGCTACGATGACCCAGGAAATGAAATGCGGCAGATAAGTGATCGTCTGAACGATCTGTTTGAACCATTTGTACCTCACTTCATTCAGGAGAATCGCAAGCAGAATCGGCGCCGGAAATCCAAAGAAAAGTTTCAGGAAACTGATCACAAGTGTGTTTCGCATGACAACATAAAGCTCAGGTGAGTGGAAGAAGTCACTGAAATGCTTGAGACCGACCCAAGGGCTGACCCAGAATCCTTTGAAAACGGAGTAATTCTGAAAGGCGATAATTACACCGTACATCGGGAAATAACTGAATACGAGAATAAGTGCGAGTGCGGGAAGCACCATGAGCTGCAAGGACCATTGGCGAAGCCATGCCGCAACTAGCGATGTGCGGAGGCGGGCCGGTGGTTGATCCGTGCGGATCATAGCTGGGGGTTCTCTCAAACCGACCACCCTTTCTATTGGGTTGATGTTGATATGTTCCCATCTTAACGGGTAAGGGGAAGCCCCGCCTACTGGTATAAACAATGAAATCTGATACAAATCAATGAACCGAATGAATTTGTATGGATGCACAAAAGCGGAGGGCTGATTCGCTTTTTTCGATACGGCGTATTCATAATTTCAATTTTACTTATTCCAGCCCTGCATCTATAATCTAATTAAACCTAGTTGTATACGGGGGATTAAATATAATGCTACCGACTGAGGCAGAGTACACTTCGTGCAAACTGATCAGGAAAGGTCCTGGGAGAATAGGGAGGATAAGAAAATGAAAAAGAACTGGAATTGGAATTATGCCGCTGTGGGGTTGTCATTATTAGCTATAACGGTGCTTTCCGCATGTGGAAGCAGTACGAAGGTCAACACAGCTGCAAGTTCGGCCGCCGTCAGCGCAGCGCCAAAGGGGAGTGCGGCGCCGTCTGCCGGTACAAGCTACCCAACAAGACCGATTCAAATCTTGGTGCCATTCTCTGCGGGAGGAGCAACGGATTTATCCCTTCGCGCATTGGCGCCCAAGCTGGAGAAAATTCTCGGACAGAAAGTTGAAGTCATTGATAAACCGGGCGGAGCAGGCGCATTGTCTATGAATGAAGTCATCAAGGCTAAGCCGGATGGCTACACGGTTGGTTTTACATCCGTTGGTCCAGGGATCATTACACCACTAACAACTGAAGTTGGTTATACGACCAAAGACTTCGATGCTGTGGGAGGCTATATGGATAACCCGTATGCATTGGCCGTTTCTGCCGATAGCAAATACGGCACGTTAGAGGAACTGGTTACAGATATTAAGGCAAATCCCAATAAGGTGAAAGTCGGAACAACTGGACCCTCCTCGCCATCTTACATTGGCCTTCAGCAATTCGCCAAGACGCAGGATTTGAAGTTCCAGCTAGTGCCGTATAACGGTGGGGTTGATGCTGTTAATGCGCTGCTAGGGCACAATTTGGACGCTATTGTTAACGTAGATTCCGAAATTCTTTCTTACGTGAAAGATAAGAAGTTCAAGGCGCTTGCGATCGTAACGAAGAAACGCTCGGCGATTCTGCCGGATGTGAAAACGTCCGATGAGCAGAATTTCAAAGGCTTGACGTTCGCTCCGCCTCCAGGAGGCTTGATCGTTCCTAAGGGAACGCCGGCTGATGTAGTCGCGAAGCTGAGCGATGCGTTGAAACAGGCAACCGCTGATGCGGATGTGAAAAAGAGTTTCGATAATATCTTCATCGAACCGATCTTCAGCTCTGCAGCGGAATTCCGCAAGGCCTACGATGAGACTGCAGAATTCTATGCGCAAAATCTGAAGAAATAACGCTGCCATACATGCGGCGATAGGAGCGGGAGTAGGGCGCTAGAAGCCTCTGCTCCGCTTCTTATTCCTAGAGAGGATACTTCCTATGAAAGCTTCTCGCTATGCTGCGCTAGCCAAAAGCGCTGTCCCCTTCGCAGTGGGACTCTTTTTTTTCATTTTATCGCGTCGATTATCTTTCGGTACCTGGAATGACCCGGGGCCGGGCTTCTGGCCAACCTGCTTGAGTGCGCTTATTATGCTCGTCTCGCTGCTGCTGTTCTTTATGGATAGAAGGGTTGAAGAGGAAGAGTCGTTCACCTGTGATGCGCGATTCCCGCTGTATGGCTTGATTAGTTTGGCCATCTTTATTCTTCTTTTTGATCAAATTGGACTTACTTTGCCTTGTTTGGCTGCCTTTTTGTTCTGGATTCGATTTCTCGGCAAGGAGAGCTGGCGCAGTTCCATTCTCGTCTCGCTTGGACTAACGGCTGCTATCTATGCCATTTTCGCCTGGGGTTTGGACATTCCTTTTCCCGATGACAAGCTGCTTCATTTATTTGGATAAGGGGGTCCCTATGGATACATTACATGCAATGCTTTCTGGCTTCCAAGATGCCATGACCTTTCATAATCTGCTGTACTGCTTGATTGGGATTCTCGTCGGCAACGTCATTGGCGTACTGCCAGGGCTGGGTCCAACTGCGACGATTTCGCTATTGCTGCCTTTCGCCCTCACGCTTCCGCCGGAGAGTTCGATCATCATGATGGCGGGTATTTATTACGGTGCCATGTATGGCGGTTCGATTACCTCTACACTGCTGGATCTCCCAGGCGAAGCTGCGTCCGTCGTGACGACGTTAGACGGCTATCAGATGACAAAGCAGGGAAGAGCGGGGATTGCTCTAGGCATCGCTGCCATAGGGTCCTTCGTTGCAGGAACGTTCTCTGTTATCGGACTAAGCTTCCTCGCACCCGGACTTGCCAACTTCGCAGTGCGCTTCGGGGCTCCCGAGTACACCGTTCTTACAACGCTGGGCATTCTACTGGTGGCCTATTTAGGGACCAAATCGTTTATCAAAAGCGCTATCTGCGCCTTACTAGGTTTACTGATTGCCACCATCGGTCAGGATCCGATTACAGGATCGATTCGATTGACGTTCGGCTCAACGAACCTGTTGGGCGGCATAGATTTCGCGGCTATTGCGATGGGCGTGTTTGGTGTTGGGGAAATTCTATACAACTTGGAAAATTTGTCGAAGGGAACTACGGTCACTACGAAAGTAGGTCGGATCTGGCCGACGATGAAGGATTTTGCGCAAGCCAAATGGGCGATAGTGAGGGGATCGATCATTGGCTTCCTGGTGGGCATTTTACCCGGTGGCGGCTCAATTATTGCGACAGTGGCGTCCTATGGGGTAGAAAAACGTTTGTCCAAGACGCCGGAGCGATTCGGCAAAGGGGCAATCGAAGGTGTAGCTGGACCGGAGTCTGCGAATAATGCCGCAGCAGGGGCGGCTTTCATCCCCCTCTTAACGTTGGGTATTCCTTCGGATGCCGTTATGGCGCTCATTTTTGGAACATTGCTGTTGAACGGTGTGACACCTGGACCTCAGCTGATTTCGGATCATCCCGATCTATTCTGGGGAGTCGTGTCTTCCATGTATATCGGCAATGTCATGCTGCTTATCCTGAATCTGCCGTTTGTTGGCCTGTTCATTCAACTCCTGCGGGTGAAGAGCAGCATTCTGATGTCCTTCGCGGTCATTCTTACCATGATCGGCGTCTACAGTCTAGGCAACGACAGCTTCAATATGTGGGTAGTTTTGTTCTTCGGCATTCTGGGGTACATCATGCGGAAGGCCGGCTTCGATCCTGCTCCGATGGTGCTTGCGTTCGTGCTTGGGAAAATCCTCGAGAGTTCTTTCCGACAAACGATGCTGTTGTCCAACGGAGACTGGGGCATTTTCGTCACTCGGCCGCTTTCTGGAGGTTTAATTGGACTCATCGTTGTTTTGATTGGTTATTCTGTCTTCCGATGGTTCTGGCACAAAAGGCGCAGCGCCTAGCCGTTGCCAGCGCTTGCCGTTGTTCCTTGGGCAGCCAGCATGCTCAGCTCCTGACGCAGGTAGGAGGCCAGTTTACGGGCAGCTGCGCTGAGAAGCTCGGTATCTTTTTTGATCAAAAGTCCCGTAATCAGTCCCCCATCGAGGTTCTCGATTCTTTTCAGAACGGTGCCCTCCGGTGGCGGAGTGACCGTGATCATGGGTACGGCGGCAAGACCGTATTGGACTTGGACATAGTATTTGAGCGCAGCCATATTGCCGATTTCGATTTTGCGGTATGGCGTGGCACCTTTCTCATGGAGCGAAGTTTCGAGCTTCCGCCGGAAGGGGCAGGTCGCATTGGTCAGCAGAATGTGTTCATTTTGCAAATCGCTTAAATAGACGCGCTTCTTCTTGGATAAAGGGTGTACTTTGGGCAAAAGGAGCACGATCTCTTCCACAAACAGCGGTTCGAAATTCGTGCCCAACCCGCTTTCCGGTGTAGCGCAAATGGCAAAATCGACCGTGCCGTCGCTAACCATTTGATTGAACATATGGCTGTTATGAATTTTGATATTGATCTCGACATTGGGATATAGCGCAGCGAACTCCTTGATAAGCATAGGGATGCGATAGCTGGCGGTAGGCTCCATAATACCGATATTGACGGTACCTTTCTCGCCATCGTTCAGATCAGTCATCGTTTGTTGCAGATCATAGAAATCTCGGATTAGTTGATCAGCTTTCTTGATGAATACTTCCCCCGCATGGGTTAGACGAATGCTTTTCCCTCGTTCCAGGAGCTTGACGCCGAGGTCGTCCTCTAGGTTCTGGATTTGTTTGGTGACAGTGGATTGTGCATACTTGAGCTCCTTCGCGGCTTGCTGAAAGCTGCCCGTACGAACGATGACTTGGAAAGTGGCTATGCCTCGAATGTCCATGTGATGTGGTCCTTTCGTCAAGAAGGATTCGATAAAAGGAAATCGACTCATTCCTTTTTTCAATTATACAAAACTAGTTAACAGTGCTATTATAGCACCAATAACAATTAAACACACTGATTTACTGGGATATAAAATTGCGCGCATGGAGGAATGCACATGTCTACAACACAGAACAAGGACAGCTTATATTTAAGGTCCAATTATGCCAAATACGCCGGTAAATTCGTACCGTATGCTCCAGAAACGTTCAAGGCGTTCTCGGAATTCAATAAGCTAGCTATGCAGGAAGGCGCATTATCCGCCAGGTTCAAAGAATTAATTGCGATTGCCGTAGCGCATGCCACTGGTTGTCCCTATTGCATCGATATTCATGTCACAACAGGGCATAAGCTGCAGTTGACCAAGGAAGAGCTGTTCGAAGCGATCGCAGTGAGCGCCTTAGTGAAGGGTTATTCTGCCTTCTATCACGGCATCAATACGTTGAATGCCTTGCAAGAGAACCCGAGAGATGAACTTTACAGCCGCTCCAGCTTGCCGTTGTTGGAACAATTCGAGAACATCAACGAGCAGTTGTATACCTCTTTACTTGAATTCCGTCATCAAGTGCTGCAAGGTCAACGCGTTAGCCGCAAGGAAAAAGCCATTATCGCTGTCGCTATCTCACATATTACGGATTGTCCGTATAGCATTGAATTCTCCACGCAGCTAGCCAAAGAGGAAGGCGCCACAATCGCAGAAATTGCCGAGACGGTTCTGGTTGCTACTGCTTTGAAGGCCGGCTCGGCGCTGGCCCATCGAATTAATACCTACAGTGCCTTCGTTCGGGAAGATGAGAAGAGCCATTAAGGGAAGGTGAGCGACCATGTCGGAAAAGCAAATGAAGCTGGGGGCAGCGCTTCTGGCGACGGGAGAGCAGATGGCTTCTTGGCTGTATCCAAGCACGCCTGCAGATGCTGCTACAAGCCTGACTCATTATAAGCATATGGTGCATAAAGCCGAAGAGGGCAAGTTGGACTTTGCCTTCATTGCGGACGGACTGTTCATCAATGAGGTGACGATGCCGCAGTATTTGAACCGCTTGGAACCCGTCACCGCCTTGTCCGTGCTCTCCGCCTACAGCAGCAAAATCGGTCTTGTAGGGACCGTCTCTGCAACCTATAGCGAGCCGTTCACGGTGGCTCGCCAGTTCGCATCGCTGGACCTGCTGAGCGGGGGGCGAGCCGGTTGGAATCTGGTGACATCGGCGCTTGACGGCGCTGCGCTTAATCATAGCCGGGAGCAGCATCCGGCTCACGATCAGCGCTATCAACGTGCGGATGAGCATCTTCAGGTGGTACGCGGGCTGTGGGATTCGTGGGAAGAGGAAGCATTCCTCCACGACAAAGAGTCCGGCGTATTCTTCGATCCCGAGAAGATGCATCGCCTGGATCACAAGGGCAAGCATTTCGCGGTTCAGGGTCCGCTGAACATCGGCCGCTCCCCGCAGGGGTACCCGGTTGTGTTTCAGGCGGGCTCGTCCGAGGCCGGGAGAGAGCTGGCGGCCAAGGGCGCAGATGCTGTGTTCACCGGCATGGGCGGCGTGAAGACCGTAGAAGAGTCCAAACGATTCTACGATGATGTCAAAGGCCGTCTTGCCCAATACGGCCGAAGCCCCGACGAGTTGCTGATCCTGCCAGGCATCGCGCCTGTTGTCGGTGCGACGGAAGCTGAGGCAGAAGCCAAATACGAGAGGATTGCAGGCCTCATCAGCATCGAGAATGCTCTTCGTTATCTCGGAAGGTGGTTCAACCATTTGGATTTCTCCACCTATCCACTGGATGAGCCTTTTCCCGAGCTTGGGGACGCGGGCAGCGAGAATTACAAGAGTGTCACGGACAATATCAAACGCACGGCCAAGGAAGAGGGGCTAACGCTCCGTCAGGTCGCGCTGCGCAATGCAACGCCTAGAGGACCGTTGGTCGGCACGCCCGAGCACATTGCAGATGTGCTGGAAAGCTTTTTCCGGGCAGGAGCTGTCGATGGGTTCATCCTGTTAGGCCATGTTTTGCCTGAGGGCATTGATGATTTCGTTCATCATGTTGTGCCCATTCTGCAGCAGCGAGGCCTGTTCCGTCAGGAGTACGAGCACGATACGCTGCGCGGGCATCTCGGCTTGGCTATTCCGGAAAATCGATATGCGGCGAAGAGATCGGACAAGGATTTAATCGATGCCGTTGGCATCCATTCGGCTGAATAAAGGAGAAGGATTAAATATGAAACATGTCGTTACGAATGAATGGCTGTTAGCTCATTTATCAGAGGCTAACTTAATTATTGCTGACACCAGATTTGTTCTTGGACAGCCTGAAGCGGGTCGGCTAGCTTATGAAGAGGGCCGTATTCCTGGCGCTGTCTATCTGGATTTGGAAAAAGATTTATCCGCTCCCATCGAAGCGCATGGCGGCAGACATCCGCTGCCGGCGGTGGACATTTTGGCTGAGCGGTTGGGTCGGGCAGGGATAACGAATACCTCGCGGGTTGTTGTGTACGATGATCAAGGCGGAGCGATGGCCTCCCGGCTATGGTGGGTGCTTCAGTACCTGGGCCACGATGAAGTGTATGTGTTGGAGCGTGGTTTCTCGGCATGGAAGCAGGCGGGCAACCCGGTGGATGCTGAACCGAAAGCATCCGCATCCGGGGTGTTCGTGCCTAATCCGCGGAAGCAGTGGTTGGTCAGCATGGAAGAAGTACGCGCTAAGCTAGGCGCATCTGGTACGGTGCTGATCGATTCCCGTGAGGCCCCGCGCTATCGCGGTGAATCGGAAAGCATCGATAAGGCAGCGGGTCATATTCCCGGAGCCATCAACAAGTTCTGGAAGGATCTTCTGGATGAGCAGGGACAGATTAAGTCGGCTGCCGAGATTGCCAAGAATTTCGCTGATCTGCCGCGCGACCAAGAAATTATTGTGTACTGCGGCTCTGGTGTGACGGCGACACCGAATGTGTTGGGCTTGAGCGAAGCGGGGTTTGAGCAGGTTAGGCTGTATGCGGGGAGCTGGAGCGATTGGATTTCCTATGCGGAGAATCCGATTGCTACGGGTAACGAAGATTAGCAGAGAGATCGCGTCCTACGGGCACTTAGCAGACAGACTCCTTACCTCTGTATGCCCTTTTCTGATGTTTTCATGCGGTTCGAAGTCAACAAGGAGTACCCTCTGCGCGATTTGCTAAGCTTGCACACGCTAGACTCATTGGTTCAAAGACAAAGAGCTGTACTCAGCAAGCCCCATTTCATATGATTGTCGTGTAGAGTGCCATTCACGCGACCCATGATACAAACACTAGTTTGTATGACTTGACACAGCGAAAGGGAACCCCAACTGATCAATGTCATTAAGATAAGTTCAAAGACAAAACACGGAATAAAGATGGATCCGAAAACGGCATGGGAAAAATCCCTGTGCCGTTTGTTTTTTTATGCAAACAAGGAAAAAAGCGCACAGCAAACAAACGGATGGAATATCCGCTAAGATTTTGCGCGCTTTTTGCTGTCCTGGGTGGATGGGTTGAATCGGCAAAATGTTTTTGTGAATCAACGCTTCAACATCGGGCGGGGGTTCATTATCTTTTGAGCGCAGGAAATGTCTACAAACGTGAACGGCAACCGTGAAGTCGACTTGGTAGTGGTGCCGTTTATCCATTTGGGAAATGACGACGTGCGAGGTCATCATTTCAGCGAAATTGTACATGATCATTCTTGCGAAAATCTCTTGGATGATGAACTCTTGTTTCTTTGCGTGAAAACTCGTCAACCCGACGGTGTATTTCAACGCTCTGAAAGAGGTTTCAATTCCCCATCGCATGTTATAAATGGACTCCAGTTTATCGGGTGGGAAATCTGCGGCAGAAAGATTCGTGATGACAGTTTCATAAGCGCCACTTGGCAGGACGAAACGAATACCCCGAAAGGAAATCGTGATTTCTTTGTTTTGTTCTTCAAGCAGACTGCCACAAGAAGCCCTATAGCTACTTTTGTAACATACACATTAGCAGATGCAAACCTGAAACAGAAAAATTTATTGTAATTACATATAAGTAAGGATTAGTAACAATTTATTGCATTTGTACTTATTAATTGAATATTAATCTCATAAAGTTTTCTTAATTTAATAGACGAAATATTCTAATATATTGTAATATTCTTACAGTGAAACACATTATGAGACTTATATATTATTGTAGCGGTCAGTAATATAAAAGATGGAGAATTCGGCAGTTTTTAATTTATCGAATAATCAAGGAAGAAATGTCTATAAATCGTATTTTCACTTGTTTAACTTACCTAACTATTATTAATTTTTTTTGCAGAAAAAGGAGAAAAAAAGTATTTCTATAACAATTTAGGTTCCAGTAATTGGAAATTCGAAAACGTTTGATGGTGCCAAAGTACCGTCTAGGGGACATCTTGTAACAAATTCTTCAAGCACCAACACACCAACAACGACTTCACAAAACGACTCAACTACCTATAAACCTTCCTATACATTGGAAAATACGTCACCCTCCAGCAACACAACTTACAGTGTCAAATAAACAATCCCACGTCAAGTAATAACTTGTCCTTCTCTCCATTTAGTTCCAACAATGATGTACACATTCATTGGACAAGATTGGAAGGGCACAAAAGGACAAAAGCGGGGGCATTCTGATCGGGGAACACGATCCCTGCTGTGCCGTTTAAATCTTAGCTTCACGAAGTCAACTTAAACACCTAGATTACAAATATCTAACTATACCGAAGTTTTTAAATCTTATATACAAGCTATAAGAAAGTATTTTGAAATGCCGAAAATTCTAAGTGCTCATCATTCTACGATGGCTAAAACGATTACAGTAATTGTACTGGGGAGGAGAGTTTTTTTGTAAATGTGAGTTAACAATGATTGGTTTTTAAAGGAGAACCAAAGGAAATTATCTTTAAGAAAATCTAATACAAAGCATTTTTAGAGCTATAAAAAAGAAATAAGGTGGATATTTTTGAAAGAAAAAAGAAAAAAAATGATCTTTTCATACTTACTTTTATTCATTTGGCTTATTTGTAATCTTGGCAATTACTTATTAGGTGGACATCCAATAGTATTTATTTTTGTTAATATACTTTTTTTTATGGTGTTTCTTCTTATGGCTTCTTTAATAATCACCTATAAGCGGAAATTGATGAAGAAAGAAAAGATTGTTATAAGTTTGCTGGTTTCACCATTGATTTTATTTATTGTAATTCTGAGTGGAGGAAATTATTGGTCATCATACAAATTAAAACATACGGTTCCAACACAGAATATTGTTATAAAGTCGATGACAGATTCTAGTCATATCTTTCCTCTAGATCTAGAATTTATAAATACCGACAACCTTGTTTCCTTTGATAAAGAAAGCAAAACAATACAAATTGTTTTGAAGCTGAAATCCGAGAAGTTTCTACAGAATCTGGAATACAGATTTAGCAGAAATAATGAAAGTGAGGTTCCAAGTAACTACGTAAGAGAGATTCGAAGATACTATGAGTTCCCTAAAGTTTTATCAGACTATACAACTATCGGAGATAGGATAATACTACTAGGTTACTGGGGGGACAATTTAATCTATGAGGGCAAATATATACTCGATAGTAAATCAAAGTACTATGTTAGAGAAAATGATTCCATCAAACTATCTAGTATTAATGACGAATGGTATCTTAAAGGAAATCTAGCTACCGTGTTTCTTAGGAAGTCCACAAAAAGTGGAAATTATGAAATTCAATAATAAATTTATGAAGGAATGTTCTTGTTCATTAAAAAAGCAGAGCTATTTCGCGCAAAGTTGCTCTTTTCGGAGTCAAAAGAGCAAAATAAGGAATCCACGATCCGCAGTAGTCCCATATTACATGCTTTTCGCCAAAATAGAGGATCTACGATCCCTTTGCAGTAAAAGTGCTCAGATTAGTTGGCTTAGATAGAGGAAGCGGAGAATGCAGGAGAGTAGCTGCAGCCCTAAGCGGGCCTTCTCACGTTCCTCCGGCTAACCCAAAGTCCCGCAAGTCCCGTTAAAGCCATGGCCAGAAGTCCCTCCGGACTGGGCATGGCGAGATATTTAAAGGTCTCAGGAACAGCGATGAATTTCTGCAAAATAAGTGTATCGATGCAGGCATTTCCCATTGTATGCATCAGGACAGCAGGCCAAACACTTGTGGTAATGAGTCGTATTTCACCATACAGAACAGCCATTGCGATGACCCCGATCATTAGGCGAAGGAGGAACATCAAGGTCATATCATCGGTGAACAGAAATAAATAAGGGAAATGCCAAGCCCCCCAAATCACACCGACGAGGATGTGTACGAGAAAGCGATTATACCCCAGCGCAAACAATTTAGGTGCTAAAAAACCACGCCACGCCAACTCTTCGCATAAATTCTTGATGAAGCTCGGAACGAGTGCAGCCCCGAAAGCTGCTGCAAATAAAGTAGGAGATAGAGAAACATTCGTCCACCCCGCGCAAACGCCGATGCCAACCACAATAGCCGCCAGTAGAGGAAAAAACAGGATGCTTAGACCATAGAGCAGCAGATTTCCCTTGAGATGCAGCCTAAATCCACAGTCCTTCCATCCATCTCCCATCCAGGTGCGCATGATCATCATGGACAGAAGTGGTGATAAAATCCAGAGCAGCTGCCCGAGACTGCCTGTCGCATCTCTGCCTGTTTGGAGGTCTATGGCCCGCCCGATCCAACCGCAGGAGACTGCAATGAGCGAGAACATAACGATATTTCGCCAGGCTTGATTGTTCATTAATGCCACAGTTCACGCCCCCTTATGAAAAAGATATGAAAGTAAATAAAATCATAGTACAATGGCAAGAACACTAGTTCTCATGCAGAGGAGCGCATACCCATGTACAATGATTTCCCCAAAAAAGGTGAACAAGGCGTGAGATTTCTTTATTTCTCTGAAGATCCTACAGTTTCATGTGTCTCTGTAGCAGGGACTTTCAATTGCTGGAATCATGATAGAAATTATATGACGAAGACGGGGGAGAACGAGTGGGAGCTCGAATTGAGTCTTCCGAAAGGTCGGCATCTGTACAAAATTGTCGTGAACGACGAGCAGTGGATACTTGATCCGCGAAACAGCAATATTTCGGAGGATGAACAAAATAACTCGTCTATCACGGTGACGGAAGATGGCGAAGTGCTGATCAGAACTACGGATATATCAGAAGACAATCCGGGTTACCTCTATGAGAACCTTCGGGCTATCGAGAGTCCAGATTGGATCAAAAAAGCAGTCATCTACGAGCTGCACATAAGAGCTTTTACCGAGAATGGCTTTCGTGGTCTTACGGATAAATTAACGTATTTCAAGAAGCTCGGCATTAATGTGCTGTGGATCATGCCTTTTCAAGAAGTAGGAGTAGAACAGCGGATAGGGCGGTATGGCGACCCCTACGCAGTGAAAGATTATTATTCGTTGGATCGTAGCTATGGCACGATGGAAGAACTCAAGACGTTCATTCGTGAAGCGCATAAGCAGGAGATCAGAGTTATTATGGATTGGGTCATGAATAGAGGCAGTGTTGACCATGTATGGACGAAGGACCATCCAACCTATTTTACGCAAAATGAAAATAAGGAAGTGTACTACGAAGTCCCGAATCGCTCCTACTTTGCTGGGCTGAATTTTTCAAATAGAGAGATGAGAAAGGCTGTTATTCAGGCTATGTCCTATTGGATTTCTGAATGCGATTTTGACGGGTTCCGGTTGGATGATTCAGATATAACGCCGTTTGATTTTCTTTCCGAAATTAGAACGGAGCTGAACAAGGTCAAAGACGACCTCGTTATCATCTCTCAGTCCTATGATGAGTACCATCATTTGGAATCCTGTGATCTCACTTATGACGGCAATCCAAGACTATTGCTGAATGAGATGAAAGAGGGCCGACTGACGCAGAGGGGCTTTGCTCAAATTTATCAATCCTATACATACAGCTTCCCCCAAGGAGCTTTAAGGATGAGTTGGCTGGAGGAGAAGGAGCTGTCTCGGGTAGGCAGTTACTTGCGCCAGATGGCTATGCCGGCAGCGACAATATTACTGACGCTTAAGGGGATCCCCATGCTTATGATGGGGCAGGAATTCAATGAATCGACGTACCAAACGTGGATCTCATTGTTCGAAGAGTACAAACTGGATTGGGAACATTTTGATGAAAGCATGTATGAGCATTATCAATTTTTGATTGCGTTAAGAACGAATTGTGAAGCCTTCTGGCAAGGAGATCTACGGTTTATTCCTAATCCAGAAGAGAAGGTTTTATCGTATATGAGAAGCAGCCGAGATGAGCGATATTTGGTTCTGGTTAATTTATCGGAAGAGGACGTAGGGGTTGCTTATCTTGGTGAAAGCAGCAGCCGAATTGATCTGAGTCTGAATAAAGAAGTGATCTACCGAACAGGAAAAGCGCAGGCAGCTGCTCTGAATCATAAAGAAAGCCTGTTTATACAGGCCTTTGAAACGTTGATTTATAAGCTGGTCTAGCCATTCGGCGATTGACGAGCCAGTGAGCGAATAGCAAATTGGGAATCCAGCAAAGCCAAGCGATTACGATGAATGAATCATTCGTATCGGTTACACCGAAGAGAACAACTGCAAGAGGGATATAAATTCGCAGCGTAATTGCCGCGCAAGAAAGCGCGTAGTTGCGGATCATCCAATTGCCGTGTGCAACGGGGTTGCGAAGGACAATGATGCTGCGGAGGCTGTGGTAAAGGGTGTACAGCCACATCAGCGAAAGCATTCCGAAACCGATTCGGCCGATCCAGCCGCCGTCCGCATAGAAAGCGAGATAAAGGCCAGTAATCCCGGCAACGGTGATGAGCGCTGTGTACAGATAGCCGATGGAGCGGTGAAGAATAGGCATGCTTTGGCGCAAGCGCTTGATGAACTGGATCCACCCAATGCCAAGAGCGAGACCTGCGGAAACCGCATGTGCCCATAGAACGTTGTACCATAATTCCGGGAGAGGGCCTTTGTCGGTTACGAACATTTGCTTGCGAAGCCCATCTGGCAGCCCATAAAGAATTAATGCATACAAGCTGATAGCCACAGCAAAAAAAGCCAAAATGCCAAATGCCCATTTACGACCCGTATTTCTTTCTTTCATGATTCGTATCATCCCCATTCCTTGGAAAATGTTTCTAAACTGATCATAGCATCGGGGAGCCGCTGCTTAAACCGACCTTTGATGGGGGGCAGCTCCGTCTTAAGGCTGAGAAAGGGAGTGAGCGCAAAGAAGGCATCTTCCTAAGATAAGGTAGATGCCTTTTGTTTTGGAATACTCAAGGTTGTTCACTGGTCTTCATGATCTTCTAAGATGTTCTGCGACAGGTTTCTCTTCCCCGATTGGATGAAAAGACTTTAGAAATAAATCTACAAGATAAGAGTCAAACTGTTTCCCGCTATGGAGCAGGAGCTCTTGTTCGGCGGCTTCGAAGGAGAGGCCTTTGCGATAAGGCCGGTCCGAAACCATGCTGTCGAACGTATCGATAATGGCGCAAATTCGCGCGAAAATAGGAATTTCCTCGCCTTTTAAACCATTCGGATACCCTTCACCATTCCACCGCTCATGATGAAAATGAATAATCTCCATAATCTCCTTATCGGTATGCGCATGTTCCTGCATCATCTGTGTGCCGATAGAGGGGTGCAGTCGCATGAACTCCCACTCTTTTGCTGTAAGTGCTGAATTTTTATTAAGGATTTCATCGGGAATACCTACTTTGCCAATATCATGCAGGCATCCTCCCTGTACCAATTGAAGAGTCTGCTTCTTGTCCAAATGTAAATGAAGGGCCATTCGTCTGCACAATGCCCCGACCCTTAAACTATGCTGGTAAGTCTGGATATCCTTCTCCGCTAAAAGGCGCATTTTTCCATAAAACAACATGTTGTCTACAATCATTCACCTCATTTGGTCCTATGAGAACTTGGACAATAATGCGTTACAACTATACAATTAACTAAGCGTTAATCACTTGCAGGGCGCATTTCCAATAATGGGTATGGGAAAAGCTGTCGAAATAAGGCTTGAAGGGGTGCTTCCTTCTTTCGCTTTCGAAACATAAGCTTCGCACAATAATAGTTGTTCGAATGATACAAGGAGGAGAAAAAAGCACTCATGGCAACGCAGTCTAGCCTAGTTCAAGTCTCTATTCTGGCGGATAATCATCACATGTTTTCTGACGACCAAATCGTACAAATGTTTTTTGCAACCTGTCAGAGGTCCAAATACACCATCAGGAATTATCAAAGTGCAATTAACAAGTTCCGAAATTTCATAGGCGATAAGTCCCTAACTGAAGTTACCTGGAGAGAGGTTGAAGTATATAGAATTGGGTTGATCGAGGGGCTTTTCTCAGAGCAGGATAGACCTAAAGCGCCAGCTACTGTCGCCATTCACTTAGCGCCACTGCGCTCTCTTTACAAATGGGGGAGTGATCCGAACATCAAAATTTTCGCGATTAACCCGATGACCTGCATACAGACGCCAAAAATCCCAATTAACAGCAGAAATAACTACTTAACCAAAAGGGAAGTGGTCGCTCTGCTCGATCAATTGAAGCATCAAGGACCTAGGGACTATTTAATTGGAGCAACGCTCGTTATGCTTGGATTGCGTGTTTCTGAACTTATTTCAATTGAAAGAGGGAATTTCCATACCGACCCCGAGGAAACATCGATGTGGCTAACCATTACTGGAAAAGGGGGGAAAGAACGAGAGGTAAAGATTCCACAAATGCTTTGGAAGCTATTCACAGAGTATTTCCAATATCTTTCGGAAAAGTTCATACCTGCCCCTCAAAGGGTCTTTCCAATGTCAGTCAGGCTTGTCGAACAGATTATCAAGAAAGCTCGTGAACAAAGCAATATCGAGAAAAAGGTCACCCCTCATTGGCTTAGACACACGAATGCTACTCTAGCCCTACTTCGCGGCGCAACATTACAACAAGTGCAAGAGTCACTCGGACATACGCATATTAATACGACTCAACGCTATCTTCATACCGTGCAACAGATCACCAAAGCAGCCCCAGACTTCGTAGAGGACTATTTAAAAGATAGCCTGTAGTAAAAATTTCCTAGTAACCTTGTATTATGTAGCTCTATTTACTATAATACAGAAGATACATAAATTGTAGAATAAAAGAGTTTTAAGTAGGATTTAGCGGAAATTTGTCGAACAACTATTATTGTGCGAAGCTTATGATTTATGAACTCTATCAGGTAACGATGAGAACAGTATTTCCTAAACTATGTTATTTTAGCATTTTTCTCAATCAAATAACGGACTCCATGACCTCTAAATGTTAGGATTTAATTAATAATAAAAAGCAGCCCGATCACTCCTTCGAGTTCGGGCTGCTTTTCTTTGCGAACAGCATGGATGCTAAACCTCACCCAGCGATTTTACATACTCCTCGGGAGACTTGCCAATCATGGACTTGAAGGTCTTAATGAAGTGTGCTTGGTCATAGTAGCCCAAATCCTGCGATAGCTTGGACCAGTCGGGCATACCGCCTTTTTCCATCAGTTCAGCAGCCTCCTGCAGCCGATACCGTCCAATAACCCACTTAGGACTTACACCGACATAACGGTTGAAAAGACGCTGAAGCGTCCGCTTGTTGATGCCAAAGGTGTGAGCCATATCCTCGACCTGGAGAATCTCCTTGTTCGTAATCGCCGCCTGTACAATTCGACGAATTAGAGCCACTTGCTCGTCTGGTTCCGGGAGGCGATCCCGCAGAAATTGTTCCACCAAGGGGATCATATCCTCGCCATGCTCCATGGCAAACATCTTTTGGGTCATATCGGTTGTTTCAACGCCAAAAGCTTCCTGTATGGACAGGATCTCGCCAGTAAGCATGGAGACCGGTTGTTTCCAGAACGGGTAAAAGCCGCCAGGGTGGAATTTAACGCCAAACACGATGCCAGTATCTTGTAAAAGGCGAGCATAGGTTTTTTTGGGAACACCGTACACACCGGCATAAATGCCCTGCTGCTCTTGTTCGAATGAGATATTCACATTGGGATAAGATAGAATTACTTGTCGGAAGGGATCTTGTCCTCGCAGGTCCCACCGCACTACCCAATAATGCTCGATATATAAGGCCAAATCTGGGGAAGGCTGATATCGGTTGAGGGAAAATTTTTGCTTGCCGGCCTCCGCTTGTAGAATACCCTTATCGGTTCCATGTACATGAGTTGTCATAATCACGCCTCCAAACGGTGATGGATTTGTCGCGTTTTTACAATACATTCCAATCGCTCTACGCTACTATTGAGACTAGCAGTTCGATAAGATTTATGCAATGAAATTGCGATAAATGGAGGAGTAGAAATGGATCTTAAATATGAGTTTTATATCAATGCGAACCCAGAGGCTGTATGGAAGGTATTCATTGAGCCGGAAGCGACCAAAGCAATCTTTTTTGGCAGCGTATTAAACTCTACCTTCGAAATCGGAGCTCCTTATTCGTATGTGGGACCTGGCAATGATGGGGATGAAACCGTGCATGTTTATGGAACAGTATTGGCTTTTGAGACGAATAAAAGTATGAGCTACACGGAGCATCCAGGGCCGTCTTATCGGGAGAATCACGCAGATTTGGAAACAAGAGTGACGCTTACGTTGGATGTCGTTGGCAATTGCACGAAGCTTACGCTGGTGAATGATCAATGGCCGGCCAATCATCCTTCTTATGAAAGCACCCAGTCTAGTTGGCCGATGATTCTGAGCAATATTAAAAGTTACGTGGAAACGGGGAAGACTCTCGATTTCGGTTGGTAAGCGGTCCTATGTAACATGAGGGTTGTAGCAGTGCGCCTGTCGGCGCAAGCTGTTGCAGCCCTTTTTTGGCATATAGAGGGTGCTAAAAACTTTGTAGAATTTTGATCAATCCTGTCAAAGATTATGCTAGAATGATAGGTGTCAGTGGAAATTTTATACAGAGGGGTTTCTAGTCATGCGGAATAAAAGCAGTATTATGGTTATCGGTTGTTTGGGTTTTGTGGGGATCTTCCTGCTGATTGCGATTATTAGTGCAGCTATGTTATGGTCCCATCGCAATACAGCAATTGCCCTAGATGAGCAAATTAAAGCGCAACACGTATCGAATAAATCGAACTACGATAATATGTGGAAACGATTTAAGGAAATGGCGCAAGTCACAGATATGCAAGCCGATGATATCAAAAAGGTATATACCGATCTGATCGCAGGGCGTTACAACGATACAGGGGCTCTCTTCAAGATCGTGCAGGAACAGAATCCTACCATGAACAAAGATTTGTACGCCAAGCTTCAAAATGAAATTTCCGCAGGGCGTACCGAGTTCGATCGGAATCAGAAGAAAATCGCAGATCTGGTGCGGGAATATAATACGCATATTCGCAAGCATGTCCTGATGAACAGTATTTTTCATTTTCAAACGATGGATGCGGACAAGTTCATTATTACTTCAGAGCGGACGAGCGATGCTTATCAAACCGGCAAAGATAATGAAGTAAAGCTGAGGTAGCAGATGGCATACTGGGCAGCGTTCTTTCTTGTTCTGATCGTCGGTTTTGCGATTGAACTATTTTTGGGCAGAAGATGGTGGCGCCTGGTCTGGGTTACGGTTGTGGCAACTCTCATCTTTGGCGGTGTGATTGCAGCTGATTATTACTGGCGAACACTGGATCAGGAAGTCTGGTCGGGTTCGATTACAGGCTGGGAGCATAAAGAGGAATGGGATGAGTGGATTCCGGGTAAGGAAGATTGCGAGACGGACAGCCATGGCCGCAAGAGCTGCACCAAGGACCGCGGGCATTGGGAGCATCACGAGGCGAAGAACAAAATTCAGACCTCGGACAACGGTTGGATGACCGTCGACGAATCCTTGGATGGGAAGGTTGATTTCAATGATCGCTTTCCTAACTCGACAGCTGATCTGGCCAAATATTTCCCGCTAGGCATGCCGTCAGCGTCTACACATATCTACACTAATAAGGTGAAGGGATCGTATAGTCTTTTTAAACACACAGAACTTGATCCCAAAGACTATCCTGATCTACCCTCGTATCCAGGTTATGTGAGAGATCTAATTAAAGTGGATCGTATCGTCGGCGCTGTTCCCAATAAAGATAGAGCCTTGGATATCCTGGCTGCTTGGAATACGAAGCTGAATAAAGAGATACCTGATCCGGATCATCCGGGGAAGACGCGGTCCTGGAAGCAAGTGAATCTGATTTTTGTTAATGTGGGGACGGACAAGCCTAGAGAATATGGCTATGCCCTTCAGGACCGCTGGCAAAACGGCAACAAGAATGACCTTATTGTGAGCTTCAGTCCTGCGCTGGATGGAACGATGAAATGGGTTTATGCATTTTCATGGAGTGAAGTCGATATTCTGAAGCTCGAGGTTCAGGACTATCTGAGCGAGATGGGTTTCGGGAAGGATTTTGCGCCGATCGTTGATCATGTTGCGCAGATGGTAGCGGATAAGTTTGAGAGAAAACAGTTCGCAGAATTCAGCTATTTGCAAATTGAACCGAGCAATACCTCGACAATCATTATCTGGGTGCTTGAGCTAATGCTGCTTGCTTTTTATGGGTATAAGGCAATTAGATCCTACATGCGGGGACGGGGACGATCTTCGTATGATCGGAGCTTCGAGTATTAGATTCATAGGGGTGTGGTTATTTCCTTAGGGAATGGCCGCAGCCTTTTTCATTTTGCTGGGATGAAGTTGGAATTGGAATAACTTATATTGGGAAATCTATATAGGCTATGGAGGATGGAGAGGAGGGTGAAGCAACTGGACATAGGGTCTTTGCAAGGTGAGGAAAAGATTCGCAAAGCCGGCGAGTTTTTTAAACAGATCGCTGATCTTAACAAAGAGTATTTCACCTATTGGTATCATCATACCTTTCTGCATTGGGATTTTATACTTTCTTGGGTACTAGCTATTGGTCCTTGGATCTTTTGGGTCAAATATAGAAAGAAAGACAGCACAGGCCGATTATTGTTTGTCGGTTTCTTTGCAATTATTTTCTCATCCTGGTTGGATTTTCTGGGCAGTGAAATAGGGCTTTGGTATTACACAGGGGTAGCGATACCCACAATTCCGAGTTATGTGCCATGGGATTTCTCGCTATTTCCGGTTGCGGTCATGGTGTTTTTGCAAATGAAGCCGGGCTGGTCGCCCTACCTCAAAGCGGCTATCTATTCCACCTTATGTTCCTTCGTGGCTGAGCCTATTTTCCGATGGTTAGGCTACTATGTGCTCGTTCATTGGGCCTATTGGTGGTCGTTCCCCATATATTTTTTGATGTATATCCTCTGCGACAAGATTAGCAAGATGACGACGTTTAGCAAGTTGGATCCATGACCAAAGAGCACCTGCCCGCTTATTTGTGGCAGGTGCTCTTTGGTGTAGATCGTGTGCGGATATAGGGTGCTATCGAGCCCAATCGAGTTCTAAAACGACAGGGCAGTGATCGCTGCCCAAGATGTCGCAGTCGATGGCCGAATCTACGATTTGAGGGCGCAGCCGTTCGGAGGCGAGAAAATAATCGATGCGCCATCCGACATTCCGTGCCCGGACCCCTGGCATGTTGGACCACCAGGAATAGACATCTGTCCGGTCCGGATAGAGAGAGCGGAACGTATCGATGAAACCAGCGGCCAAGAGTTCCGTCATTTTGCCGCGTTCTTCAAGGGTGAAGCCAGAATTGTTGTGATTCCCTTTGGCGTTCTTCAAATCGATTTCGTTGTGCGCTACATTCAGATCTCCGCAGACAACAACAGGCTTCAGAGCATCCAATTGCAGAAGATAGCTGCGGAAACGATCTTCCCACTCCATCCTATAGTCCAGGCGTGAAAGGTCGCGTTTCGCATTCGGCGTATATACCGTGACTAGGTAAAATTGCTCGAACTCCAGTGTCAGGATTCGCCCTTCCGGCTCTTCATCCACTTCCATCCCATAGCGCACGGAAATCGGCTGCACCTTCGTGAACACAGCTGTTCCAGAGTAGCCTTTCTTAACGGCATAGTTCCAGTACTGCGCATACGCCTCGCCGATCTCGAGGTTAATCTGTCCCTCTTGCAGCTTGGTTTCTTGCAGACAAATAATATCAGCATCCTTCTGCTGAACGTAATCAACAAACCCTTTATTCACACATGCTCTTATCCCATTCACATTCCAAGATACTAATTTCATACTCGTAGATTCCCCTTGCTGCTGACGATAGATTCTTATGCTAGTGTAGCATAGAAGGCATGTGTTGCTCCATGTTGGGCTTCTCCGCATGTAGGTTGACCACCGCTATGCGGCGGTGCTGCAACGCCTACCCAAGATTTGCGCAAGAGGTCGCTATAGGCAGCAATTCTCTAGTACCCTCCACTAGGCCATTGGATAAATCCAGTGGAATGCTGATCTAGGCGCACCAGAGGGGGCTTTCAGTGGACAAATCCAATGGAATGCTGATGTAGGCGCACCAGAGGAGGCTTTCATTGGATAAATCCACTGGAATGCTGATTTAGGCGCTCCGGAGGGGGCATTCATTGGATAAATCCACTGGAATGCTGATTTAGGTGCTCCAGAGGGGGCATTCATTGGATAAATCCAGTGGAATGCTGATCTAGGCGCTCTAGAGGAGGCTTTCATTGGATAAACTCCAATGGAATGCTGATGTAGGCGCACCAGAGGAGGCTTTCATTGGAGTAAATCCAATGGAATGCTGATTTAGGCGCACCAGAGGAGGCTTTCAGTGGACAAATCCACTGGAACGCTGATTTAGGCGCTCTAGAGGAGGCTTTCAGTGGACAAATCCACTGGAATGCTGATTTAGGCGCTCTAGAGGAGGCTTTCATTGGATAAATCCAATGGAATGCTGATTTAGGCGCGCCAGAGGGGGCATTCATTGGATAAATCCAATGAATGCTGATTTAGGCGCACCAGAGGAGGCTTTCATTGGATAAATCCAATGGAATGCTGATTTAGGCGCACCAGAGGAGGCTTTCATTGGATAAATCCAATGGAATGCTGATTTAGACGCTCTACAGGAGGCTTTCATTGGATAAATCCAATGGAATGCTGATGTAGGCGCACCAGAGGAGGCTTTCATTGGATAAATCCAATGGAATGCTGATGTAGGCGCACTAGAGGAGGCTTTCATTGGATAAATCCAATGGAATGCTGATTTAGGTGCACCAGAGGAGGCTTTCATTGGATAAATCCAATGGAATGCTGATTTAGGCGCTCTAGAGGAGGCTTTCATTGGATAAATCCACTGGAATGCTGATTTAGGCGCACCAGAGGAGGTTTTCATTGGATAAATCCAATGGAATGCTGATTTAGGCGCACTAGAGGGGGCTTTCATTGGATAAATCCAATGGAATGCTGATGTAGGCGCTCCGAGGAGGAGCTGCATTCCAGCATCGTTAGTTACGGACTATAGATGTTCGAAGGAACCCGCCTTCAATTCATAGTGCCGAACGTCCGCTCCTCTGACGATGGGAGAAAGGCAACCTCGCTCTACCAAGGTGTGCAACAACTTCCGTGCTGTCCGGAAATCGACGCCAAGGTTGTTGGTGACATCTTTGGGACGAATCCACCTTCCAAGCTGCCATGCTAGACGAAGCACTTCTCTTTCCATGATACTGGTGGCAGTCAATGGGGTTTTTCTTGCGATGCCTGGGCCAATGGCGATTTGCAGCAGCATTCGGCAAACCTCCGAACGATTTTGGATATCATCGAAAGAAAAATGGAGCATTTTCCAACCTAATGCGGTTAGAAACGTGTCACGGTTAAGCGCATAACTAAACCTCTCTCGGTCCATGTCTTTGACATGGCTCTGGTAACCATCGCATTCAATTCCAAAGCGGCCAAAAGGTGTTATATAAGCAAAATCGATGAATTGTGATTTGCGATTCCAATCATAAACCTCATATTCGGGATGAAGATGATCTAAATGCCCAAACAAGGGATACCACACTTGCTTGAGAAAACTGGTTTCTGCGTAAGAATGCCCTCTAATCAGACGCCCCTTTCGATCTCCTTGTCTAAGCTCGATATGACGCGCAAGAAATGTTTGATGTGCAGTTTCGAAGTCCATTCGTTTAAACCTCCTTAAATAAAATAAAAAGAACGCCCTCTCGCCAAAAGGCAAAAGGACGTTCTTCGTCTATAGTCATTATAACAAACCGCCCATATATAAGAAAATAGCCTACTCTTTCATCAGCATTATTGATTTAATTTTTCACCGTTCAGCAGGTATACTATAGTTATCCGACTAAGTTCATTGGTTTAATAAATGAGGAGGCTATCGCATGACCAAAATATATAACAATCTCACAGAGTTAATCGGCAATACACCGCTGCTTGAGCTCTGGAACTATAGCAATAAGCTTAACCTAGAGGCCAGAATCTTGGCGAAGCTGGAATACTTTAATCCGGCGGGCAGCGTCAAGGACCGAATCGGCTTCGCGATGATCAAGGAGGCAGAAGCCTCAGGGAAGTTGAACAAAGATACGGTGATTATTGAGCCAACCAGCGGGAACACCGGAATTGGACTTGCTTTTGCGGCGGCGGCGCTGAAGTATCGGTTGATTATTATTTTGCCGGATTCCTTTAGCGTGGAGCGGAGGAAGTTATTGAAAGCGCTGGGCGCTGAGCTTGTTCTGACACCAGCCGCCGAAGGCATGCTTGGGGCGATTAAGAAAGCGGAAGAGTTGGCGGCACAAATGCCGAATTCCTTCATTCCGCAGCAATTCAGCAATCCGGCTAACCCTGAGATTCACAAAAGAACGACAGCCGAGGAAATCTGGCGTGATACCGAAGGCGACGTTGATATTTTCGTTGCTGGCGTTGGTTCGGGTGGAACGATTACAGGTGTAGGAGAGCTGCTCAAACAGAGGAACACAGCCGCCAAGATTGTTGCGGTAGAGCCAGCGGATTCTCCGGTTCTTTCAGGCGGCAAACGCGGTGTGCATCAGATTCAGGGAATCGGAGCCGGATTTATTCCGGACAATTTCCACCGAGAGGTGGTCGATGAAATCGTCACGGTTAACAATGAGGATGCCGTACAGACATCGCGTGAATTAGCCAAATCCGAAGGACTGCTTGTGGGCATCTCTTCCGGTGCTGCTGCATTCGCAGCTACGGAAATTGCGAAGCGGCCTGAGAATAAAGGGAAGACGATTGTCGTACTTTTGCCGGATACGGGGGAACGGTATTTGTCTACGTCACTTTTTGACGAATAACAGAACCTATCGCTGTTCGCAAAAAAGGCCAGAGACCCGCAAGGGCTCTGGTCTTCTTTTTGGTCTTTCTTAGTGCGAAGCCACGAACTTCTCTGTCTCTGCTTCCAAAACGAACTTCTCTCTGCTCATCGCAAAAGCCGCAACAAGAGCGAGTACAGCCGGGATAATCGCCCATGCAAAAGTAAGCGCAATGGAGGACGACAGTCCCGCGGAGATTTGCTCCAGAGCCTGCCCCGGAATTTGGGTGCGGGTTGCTGGATCCAATAGTGCATGCGGGTCCTTGAAATCCAACCCTGCGGGCATCGCAGATTGCCCATTACTGGAGAAGGCATCTGTCAAATGCCGGGTCAGTGAATGGCTTTGGATAATCCCGAAAATGGTGATCCCAATCGTCATACCGAGCGAACGAAGGAAATTGAGGGTAGAGCTCGCCGCCCCCCGTTGACTAGGGTCAACCGAATGAATAACCGCGTTGCTTAGCACCGAGAAGGAAGCGCCTATCCCCAAACCAATCAAGATCATATACAGGGTGATCAGCAGTCGGGATGATTCCGGCGTAATCGTCGTAAGCAGAGCTATTCCGATTAGTAAAAGCACGAGTGTCGACATCAGAATGGCACGATACGTAAATTTACTGATCAGCATTCCACCTGCTGTAGCCGTAACAACTGTCCCCAGCATCATCGGCAGCAGCACGAGGCCGGAATTCGTTGCGCTTCCGCCGAGGACGCCCTGAATGAAGATTGGAATATAAACAGAAGCCGTAATGAAAGCTGCACCGCTTAACATGGCGATGGCATTGCTTGCTGAGTAGAGGCGATCTCTGAACATTTTAAAAGAAATAATAGGTTCCTGAGCCTTCGTTTCTGCATAGAGAAAACTGATCGCAAGCACGGCGAATCCAGCGAATAAACCAAGGATAGGGGCAGAGTTCCAAGCATACTGCTTACCACCTAATTCCAAAGCAAACATGAGACACACAATTGCGCCTACCAGTGTCAACGCACCTGTCCAGTCGATTCTTTGTTTGGCATGCTGAAGGGACTCTTTATAATTGAAAGCAACCAAGGCGAAAGCGATAAGACCTAGCGGTAGATTGATGTAGAAAATCCACTCCCACTTGATATAATCCGTCATGTAGGCGCCAAGCAAGGGGCCGAAGATACTGGACATACCGAATACAGCTCCGAACAAGCCCATCAGTTTGCCGCGATTCTCGGGTTTAACAGCATCGAACATAATGGTGAAGGTGATGGGCACTAAAGCCCCGCCGCCTATCCCTTGAATGGCCCGGTACAAGCTCAGTTGGACGATGGAGGTCGCTGTCCCGCATAAAGCAGAGCCGATCATGAACACAATAATGCCGAAAATGAAGAATCGCTTGCGTCCATACATATCCGACAGTTTGCCGAAGATCGGCATGCCAGCCATTTCAGCAACCATGTAAGCGGATGTGACCCATACAAATTTATCGAGCCCTCCCAGGTCAGCGATAATCGAGCCCATTGCTGTTGCAACAATCGTATTATCCATCGAGGCCATCAGGATAGCTAGCAGGAGTCCGGCTAGAACGAATCCGGTTTGGTTTTTTGATTTCATCTTTCATCCATTCCCTTCTTTATTTCAATGTTTGGTATAACTTGATTATAAAGAAGCAACCCTGACAATAGTCTGTCAGGGTTTGAAAGCCGTACAAAGAAATATTTCTGACATGCTATACTAAAGGAAACCAAAAACAAGGAGGAATGTCACATGAACAAGAGATCCTCTTCTACAGATGAAGCAGCGGTTAAAGCGCTTTATCATAAGCTAATAGCAACATGGAATGAGAGGAACGCCGCCGACATGGCAGCCAATTTTGCTGAAGATGGCGAGATTATTGGATTTGATGGGAGTCAGGTGCGAGGACGGGCATTGATTTTTGAACATTTGGCACCTATATTTGCGAGTCACCCAACGCCTCCCTATTATGGGAAGGTCAAAGAGGTGCATATGTTAACGGAAGGTGTCGCGGTCCTGCGCGCGGTTGCGGGTATGGTGCCGGAGGAACAAACTGATATTGCGCCTGGGCTAAATACCCACCAAACCCTGATTGCGGTTAAAAAAGAGAGCTCATGGGAGATTCTTCTTCATCAGAATACACCAGCTCAATTCCACGGAAGACCAGAACTGGTTGAAGCGCTGACGAATGAACTGCGCGAGCTGCTGTAACGAAAAAATGCCCCCTTTCCGGCAAGCTCCGCCGTTGGTTGGCATGAAGCGGGCTGAATGACCGTCAAGGTTAAGCATTCGGACAAAATCCGGGATTCTGACTGCATAACCGCTGCGAGTAGCGAGGGTCCAACTTCGTCAATTCGGCAAAATAATTGCCGATGGCATGGTTCGCAGCAACAGAGCCTGCTTGGAAGGTAAGTTCGACCGCCTTTTTCACATGAAGGTAGTGATAAATCTTGTCGGTTCGTAAGGATTTATAGATGACGGGTGGAAGATCAGGAACGATATCGTTGGTATTGTAAATGCGATAATGAGGACCTGTTCGGCGGTTAAATAGTCCCGCGAATGACGGATTTCCGACGCGTGGGGATGCAAAGGTGTAGACGGATGGCGACTTGAATTTGGTGTTAGTGGCTAAATCGGCAGCACAGAGAGCGGCAAGGGCTCCACCGAGACTGTGTCCTGTGATGTAAAGGGTTTTGTCGGCAGAGAGCTTGCGCAGCGCGGCAAGGATTTGCTTGCGAGCGGACGCATAGATATCAGTAAATCCTTTATGGGAAAGCCCGCCCTCTTTGGCATAGGGGTACACGATTTGTCTGGCAATACTGTCAGAGATCCAGTCGGATGTGGAATGCGTGCCGCGGAAGACGATGACGATTTGCCCGTCCGATTCGGCAATGAAACCGAACAGTTCTTTTTCACTCAGAATGGAGTTCGCTGTAAAAGAAGAGACCAACCGATAGCGTTGTGGCAAAGCAATGCCTTCTGGTCCATATTCAAGTAGTTGATAGCCTTGGCTGCACATAGCTGCAAGGAATATTGCCGTTCGTGTGTCTAACGAGTTACTGAGCATAGGTCGATACCTCCACACACAAGATGCTGTTCATCTATATATATGAAAGTAGGGGATACCTGTCCTCCGACAGAAGCCTATTTATTAGAGCACCATGATAGAGAGGTTCGCTGCGGGCTAACTAAAATATTCCACTTTTTACGACCCTTTCAGGTATAATAGTCGATGGGAGGTGGGGACACGTGTTAAAACGCTTCTTTTCATATTATAAGCCCTACAAACACTTATTCATTTTAGATTTCACCTGTGCGGTTGTGGCTGGACTTCTCGAACTGGGATTCCCGCTTGCTGTTAATCAAGTCGTAGACAAGTTGCTTCCGGCTGGCAATTGGTCCTGGATTCTATGGGCTTGTGCGGGGCTGCTTGCTGTTTATGGGATAAACACCGTTCTGAATTTCGTTGTGACCTATTGGGGACATAAGCTGGGCATTAATATTGAGACGGATATGCGCAAAAAGATGTTCGATCATCTGCAGAAGCTGTCATTCCGGTTTTATGACAATAACAAAACAGGCCAATTGATGTCTCGTATGTCCAACGACTTGCTCGAAATTGGTGAAGTCGCGCATCATGGACCGGAAGATCTGTTTATCGCGGTGATGACGCTGATCGGTGCTTTGCTGCTGATGCTGCAAATAAATGTGAAGCTGGCGCTGCTGACGTTCGTTATCGTGCCATTCTTGCTGTGGATTGCGGTCTATTTCAATCAGAAAATGACCAAAACGTTCCGCCGTATGATGGGCGATCTTGCTGATATCAATGCAAGAGTCGAGGATAATATTGGCGGGATTCGTGTGGTTCAGGCGTTCGCGAATGAATCTTACGAAAGGAAGCTGTTTGAAGTGAACAACGGACGCTTCCGGTTGACCAAACTGCTCTCTTATAAAATTATGGCTTGGAATATTTCGTTAAGCTACATCTTAATGCGTTTGGTTACGGTGTTCGTCCTCATCTGCGGAACTTGGTTTGTCATTGATAAGCAAATTAGCTATGGCGAGTTTATTGCCTTTGTTCTCCTAACGAATGTATTCCTGGGTCCGATTCAGAAAATTAATAATGTCATTGAGAGCTATCCCAAAGGAATCGCTGGTTTCAGAAGGTACGTTGAAGTTATCGATACGGAGCCGGAAGTTTCCGACCAGCCGAATGCGGTGAAAGTAGACCACCTGAATGGTCAAATTACGTTTGATTCGGTCTCCTTTGGCTACGGCGAAGAAGCCAGGGTATTGAATGATATCAACTTATCCATTCGAGCGGGAGAAACGGTTGCTTTCGTCGGCCCGTCCGGTGCAGGGAAGACAACGATTTGCAGCTTGCTGCCGCGCTTCTACGATGTAAGCGAGGGCAGCATTGCCATCGATGGCCGCGATATTCGCGGTATCGAACTGGAATCGCTGCGCCGCCAAATCGGCATCGTGCAGCAGGATGTGTTCCTGTTCTCCGGCACCCTGCGGGAGAACATCGCGTACGGCAAGCTGGGCGCGACGGACGGGGAGATCTGGGATGCTGCGCGGCGCGCGCAGCTTGTAGGCTATATCCAGTCGCAGCCTAAGGGACTGGATACGATCGTCGGCGAGCGCGGCGTCAAGCTGTCCGGCGGTCAGAAGCAGCGCCTTGCGATCGCGCGGATGTTCTTGAAGAATCCGCCGATACTCATCCTCGATGAGGCGACATCAGCGCTCGACACAGAGACAGAGGCAGCGATTCAGCAGTCGCTCGCCGAGCTGTCGCAGGGGCGCACGACATTAGTCATCGCGCACCGACTGGCGACGATCAAGAATGCCGACCGCATCGTCGTCGTGACGGAGCACGGCATTACCGAGCAAGGCGGGCACGAGGAACTCATCGCCGTAGGCGGGGTTTACAGCCGCTTGCACCAAGCGCAGTTTAGCACTTAAATCAAAAGGCTGTCTCCCCAGGTTGCACATCTGGGGAGACAGCCTTTTTTCTTCGATGGACGATAGAAACTGTGCATCATTATGATAGAAAAATGAACATTGATGGGGGATCTGTTGATTTATTATAATTGCTCTACAACGTGAAAGTGAGGTTTTCACATGTATTGTCCTCTTGTCAGTAACAAACAATAACAACCATTACCGGCATGTTGAGGAAGAGTGTTTAGATGACTAAATGATTCGAAAGAGGTGAGCAGCATGGAGTTGACAGCAACCAAGCAACAGAATATAGGCAAAATCGGATCCATTCAATACTTGCCGGTGAATTTATTCGCCGCTGTTATGGGGATTTCAGGTTTTTCCTCATCATGGAGACTTTCCCACGAACTTTTTCACACGTCGGCTGTATTAGCTGACCTGACAGCAGCCATAGCCATTATCGTATTCATTCTACTATCCATAGGGTTCTTGGTGAAAGGGATTCGTTATCCTCAGAAGGTAGCAGCAGAGTTCACACATCCGATTGTGGGGAATTTTTTCGGTACCATACCCATTGCGATTTTACTGTTGTCATCTATTTTGAATCCATATCAGAAAGTTCTTAGTGAATATGTTTGGATAATAGGCATGATTCTCGCATTAGCGTTAAGTTACATTGTCATATCCCGCTTGCTTAAAGGTAAATTGGATCTATCCCATGCGGTTCCTGCTTGGTTAATTCCCTGCGTAGGCGTATTAGATATTGCGGTAACAGGAGGAACAATGCCTTTTGCTTGGGCGCATGAAGTCAATTTAATGAGTCTTGCCATTGGTGGCTTTGCCGCACTCCTATTTCTGCCGCTAATTATTAATCGTTTAATCCATCATGAGGCGCTAGGCATTGGCCTGATGCCTTCGATGATTATTTTGATCGCACCTTTTGAAGTAGGCTTCTTGGGCTATAGCAATTTCTTGCAGCGGATTGATAACTTTGCAGCTGTATTGTTTTATTTCGGTCTTTTTCTCTTTATCGTGCTTGCTTTTAAAGTATTTAAGAAAAGCGTTACCTTTGGAGCATCGTGGTGGGCTGTTAGCTTCCCTATGGCTGCACTTAGTAATGCCGCGTTAAAATATGCGATACATGTGAATACGTGGCCATTAAAAATTATTGCAGCGTTGATCCTTTTGATTTTAACGATTGTCATCATCGTTTTACTTGTTCGGACGCTCATTCATTTGTTCAACGGAAAGCTTTTACAAGGGTGAAAACACATCGGTTGTAGCGGTATAATGAAGAAACCGGAGGTGAATGAGGATGGAACTAAGGCAGCTAGAATATTTCATGACGACCTGTGAAGAACTCCATTTTACTCGAGCCGCAGATAAGCTTGGTATTACACAGCCTACGTTAAGTCATCAAATAAAGGCACTGGAGAACGAACTTGGTGTTCGCTTGTTTGATCGAATCGGTAAAAAGACGATGATTACAGAAGCAGGTATGATTTTGTACCAACAATCCCATAAAGCTATAAAATCTTTGACGAGTGCACGCGAGCAAATTCAAGAACTGCAAAAAGTTGAACGCGGCACCTTATCTATTGGCGCCTTGCCGGGAGAATTGAATGAACTCGCTTCATCACTGTTAATCGATTATCATCGCAATTTTCCAAATATACGCATAAAGTTGATTACGAATGAAGATATTGTTGAGCGTGTTCTGCAAAATGAACTGGACTTTGCTTTTTCCATTTTACCTGTAGAAGATGATAAGCTGACGGTTAAGCCTCTCTATAGAGAGGCCTTCTTTTTCGTGACTACCGCCAACCATCCTTTGGCCAGCTATGCTCAAATTCAATTAGAGGAATTAGTTACAACGCCGATTGTGATGTTTCCTGAAACGCACCGATGCCGGCAACTGATTGACTCTACCTGTCGAAATGCAGGTCTAGAAATAAAGCCATTTATTGAAACAACAACGATCGATTCTTTGTTTAATCTAGTCAGGTCCGGGATAGGGGCCACTATTCTTTCTAAAACACTAATCGAGATGTATCAATATGAGGATTTACTCATCATTCCAATCGTAAACCCAACGCTCATCCGAGAAGTAGGAATTGTTTATCATAAAGATAAATATTTGGGACAGGCAGCAAGTGGTTTTATCGATTTGGTTATTTCTTATATTAAGTCCATTAAGAAAGAAGAACCTTCAGCATATTGCGATCAAGCCTCTGACGTCACATTTACAATAAAGAGCTAAGTCGAATATCGAGTCTTGCGGCTACTCCGGCAGGATTATCTACAGTCCGCTGTCCGTTCGCATTAAAGGCGATAATAACGATGTCATTACGGCCCCGGCGGAGGAACTGACGGATATTGAAGCTGCGTCCGGTATTATAGAAAGCTGGCGTATTCTGAGGTGCGTCATACACGAGCGGAACACCATTGATGATGACAGTGGCGTAGTTGTCGACAGAAAGGAACAGGGAAGCGGCGAGAATGTTTCTGCGCTGTGAAATCGAGAAGCGTGTTGAGACGATGGCGGTTTCATTGCTCAGGTTGCCAGAGTACCATACATAGTTGGCCCCGGGAACATCCACCCATGCAGGGTTGCGAGCTATGATCTGGGCGTTGAACCAGGAAGTATCAGTTCCAATAGAAACGGTGCGTTGAGCAACAAGACGGCCTGCTCCTAATTGGCTGTGTTTCTTGACTCGCGCGTGATACAGCAGCAAGGCTTTTGCTTTGGGCATACCTGCACTTTTTGGGAGTCGAAAGATTGTGGTTTGTTTTCCTGCAATACGTGGCTTTCTAATCATGTACCCATCTCCTATCAAACTATGAATTTACTTGCATGGTATTCTATGTTTGATAGAAAGATTTGCGAAGGTTACTAGCTGATAGATTCATAAAAATAGCTGCCTAAATTTCAAAGCCGGCCGATAATGATGTGTGTCTGGTCGCGGCGATTAGCGTTGGGCAGGAACTTAATGACCAGAAGTAAATTTAAGGCCGAGAACACCGACCAAAATAAGGATCATGAACAAAATTCGGGTGAGGCTGATCGGTTCATCGAGAAACAGTGTGCCAATGATAATGGCGCCGACAGCGCCAATTCCGGTCCAAGCCGCATAGGCGGTGCCGATCGGAAGGGTTTTGGTTGCAGCAGCCAGAAAGTAGAAGCTAACGACCATCCCAGCCAAGGTAATAGCAGAAGGGACCAAACGTGTAAAACCGTTGGAAAACTTCAGCGAGATGGCCCAAACCACCTCAAAAACACCTGCAATAACGAGATATAACCAAGCCATGCTACACCACTCCTTTAGATAAAATAATCAGACAGAGAAAAGCCCGGAAGCTATCGCATCGCGATAAGACTCCCGGGCTTTTCTCCCTCCGTGACCACAGCGTATTCGCTGCGTGTTTTCTCTTGGACCAGACCGGCGGGTGAACGCCGCGGAACCCTAGAAAACGACATGCCGTTATTATAGAATGGCTTACATGTGATGTCAAGTTGCAGTTCTGGGAGCCGCTAATCTTCCTCAGAATTACCGAACTCAACGGTAGGTTTGCTTTTCAAAATATGTTTGTAAACCTCGATCGCGGCTGCTCTGGACTGCTTCAGATCAACGATGGCATGGGCTTGAGGCTGATGAATCTGCTTGTCGCTTAGTCCGGTCATCTGCGGCAGCCATCTGCGCAGGTATTGGCCGCTCGGATCATAGGTGATCGATTGCGTCACGGGATTCATAATGCGGAAATAGGGCGACGCATCGAAGCCCAAAGAGGCGCACCATAACCACCCGCCGCGGTTAAGGGTATTGTCGTAATCACTGAGTTTGTAGCGGAAATACTGCTCGCCCAGCGTAAATGGACACAGCAAGTTCTTCGTGAGGAACATGGCTGTAATCATTCGCAGCCGATTGGGCATGCGGCCGGTATCATTGAGCTCTGTCATCGCTGCATCAATGATGGGCACGCCGGTTTCAGCTTTGCGCCAAGCCTCGAAATGCCGATCACTCAGGTTGGTGAAGTCAAACGTCTTCTCATAGCTGAAAAAGTTCTCATCGTAGATAGATTGATACAAATAGAAATCCCGCCACACCAGTTGGCGCACCCACGCGGCCGAATGTTCCTGCTCCATGACTGCCTCGTACACCTTGCGGATCGAGATGGCGCCTGCATTAATCGCGGCACTAAGTGAGCTTGTGCCATCATAAGCGTAATAGTCGCGGCGTGCCGCATAGAAGGGGAGATGGTCCGTCAGGAAATCTTCCAGTGATTCTATAGGATTTTCAGCAGGGAAATAATCTTCGAGAGAGAAAGGGGGAACCCAGCTTTGGAAGAGCTCCAATAAGCGTTGGCTGCCCTCCAACTGGGCGAGATCCACCGTCGACAAATCACCCAGATGAAGCGGCGAAGAAGGACGATAGAAAGTTTGCAAGTAGGTGTTTAGCTTTTTATAAAAGGGGGTATAAACTTTGTAAGGACCGCTTTTGCCAGAGGAAATCTGGAAATCGGCTAAATCCGCCAAGGTGTGATCAACGAATTCCGTGAACGGTACACCTCGTGCTCGAGCGGCTTCACGAAGCTTCCGATCGCGTGTTTTGGAATAAGGCGTGAAATCCCTATGTACGATAACCTCATCTATCGGTGCGTTGTGCAGCACTTGTTCAAGAACAACTTCCGGCTCTCCGTACACCACATAGATCGTTTTACCATATTGCTTATAAAGGTTCATCAACCGTCTCACATACCGCAGAAATTGCTTGCCGCTATGGGCTTCATGTCTAGAATGGCGCAGTAAAAACGGATCGAGAATAAGCATATGCAGACTAGGTCCGCCACTGCTCAACAAGTAGTTGAATGCAGCCAGATCATCTACCCGCAAATCCTTCCGATGTAGGAATAATTTCATTATAGACTAGGCCTCCCGACAGAATAAAAGCCTGGAAAGCGGCTCTTTCGAGCTGAGGCTTGTCCAGGCTTTATTCATAGTATTGCAGGAAAATTACTTGGATTCAGCAGTCAGCTGATTGTAGATATCATCCCACAGAACGCGTCTGGCGGATACATACCGTTTCGCATAATAGGATTCGCTTAGTTTGTTTTTCACAATACCTTCATTGGATGCGGAATGAATGAATTCACCGTTTCCAAGGTAGATACCTACGTGAGAAACACCTTTGCCACCTGTGTTGAAGAACACAAGATCACCTTTGCGAAGATCACTTTTGTCAACCCAATAGCCTTCTGTATTTTGAGAAGATGAACTATGAGGAAGGTCAATGCCGAACTGGTCGAAAACGTATGCGGTGAATCCAGAGCAATCAAAGCCCTTTGTTGTCGTTCCCGCATCTCTGTACGGAACACCGAGCAATCCGTCAACCGTTTCATCCAACTTAGATTGTGACGCTGATACACTTCCTAAAGCTACACTCAAAAACAAAACAAGACTAAAAACAAGAGCAACAATCTTTTTCAACTGCTTGTCTCCTTCCGGTGCCTACGAGGTTAGCTGGAGGGTTCGGTTGAAGGTTCCCTATGATCCCTGTCTTGCAAGATCAATTCACCCGGGTAGTGGTTCCCCCGTTTCCCCATGAAATGGAGAATTCGGCATGAAATATTTGGTTTTTTTGATGCTAGTCCTTGTAATTCGTCATAAAGATCTAAATTCCTCTTTTTATGAACGCTTTCTTTTGAAAAAGTGTGGAAAACACAGCTAAACAGACAAAAAAATCCCCATTCGCTGAGGAATGAGGAAATTTAAGTCAGTATAAGCTTTTTTTGTTGATTTTAACCGTTCAATTTAGCGGAAAGCAGTTTGAATTGTGACGTGATCGCCCAAATTTGCAGGAATATGTGGAAAAGTGGGAATAGCTGATAAATGATTAGCGCTACCAGACCTGCCCATAGGTAAGTAGCCGTAATCGTGAGCCCTGCCAATAGTCCCGAGCTAAGCAAAAGAAGGAGCGCCAGTCCGACAATAGGAAACGAATAGCGAATAAAGGTAATGACGGTGGAGAGAACACCCAGATGGCCGGCAAGCGCGAATTGCACATACATGAAGAGCAGATGCAAGAGAAATCCATAGACCAGCATGCCGATGAACCATGGCAGCAACTGCAGGGCAGCCTGCTCATAAGAGGTGCTGTGCGCCAAGGTTGTTTGCGCTTTGGGCAGCAGCCAAATGAGCGGCAGCAAGGTAAGTGCAATTCGCGCGATATACGCAAGGAGGAAAGGGAGCGTCAGCACCTTGATGCCTCGGAAGAAGCGATAGCCGGCATTTTGTTCAGAATGCGTGAGCGAGTAATACACGCCGCTGCTGAGCACCGGCGTGAGCAGCATGCGCAGCGCCAGCAGAGCTCCGAGCCACCAGAGATAGGAATGGCTCAGATCAGTTTTCATGAGCTGAAACTGGCTTTCAGCCAGGAACACCTGCAGCGCTTCTTTGGGCTGCTCACCGCCTGGAAAGCGGTGCATAAGAGGGACAAGCACCCCCTGCACCAGCTTATAGAGCAGAATGCTCCAGCCCATTTGATACACGAACAAGATGATCGTGGCGAAAGGCTGCGCGAAAGCTGCCCTTAAGCCGGATTTGAGATAGGATGTCATGGAGGTCCCTCCTTAAGGGTTATGCTTTACCAGGAAACCCAGCCGAAAATGGCTTGCAAGAATTGAATGATGCCGAGATTCCAACGGATTTTCCACTTCGGATTCACTTCTGTTTGCAGATAATTGTTGATGTGCTTGTTTTCTAGAATGAGTGAATACTTAGGATCAATGCGAACCCAATCTACAGGTGCCGTGTGGGTTAATTTGAATTCAATCCGGCTTTCCTTGCCATCCCACGTTTTGTCGAGCGAGGTGCCGTCAGCGAAATGGAAGTGGATAGGAACCTCCGGTGAATTGCCGCCTTTCTTCGAAATGACAATCGTGCTGTCATAGGAGGGCTTCTCTTTCATTCCGCTGGCTTTCACTTGGATACTCTCCACGGAGTAATCCATCATCATCGCGCCATACACATATTCATTGAAGAAATCATCCCATTTGGTTTTGGTCACGTCCTCAACGACATTTTGAAAATCCTTCGTCGAAGGGTGTTTGAACTCCCATTTCTGGAAGTAGGTGCGCATGATGCGGTCCATTGTCTTCGTACCGACTTGTTTCTCAATAGCTTTCAGCACAAGTTTCCCTCGTGTATACACATTTTCCGCATACTGATCATGTCCGGTGTAGGCCCATGCATTCTGATTCAATGTATTAGGGGAAGTAATATAGCTGGACTCGACCGCCAGATTAGGGGAAACCCCATAATCCATTTCCATGACCTTGTCCTCCGCATAGGAGGTAAAGCCTTCATCCAGCCAAGCTTCCTCGAATTCATTGCTGGCGACAAGTCCGTAAAAGTACTGATGGCCGATCTCGTGAACAACGACGCGTTCCAGTTCCAGATCAGGTGTTTTGTCGTCGGCTCCCCACGCGGTGACGAGCGTAGGGTACTCCATGCCGCCAGCGCCATTGCCGCCCGGGGGAGGCACCACGACTGACAGCGTTGAGTACGGATACGTTCCGTACCATTGGCTGTAGCGGGAAAGGGCTTTTTTCGCTGCATTCATATAGCGGTCTTTCAAATCCTGATGGTTGGGATCGAGGTACAGCTTAATCTTCACGCCGGGAATTTGCGGCGTCGAGAAGGGCTCTTCCACATAAACGAAATGCGGCGAAGCGGACCAGGCAAAATCATGCACATCATCCGCGTAGAACTGATACGTTTTCATGCCTTTATCCGTCACTGCCGGTTTAACAGGGAATCCGGTCGCCGCTACCGTATAGTTCGACGGCACTTGGATTTTCACGTCGTACAAGCCGAAATCGGCATAAAACTCAGAATTGCCATGGTATTGATGGAGATTCCAGCCAGGTTCCGTGCGCCCCCTTGTTCCTGCCCGTTCATAGGCAGCAACCTTAGGGAACCATTGCCCTGCCATTACGAAATCATCGACATAGCCCATTCTGGCGAAAACAGCAGGCAGCTTGACGAGGAATTCCGTTTTGATCGTCACTTGTTCACCGGCACCTACCGGTTTCGGCAGCGGAATTTTGAGCAGCGTATGATCGTCTTTATTGCCGTCGTCCGGTTGAACGAACGTCATTCGGGGACTAAGATCTTCGCCATCCACGGTTTTAACGGATAGCAAGTCCATACTGCCGCTGGTGCCTGTCCGGGCTTCATCTTGTCGCAGCTTCCCGCCGGATTCGCGCATGAATGTCGTTTTCTTGGACGCGAAGGCATTCGGATACAGATGAAGGTAAAGCTCTTGTACAGGAACGGATCCCGGGTTTTCCCATGTTAGCGTTTGTTGCCCCTGGAGCTGTCTTGATTCCGGTGTATAGGCAACGTTCATGTGATACTCCGCAATGCGGTAACTAAGTGGCGCCGTTGTTTGATTATCCAATGGTTTGCCGCGATCAGCAGGCTGCATGTCCGGCGCCGGAGCAGACGGTTCTTCTTTGGAGACGACCGGAACCGCCAGTCTACTTGCAGATGGGAGCAAAGTTTCAGACAGCAAGACAGCGCCTGCTGCAAGGAGCATGACAACGAACCATTGTACCTTGCGGTTTTTGAATAGAACACTCAATAGATTCACCCCGCCTAACAAGCATCTACAGCATGTATATGTAGACAACCTGGGGAATATTTCTGCGAGTGGAAAAGAATTGTTGAAAAAGGCGGTTTAGACGCCCATTCCTGGGATCTGGCGATCTCGCCCTTGTTCTGAGGGGTGACTTTCGCTACAATGAAGCAAAGTGTCATTTTATTATTACGAAGAGTGGATGGTGCCCTTATGGAAGCGGATAAAAAGAAGCTGGCCTTAAATATAGTAAGCTCCAAAGTGAATCACAAAGGCTTTGGTGCCGGAGCGATCGATTTAAGCAATGTGTCGGGTGTCATTATTGATGGCGATGAAGCTTACCTGGATGAAGGTACCCTTCATGCGAAGAGTAAAATTGAGAAAGGCATCAAATTCTCGACGAACAAAGAAGATGTGCCCAATGGCCGCAAAGCCTGGATAGTGTGGGTTGCGGTAGACCGGACGGAAGAAGGCGCTTATTATGCCGGGATGTCCGCATGTGAAATGCTGGTCGATACAGAAGCACGTCGTGGATGGAAAATCCTAGCGGATCATGTGAACAAAATGGATGGCGCGATGAAACGCAAATTCATCCTCGAAGGTTTGTCAGACGGGGAGAAGGCCGCGCTCAAAAAACAGCTGATCAGCCACAACGAAGAATGGTGGAATCGCTCGGATCAAGTGCTGAAAGATGCGCTATCTTAATCAATTCGGGGCTTAATTTGAGAATATGAACATTATGTGTCATCCATTGTTACACAATGGTGAACCGAGTATACTAGACCCTAGTGTATGTTACCTCATATACTAGGACAGCAAAAAGGCAGACTAAGACGCGCTTAGTTCTGCCTTTTTGTGTTTACTGGGACGTGCCCGGATCAGTCGTTCCACCAACGTTTGAGATCGTTCCACCAGGAGCCGTTTTGACCTTTTGGCGTGGCTTTATTATCATCGCCCGAAGCGGGCTTCGCAGGTTTGCCCGTGCAATAAGTCGTTGGCTCCGTGCCGGCAAGAAATGTCTCCAGGTGAGCATTCGGGCAATCTTCATTGGATAACTTGCCGCTCACCGGATCAATATAAACGCTCTTGACGCCTTCGGGTACAGGGAATAGCTTAGGCGGGATCGCCTCCAAGGTTTGTTCCGTGAACTCGGCGAAAATCGGTGAGGCCAGATGCGATTCCACCGTAGAGATATCCCGGTTCTTGTCATAGCCGACCCAGACAGCCGTCGCAAGCTCTGGTGTAAAGCCGACCAACCACGCATCGGTATCCGTTGTGCCGGTTTTGCCGGCAATCGGCCGCTTAATGGTGCTGGCAACCCGATTTCCAGTGCCGCCTTCCTCGAACACACTCTCCATTAAATTGGTCATCACATAAGCAACAGCAGGATCAAGCACGGTCTCAGTCTTCGGGCTTGCTTCATATAAGACATTCCCACTGGCATCTTCAATCCGCACAATCGCCGTCGTCTCATGGTGAATGCCTTGGTTGGCAATCGTCCCGAAGGCGGAGGCCATCTCGAAGGGGCTGACGGGGAACGATCCTAGAGCCAGCGATGGCAGCGGCTTCATCGGAGAATCGATGCCAAGCTTGCGGGCCAAGTCGATGACCTTCGCGGGGCCGACATCCAGAATCGTGTGTACGGCATAAATGTTATCCGATTTCGAAATGGCTTGGCGCATATCAATATTGGCGTTGACGTACTGGTCATTGAAATTTCTCGGCGTGTACTTCTGCCGTCCTTCATCGTAAGTGAACACTGTTGGTTCACTTTTTACCAGCGTAACTGGCGTGTACCCATTTTGCAGGGCAACCATATAGACGATCGGTTTAAAGGAAGATCCTGGCTGTCTCGTATTGGAGAGTGCGCGGTTGAACTGATTCTCAGCGTAGTCACGCCCGCCGACCATCGCTTTAATTTCACCGGTTCGCGGGTCGATGGCGACGAGGGCTGCTTGCAGATCCGGTTTATCAGCGAGCTGCTTGGTGACAACACGTTCTGCGATGTCCTGCGCTTTTTTATCCAGAGTCGTGTAAATCCGAATGCCGCCTTCATCGAATTGTTCTTCCGAGATCCCCAGCTTCTCAGTCGCCAGAGAACGTACATAATCGCGGAAATAGGGAGCGGCCGCCGGTTTCTTCTTCATTAGCGGTTGAATGGTCAGCTTTTCCTTGCCTGCGGCATCTGCAGCAGCTTGTGTAATGAACCCGCTGCGCACCATGGTTTGCAGGACGATCTTTTGGCGATCCATCGCATTTTTCAAATCATAGTACGGTGAATAATAGCGAGGGCCTTTCGGAACCCCGGCAATCATGGCGCTTTCGGCCAACGTTAATTCACTGGCATGCTTGCCGAAGAACAGCTCAGAAGCCGTTTCGATGCCATACGTGGAATGACCGTAGTAGATTTGATTCAGATAATTCGCGAGAATTTCATCCTTGCTAAGCTGCATTTCCATCTGTATGGCATAGACGGTTTCTTTTATTTTACGAGACCAGGTTCGATCATGATTTAGATATAAATTCCGAGCTAATTGCTGCGTTATTGTCCCTGCTCCTTGCACCTTGGCCATCGCTTGCACATTGACAACGGCAGCCCGGGCCACCGCTTTAACATCGACCCCGAAATGGTCATAGAAATGCTGATCTTCGACGGCCAGCGTCGCATTGATTAGATAGGGTGATATTTCCTTCAGTGTAACGACCTGCCGATTTTGCCCCGAATAGAAGGTGTCAATCAACTCGCCATGGGTATCATACATTTGAGAGGTTTGCAGCATTTTGGTGACAGGCAAAGTTTGGGCGCGTAAATAGACGAAGAAGCCGGCAGCCAGAATGAGCAGCAGAATGCAGGACGTGAAGAAGAAGGAAAACATTTTCTTAATGCGACGCATCCAGCGCATAGAAGCGGGAAGTTCTTTATCTCTTGGTTTCTGAGGTGTGCCTGAGGCGGGCGGGCGGTTATTATTTTCATTCTCGGACATCGTGCTCTGCCTCCTTTCTCCTTGGCCACGAAGGCTTTACTATCCAGTATGGAAAAGCATGGCAGTCCGTATTCAACAAATTGTAAATATTTTTTGTGAAATATGTAAAATGGCTAGGAAATTATTGCATTTTGAGGGTAATGAACTATAATACAATTTGTGCGTAGAAAGGGACAGGAAATGTTAGACTCCCATCGCATGACTTTTCCAACTGGTGGCACACTGTTAGAGATAACGAATATCAGTATTTATTCATCCCAATATAGTCTAGCGAAAGAAGGTATGAACATGGATTTGTGGTACACAGAGAAACAAACGGATAGCTTCGGCATCACAGCCAAAGTGAAAGAAACTTACGTAAGAGAACAAACGGATTTTCAAGACCTTTCGATGATTGAAACCGAAGAATGGGGAACGATGCTGACTCTCGATGGCATGGTCATGACGACTGTGAGAGACGAATTCGTCTATCATGAAATGGTGGCACACCCAGCGCTTGTTACTCACCCGAACCCAGAGTTCGTTCTTGTTGTAGGCGGCGGCGACGGCGGCGTTATTCGTGAAATCATGAAGCATCCCAAGGTGAAAAAAGCGGTGCTTGTGGATATCGATGGGAAAGTCATTGAGTATTCCAAAAAGTACCTGCCGACAATTGCCGGCGAATTGGACAACCCTCGTGTTGAAGTGATCGTGAACGATGGCTACATGCATATCCACGACCACAAGAATACGTACGATGTGATTATGGTCGATTCCACGGAACCTGTGGGTCCGGCTGTTGAACTTTTCTCCAAAGGTTTCTATCAAGGGATCTATGAGGCACTCAAAGAAGACGGGATTTTCGTTGCTCAAACGGACAACCCTTGGTTCAAAGCAGACCTGATCCAAACAGTTAACCGGGATGTCAAAGAAATCTTCCCTATCGTACGTGTATATAGCGCGAACATTCCTACGTACCCAAGCGGTCTGTGGACGTTCACTCTGGGCAGCAAGAAACATGATCCGCTGCAAGTTGAAGAAGCATCAATTCCGGAATTCCCGACGAAGTACTACACACCACGTCTACACAAAGCGGCATTCGTATTGCCGAAGTTTGTGGAAGATTTAATTAAGTAATCAGGATATGAGAGCCGCCAGCTGATCTGTGCTTGTCACGGAATGGGCTGGCGGTTTTTGTTTGTATCGTGTCCTCATCCATTGAATTCATCGACCTTATCATATAAACTAATACCTAACTTGCCTTATCTTGACATCAGGTGCTTGAGGACCTGCAGAATAGGAGAATGACGGACCATGACGGCAAAAACGCCCGTGCGCATTCGAATTGAGAGTCGGAGCGGAAGCGAGACGACGGTGCAGAAGGCACGGGGAGATCTCTATCGCAAAGGCAATCACACGTATATTCGCTATGAAGAAGAGCCTAGCGAGCTAGGACGAACGGTAACGCTAATTAAGCTGGAAGAGAATTTAATACGCATCGTCCGTCAAGGAGATGTACAAGCCGAGCAGACGTTTGTGGCCGGTGAGAAGCGGATCGGCTTTTATCAAACCCCACAGGGCCGGTTGGAACTCGAAATCGAGACTCATGAGCTGACATTGGAGGCCGATCATGGCATCGGCATTACGAGGTGGCGCTATGATTTATATGCATCAGGCTCACATGCGGGGACATACAGGATCAAGTTGTTAATTCAGGAGGAGTAAGACGAATGGATGTACTAAACGAAGTCAAAAGTATAGTGAAAGAAGCGATTGTTGAAGCAGTACTGGCTGCGGGTATCGTGGAAGCGGATCAATTGCCGGAAATTATTCTTGAGGTTCCGAAAGAGAAAACGCACGGGGACTTTGCTACGAATGTCGCGATGCAGCTGACGCGTATTGCCAAGCAGAATCCAAGACAGATCGCAGAGAAGATCATCGCGGGCCTGAATAAGGAAAAAGCAAACATCGCAGAGGCGGAAATTGCTGGACCGGGCTTCATTAACTTCAAAATGAACAAAGTGTACTTGTACCCGGTGATCGCTAATGTTCTTGAGCAGGGTGAGCGTTACGGGGCATCGAACGTTGGTCAAGGGCTGAAAGTTCAGGTCGAGTTCGTCAGTGCGAATCCGACGGGTTCATTGCATTTGGGACATGCCCGTGGAGCGGCTGTTGGGGATGTGCTTTGCAATGTGCTTGATCTGGCCGGATACGAGGTTTCCCGCGAGTATTACATCAATGATGCAGGCAACCAGGTCGTCAACTTGGCGAAATCCATCGAAGCCCGTTATTTGCAAGCATTGGGGCAAGAGGCGGAGATGCCTGAAGATGGCTATTTCGGAGAAGATATCAAAGGCTTTGCTGCGGATCTTGCTGCCGAAGAAGGGGATCGCCTTTTGAGCTTATCGGACGATGAGCGTCGCGCGTATTTCCGTACGTACGGATTGAAAAAAGAACTCGACAAAATCAAACGCGATTTGGGTCGCTTCGGTGTCCATTTCGACAACTGGTTCTCGGAAACGTCGATTTATGAAGATAACCTCATCCCACCGGTGCTGCAAGAGTTAAGGGACAATGGGCACATCTATGAAGAAGAAGGCGCAACTTGGCTGAACACAACGCCGCTGGGGGATGACAAGAATCGTGTGCTTATCAAAAACGACGGTTCGTTTACTTACCTTACACCGGATATCGCGTACCATCGCAACAAATTCGGGCGCGGCTTCGAGCGCTTGATTAATATTTGGGGCGCAGATCACCATGGTTACATCCCGCGGATGAAAGCCGCCATGACCGCGCTTGGCTTTGAGTCGGATCGACTGGTTGTGTTGATCGCGCAGATGGTGAGCCTTTTCCAGAATGGTGAAAAGGTGAAGATGTCCAAGCGTACTGGCAAAGCGGTTACGATGGAAGATCTCATGGACGAAGTTGGCGTCGATCCGATCCGTTATTTCTTCGCGATGCGCAGCATGGATTCGCATTTGGATTTCGACATGGACTTGGCGGTTTCCCAGTCCAATGAGAACCCGGTCTTCTATGTGCAGTATGCCCATGCACGGATCTGCAGCATCTTCCGCCAGGCGGAAGAGCAGAACATCCAGCTGCTCCCGCTGGAGCAGGTCGACCTGACACAGCTTACGTCTGAAGCTGAGTTTGACTTGCTGCGCAAGATTGGCGAGCTGCCGGAAGAGATCGCCATTGCGGCTGATCAATATGCGCCGCACCGTCTTATCCGCTATGTATACGAACTGGCGAGCCAGTTCCATAGCTATTACAGAGGCCACTACGTCATTTCGGATGACGCAGCTTTGACGCAGGCGCGCTTCGCTTTGCTAGGCGCTTTGCGCACGACCCTCGCCAACACGCTTCGCGTTGTAGGCGTATCGGCTCCGGAGCGGATGTAGGCTCCGCTCCCGCACATACACAAAAACACCTCCCACTCCACTTGCGTGAATGGGAGGTGTTTTTGTGTACGTATAAAGAATTTATATGTTTTGGAGTGAAAGCGGAGTTGCTCACGCTGCCTCGCGCGGAGATAAGGGAACTACAGTGCGCTATTATAGAAAAAATCGCTATTATTACAGGCTTGAGGGAACTACGATCCGCTATTTTGCTGTTTGATGGGAAATTTAGCTTATTTCGTGGAAATAAGGCACTGTAGTTCCGCTATTGCTCTAGTATATCTCCTTTTTGCTCAATTAGCGTACTACAGTTCCCTTTATAGGATTTGTCGCTTTTAAGAGGCTCATTTCTCAGGGCGGCGAAGCCGGTTTTCTTACTTAGGGGCTGGCCACGGGACACTTGTGCGTGTTGCAACGGCCGCGCCCGTACCGCCCCGCTCTGCCGCACCGCGCCCCGCCCTAGCTCTGCCGCGCCGCCCGAATCGCCCGCCGGGCGTTCAAATGCCCCGGCTGCCAGCGTGAGCTCTGGCGCTTGCTCAGACCGATTGCGCAGCGGCGCAGCGCGCTTTTGATCTGCAGCGGCGACATCGGCTTGATGGACAGCATCAACGCGACTACGCCGCTGACATGGGCCGTCGCCATCGAGGTGCCGCTCAGCTCATTGTATTTGCCATGCAGCCAAGACGAGTAAACACGTTCGCCTGGCGCATAAATATCAATTTGCTTCCCGCGATTGCTGAAGGGAGCAATTTTGCCCAAGCGCGTTGTTGCCCCAACGGAGACGACTTGCGGGAAACGGGCAGGATAATCAACCGTTTTCTTCTTGCCATCGTTACCGGAGGAGGCGATGATAATTTTGCCTCGGTAATAGGCATTCATCACGGCTTGTTCGAGAGAGCGATTGTAAGATTTCATGCCGAAGCTCATGTTAATAATATCGAGATCATTGTGCACACACCAATCGATGCCGGCGATAATATCCGAGACATAAGCACTCCCGCTATTGTCGAAAGCTTTGACAGGATGAATAATCGCTCGAGGAGCGACACCGACAATGCCGGAATGGCGGCCTGTAGCCGCAATCGTGCCCGCGATATGCGTGCCATGGCCGTTGTCATCAAAGGGAAGCATACTCCGGTTTAATAAATTAATACCGCGCGAAATCGAATTGCGCAAATCGGGGTGATTGTAATCAATGCCTGTATCGATAACGCCGACCCGAATGTTTTGTCCAACGGACTTATTCCAAACTTCCGGGGCGCCTACTTGATCAATGCCCCATGGGATGGTGTGGGAGCCTGATAAAATGCTTGCGCGTTTCGTGGTGATTTTGCTGCTGGCCATTTGATGCACGGTAATCTTGGTGTCCGCTTCAATGATGGGGGCACCGGTTAAACCTCGGAGCTTGGTGTCAGGACGAAGCATGCAGGAGAAAGCGTGAATAATGTCGAGATAGCGCACCTTAGCAAGATGGTGGAACGTGGACTTCATTCGCTTCAGCTCTGATTTGCAGGCATAATAGTCCTTAGCCTTTGCGAAATGGATGATATGCTTTTTGCCGGAGTGCTTGGTGAGGCCGATTTCCTCGTGAAGCAATTGAAGAAAGGTGGCTATATCCATCGTGCCATCCCCCCATGACAGCTTAGAATCGAATCTCCCCTATCTTATGTACAGGTCACCCCTTCTGACCGTGTCATAGCCTTTAAAGAAATAAATGGGTGCGAAGCCGTGTCAGATGCGTAGGTTTTACATAGGATAGATAGAGAGGCGCGGGCAGGAGTGTCTCTTTCTCAGGTAATGGAAGCGGCTGCGGCCTGTACGCATCGCTTCCTTAGGGTACAGTCGCGAGCGGAGGGGGACCTTCGCTTGTATTCTATTTTAGGGGGATCGCTTTCTTGTTCAGAAGGCCCGAATGGGTCATGGTTTCCGCGGATTCGAAGGGGTAGTTGCATTTTTAGAAAAAATAGGTTTTACTTAATGAAGATATTGGATAAGGTAGATAGAAGAAGCGAAGAAGACGATCGAAAGGGATGTGCCTTAGATGAGTAGCGAATACACACTCAAAATCACCACAGAGCAAGCACGCGAAATGCCCATGGTGGATTTGGCGTTTGAATTACTGAAGTCGGCGAATACGCCGTTTTATTACCGTGACCTGATGGCGGAAATTGCGAAAATAAAAGGGTTGTCTGAGCAGAATGTCATGCAAGTGATTGCCCAACTATATACGGAAATCAACATCGATGGACGTTTTGCTTGTGTAGGTACGAACCTATGGGGCCTCAAACGTTGGTATCCTGTTGAGAAATCGGATGATGCAGTAGGTAACGCTAAGCGTCCTAGAATCATCAACGACGAAGACGACGACCTGGATGAAGACATCTATGCGGAAGAAGAAGATACATACGCTGAGGAAGACGAGTACGATACATTTGGTACCGAAACCGAAGAGGAAGAAGCGGAAGAAGATACAGAGTTCTTCGAAGATGAAGAAATCGAAGAGGATCTTGGTGAAGCGGGTATCGAAGAGACAGACGATGAAGATGACGATTTAGACGAGGATTCCGATGAGGAAGCCGAAGATGAAGAGTTGGATGATGAGGATGACGACGACAAATAACTTGTCTTGACAGCCCCCGTCTATTCAGAGTAAACTATTGCATGGGCTTTAAAAGAATCTTAACATTTTGCGCAAGCATTCAAAAAGTGCCCCGTCACTACGGGTGTCACTTTTTTTGTTTTTTTCGGTGTTTTTTCACCGTATTTTCATGAAAACCACCATTTAGTAGACACTAAATATGAGGTTAATTGCAGCGAGAGCGAGAGCTTGCGACGTGAGCTTTTTGCATACAAACAAGGGAATTCATGTTTCACCAAAAAAATCTTAGGAGGCGTACATAGTGACAAAATACATTTTCGTTACGGGAGGCGTAGTTTCTTCCCTTGGCAAAGGAATTACAGCAGCTTCCTTGGGAAGATTGCTCAAGAACAGAGGTCTAAAAGTTACGATTCAGAAGTTCGACCCTTACATCAACGTGGATCCAGGAACCATGAGTCCTTACCAGCATGGTGAAGTTTTCGTAACCGACGATGGGGCAGAAACGGATTTGGATTTAGGTCATTATGAGCGTTTTATCGATATTAATCTGTCCAAAAGTTCGAACGTAACATCAGGCAAAGTCTACTCTTCCGTTATTACCAAAGAGCGCAGAGGCGAATATCTGGGCGGCACTGTCCAAGTTATCCCGCATATCACGAATGAAATTAAGGATCGTGTTATTCGTGCTGGCCGCGAAGCGGGGTCCGATGTTGTTATTACAGAGATTGGCGGAACTGTCGGTGACATCGAGAGTTTGCCGTTCTTAGAAGCTATTCGTCAAATGAAAAATGACATCGGCCGCGAGAATGTCATGTACATTCACGTTACGCTGATTCCTTATATTAAGGCGGCTGGTGAAGTGAAAACTAAACCAACGCAACACAGTGTGAAAGAGCTGCGCGGACTGGGAATTCAACCGCACGTGATTGTTTGCCGTACCGAGCATCCGTTGACGGAAGACATGAAGCGCAAATTAGCTTTGTTCTGTGATATTGATCCAGCGGCAGTTATTGAATGCAGAGATGCTGAAACGCTATATGAAGTACCGATGATGCTTCGTGAGCAAGGCATGGACGACTATGTTGTTAATCACCTGAAGCTTACAACGAACGAGCCGAACATGACAGAGTGGGAAAGTTTGGTTCGCAAAGTTAAATCCTTAACCAAGAAAACAGAAATCGCTATTGTTGGAAAATATGTTGCTCTGCATGACGCTTACCTCAGTATTGTGGAAGCTCTAGGTCATGCTGGCATTGATAATGATTCCGAAATTAATATCCGTTGGGTAAACGCTGAAGATATTTTTGATCATAACGTGCATTCTCTGCTTTCCGGAGTACAAGGGATTCTTGTTCCGGGTGGATTCGGTGATCGTGGGATCGAAGGGAAAGTATCCGCCATTCGTTATGCCCGTGAGAAAGAAATTCCATTCTTCGGTATTTGTTTGGGTATGCAAGTGGCTGTTATTGAATATGCACGTTCTGTTTCAGGTTTGGACGGGGCGAACAGCTCTGAGATTAATCCGACGACAGCTTATCCGGTTATTGATTTGCTTCCAGAGCAGAAAGATATCGAAAATCTGGGCGGTACCATGCGTCTGGGCCTATATCCTTGCAAAATTGTTCCAGGCTCCCTTGCTGAGCAATGTTACAACGATGAGCTTGTCTACGAGAGACATCGCCATCGGTATGAGTTCAATAACGAATACCGCGAGACGATTGAGTCCGCTGGACTGCGTATTTCCGGTACTTCACCAGATGGCCGCTTGGTCGAAATGGTCGAGCTTCCGGGTCACCCGTGGTTCTTGGCGGTACAATTCCATCCAGAATTTACTTCGCGTCCGAATCGTCCGCAGCCGCTTTTCCGTGAATTCGTGAAAGCAGCGCAGCTGATTGCCCGTTAATATTTTGCGCGGCACCGGCGTGGTCTCCTGTAAAACAACTTATTTGTAAAAGTTTTCAATTAAGTCTCTCTCTCAGAAGGAAAACGAAAATGGATAGCGAATATCTTTACTTATCGTGTAGAAGATACGAATCGCTATTCGTTTTCGGGAGGGAACTAGGCTCATGAAGAAAAAAGTATTGATTGTCGACGATCAAAATGGGATTCGCGTATTGCTAATGGAGGTATTCAGTAACGAAGGGTACGATACCTATCAAGCCTCGAACGGTAAGTTGGCTTTAGAAATCGTGAAAAATTCTTCGCCTGACCTGCTGCTATTGGATATGAAAATTCCAGGTATGGATGGTTTGGATATTTTGAAGCATGTGAAAGCAATCGACGCCTCGATTAAAGTGATCATGATGACTGCTTATGGCGAACTTGATATGATCAAAGAAGCAACCGATTTGGGCGCCATCATGCATTTTACCAAGCCGTTTGATATCGATGAGTTGCGAATGGCGGTCAATATGCAGCTTAATAATGAATCCAGCAGTGGTTTTGCCGTAGGATCCTAGTCATAGGGTCTTTTTTTGTTGCCGAAGTCAGGGCTTGGTTATCATTTGAAAATTTATGTGCTATAATAACTCAGGTATGACAAAGAGCGGTATACGCAACTACTACAGGTTCTAGGAGGAAGAGAAACATGGCATTGGTTTCAATGAATGAGTTTTTACCTAAGGCAAAAGCGAACAAATACGCGGTGGGTCAATTTAACATGAACAACCTTGAGTTTGCTCAAGCGATTGTAGAAGCTGCAATCGAATTAAAGTCCCCGTTCATTTATGGTGTTAGCGAAGGCGCACTGAAATATATGGGTATCGAATTTACAGTAGCTATTGCAGAAGCAGCAGCGAAAAAATCCGGTCTGCCGATTGCTTTGCACTTAGATCATGGTAGTTCCTTTGAAGTAGCAATGAAATGTATCCGTGCAGGATTCAGCTCCGTAATGTTTGACGGTTCCCACTATTCTTTCGAAGAAAACATTCGTTTGACGAAAGAAGTTGTTAAAGCTGCTCGTGCAATGGGCGTATCCGTTGAGGGTGAGCTTGGAACAATCGGTGGTGTTGAGGATGACATCTCGGTAGACGAAGAGCACGCAAACCTTGCAAAACCTGAAGAAGCAATCCGTTTCTACGAAGAAACAGGTGTTGACTGTCTGGCTATCGCTGTAGGTACTGCACATGGGATGTACGCAGGCGAGCCTAACATTCACTTTGATATTATCGAAGCGGTTTCCAAAGCGATTCCAGTTCCAGTTGTTCTACACGGCGGATCCGGCGTACCTGACGAAATGATTCGTAAATCCATCGCTGCTGGCGTTGGCAAAATTAACGTAAACACAGAGAACCAAGTGGCTTGCACAGAAAGCATCCGCGCAGCTCTGAACAAAGATGCTAAAATTTATGATCCTCGTAAATATCTCACCCCAGCTCGCAGTGCTATGATCGAAGTCGTAAAATCCAAAATTCAATTGTTCGGAAGCAGCAACCAAGCTTAATTCCAATTGTATAGATAGGATAGGAAATGCAGTATGACGCATACGGAAGACAGATTAATAAATGTCCAACGTATGCGTTCTTACGGGCGTTTCCTTCTTCTGTTTTTATCTTAGATTCACTCCACTGGACAGCAGTGTTGTATTTGGCATGGACTTTTTATTTTTTTTGTAAAGGTAGAATGGGGAATTGCTGACGTTTTGGATTTTATTTGGTTGTAGTTAGGAAGGCACCTGGATTTAGGGGGAGAAGCATGTTGGAGAAATTAATGGTGGTCGGGGGACGTCCACTACGGGGAACCGTTCAAATTAGCGGAGCTAAGAATAGTGCAGTAGCGCTCATTCCAGCGGCAATTCTTGCAGAAACATCGGTAACTTTGGATAATCTTCCACATCTGAGTGATGTGGCTATATATACAGAAATTTTGACAGATTTAGGCGCCACAATTGATTGGAATGAAGATCGGATGACGATCGATCCCAGTCGCATGAAATCCTTGCCGATGCCTAATGGCAAAGTGAAGAAGCTGAGAGCATCCTATTACTTAATGGGAGCATTGCTAGGGAGATTTGGAGAGGCAACGATTGGTTTGCCAGGTGGTTGCAACTTCGAACCGCGCCCGATTGATTTGCATATCAAAGGGTTTGAAGCTTTAGGCGCTGAAGTTAGCAATGAAAACGGTGCGCTGAAGATACGTGCCAAAGAATTGCGCGGCGCTAAGATTTACTTGGACATGGCAAGCGTAGGAGCAACGATCAATATCATGTTGGCAGCCTCGCGGGCCAAAGGTGTTACCATTATCGAAAACGCGGCCAAAGAGCCTGAAATCATAGATGTAGCTACACTATTAAACTCCATGGGAGCAAGAATTAAAGGCGCTGGAACCGAAACGATCCGAATCGAAGGGGTAACCGAAATGCATGGTTGCCGCCATTCCATAATTCCTGACCGCATCCAAGCAGGTACCTATATGATCGCTGCTGCGGCTACCCGCGGTGATGTTACCGTGGATAATGTCATTCCCAAACATATGGAAGCTCTAACGGCCAAACTTCAGGAAATGGGTGTACATATCTACGAAATGGATGAATCCATTCGAGTTGTGGGTCAGCCTGAATACGAAAGCGTTGATGTGAAAGCTTTGGTTTATCCTGGTTTTGCAACCGATTTACAGTCTCCAATGGCGAGTCTGCTGTGCCAAGCCAGAGGCGTTAGTATATTAACCGATCATGTTTATAGTAATCGTTTCAAGCATATCCCTGAGCTTGTGCGCATGGGAGCTAAGATGAAAGTGGAGGGACGCTCCGCGATCATCGAGGGTTCACAGCTCAGCTCAGCCAAAGTGCGTGCAACGGATTTACGAGCAGGAGCTTCGCTTGTGCTTGCAGGTCTGAGTGTTCGGACAGGAGGCATCACGGAGGTGTCTGGCGTCGAATTTATTGACCGCGGGTATGAGAACTTGGTGTTTAATTTATCTTCACTGGGCGCTGAGGTTTGGCGCGAGAGTGAGGAATAAAGTTCCAGACAACAGGCAATGCTAGAATCCAATTGAAAATTTAATAGTTTGGTGGTCGAAACATGAGCATGCAGCTTGCTGAGCTTGAAGTACTCAAGCTTACTGAATTATATAAACTAGCCAAGAAACACCAGATTCCTTATTACGGTACGTTGAAGAAAAAAGAACTCATCTTTGCGATTTTACGTGCACAAGCTGCTGAAAGTGGTCTAATGTTCATGCAAGGTGTCCTCGAGATTCTCCAAGAGGGCTTCGGTTTCTTGCGTCCCATTAATTACTTGCCAAGTTCGGAAGATATTTATATCTCGGCATCGCAGATTCGCAAATTTGATTTGCGTTCAGGCGATATTGTTTCAGGGAAATGCCGCCCTCCCAAAGAGAATGAGCGTTATTTCGGTCTTCTTCAAGTAGAAGCGGTGAATGGCGAGAAACCAGAAACCGCTGCGGAGCGTCTTCACTTCCCGGCGTTGACGCCTTTATACCCGGACAAGCGGGTTACGCTTGAAACCGAGCCTAACAAAATTTCCATGCGGATCATGGATTTACTTGCCCCGGTTGGACTGGGTCAACGTGGTTTGATTGTTGCTCCTCCCAAAGCGGGGAAGACGCTGCTTCTCAAAGAAATCGCGAACAGCATATCTACGAACTATCCGGAGATCGAACTTTTCGTTCTGCTCATTGATGAACGTCCGGAAGAAGTGACGGATATGCAGCGTTCTGTCAAAGGGGAAGTCGTTGCTTCTACCTTCGATGAACTGCCTGAGAATCATATCAAAGTTGCCGAACTCGTGCTGGAACGCGCCATGCGTTTAGTTGAGCATAAGAAAGACGTCGTTATTCTCTTGGACAGTATCACTCGTCTAGCCAGAGCGTACAACCTCGTCGTTCCGCCGACAGGCCGGACACTCTCCGGTGGTATTGATCCAGCAGCCTTCCATCGCCCTAAGCGGTTCTTCGGCGCAGCCCGTAATATTGAAGAAGGCGGCAGCTTGACGATTCTTGCTACAGCCCTAGTCGAAACAGGCTCGCGTATGGATGATGTCATCTACGAAGAGTTCAAAGGTACTGGTAACCTAGAGCTGCATCTGGATCGTAAAATGGCGGAACGCCGCATTTTCCCTGCGATCGACATTCGCAGATCCGGTACGCGCCGCGAAGAGGCCTTGCTGGGCAAGGATGAGCTCGAGAAGGTATGGGCGCTTCGCAAAGGGATGAATGATTCGCATGAATATACCGAACAATTCATCAAAAAGCTCGCCGATACGAAGACCAATCAAGAGTTCCTGGATTCTCTGGCTTCTCCAACGGCAGGGACTGGGAATACAACGAATCACAAAAGCAAAGTGAAGAATTCTGCTTCTTAATTTCAACCTTGACAAACGCGGTCGTCCTTATGGACGACTTAAGTCGTTTATCCTTTATGTACAAGAGGAGTACCCGTTATGAACTTGGTTTATTCAGATTCGCAAGGCAACGTCTTCGACCACCCCGATTTCTTGGCGCTTGGTCGTAACGCAGAAATGATAACAGAAATATTAGACGAAGAGTTGATTCCTCTGCCTGAGGGATCAACCCTTGTCAGCCTTCCGTTCACGCGACCGGTAGGTATTGACGCGGCGACCGGCGATATGAAGCTGGTAGAAGGCGACTACCATGCGGTTGGCGCTTTGCTGCCGCAAGGTTTTACCCGACTCTTGCTGCCAGGCTATGTCAAATCGGACAAGACCAAAGCACTGCCGCTGTTCGGTTATACCGCCGTCGTTTGGAAAGAGGACGGCTTCTATGTAGCGGCCCGCCTAACGGATAACCCCTACTACTGGAATCCCATTCATTGTGATCCGAATGAGCTGGAAGTCGAGGTTAAGCGACTGGTTGCCAAGTATCCGGACAATCGGCTTTATGCGCATTTGTCCAATTGTGCGCTCGGCTATGAGTGCCTCACAGCCTCGAACACATTTCTGCAGCGCTGGGAAGGGGCTGTTCCGGTCTCCTACTCCTGCAATGCTGGATGCTTCGGCTGTATCTCTGAACAACCGGATGAGAGTGGCTTCGTAGCTCCACAGACTCGAATGAACTTCAAGCCTAAGGTCGAAGAGATTACCCAAATCATGCTGGAGCATCTGCGAACGCCTGAGAGCATTATCTCTTTCGGACAAGGTTGCGAAGGCGAGCCTAGTACGCAAGCAGTAATCATCATTGACGCTATCAAACAAGTGCGTGAGCAAACCAAGATGGGGTACATTAATATTAATACCAATGCCGGGCTCACAGATCACATTCGCGGCATCGTGGATGCTGGGCTTGATCTTATGCGCGTAAGCACCATCAGTGCGTTAGATGATCATTACAATGCTTACTACAAGCCAAGAGCTTACACGCTCAAAAATGTAGAGAAATCTCTGCGCTATGCAACAGATAAAGGCGTTATTACCTCGATTAACTATCTCGTATTCCCAGGCGTTACGGATCGGGAAGAGGAAATCGAAGCCATGATTGAATTCGTACGAAGAACCGGATTGAAATTGATTCAATTGCGCAACCTGAATATTGACCCCGAAAGCTATCTGGGGATTATCCCTAAGGCACGGGGCGAATTGCTGGGTATGAAGCAAATGATCGAAATCTTTCAAGAGGAACTTCCAGATGTTATTCTGGGTTCTTACTCGCACACGCCTAAGTTCTATACCAGCGATCGCAGTACGGCTGCGATGGTTTTATAAGGCAGTTGGCCTTCGAGCGTTTCATCTTGCATAAATGCTTTTGACTATGCTAAAATGTAAAGGTACGTCCATTAACTCTGTTTCAGCAAATGATTCAGGGCGGAAAGAGGTGACCCAACATGAAAGCAGGTATTCATCCTACTTATCATGCAACCACAGTGACTTGCGCTTGTGGTAATGTGTTCGAAACGGGATCAATCAAGCCAAATCTGCGTGTTGAGATTTGCTCCAATTGCCATCCTTTCTACACTGGTAAACAAAAGTTTATCGATGTAGGCGGCCGTGTCGACAAGTTCAAAAAGAAATACGGAATCTAATTGGCATCAATTGCTTTGCTGCCAATCAGCATAAGACAACCTCCCTTGGTCATCCTAAGCTTAGGCTTAGAGTCCAATGGGAGGTGTTTTTATGTTTAGGGGTATGCTTAGGTTTACCGGAGCGTTACTGCTTATCATGAGCTTAGTTGGCTGTGGCATAAGTTCTGGCAACAAGAACCCGCCGCAGACAGCTGATGCGAAGTACAAAGCGCAGCAATATAAGCAGGATGGGATGCTTGGAATTACGAGTGTCAATCCGAATGATCCGCTGAACCCTACGTATCATCATTATGAGGATGATGCCAATTTAATGAAAGCGGTGCTCGCTCAGCTGCAAGGCATAGAGAAATCGAACATTGCAATTAACGGACCCAAAGCGAAGGTGAGGATAACACCTAAAGCTTCTTTAACGGCAGATCAGGTAGAGGAACTCCGTTCACAAGCCCAGATGGCTCTAAATACGAATATGCCGCGCTACAAAGTAACCGTCAAAATGATGCGTTAATTAGCAGATTTTGCCTGTGGTTGCTATTTTGAAGTGAATCAGCTATACTATTTTTACTGTGCTAGATGGGGAGGTAGCGGTGCCCTGTAACTCGCAATCCGCTGTAGCGAGGTTGAATTCCTGTTAGCGGTACTGTGATGTGAGGTCTGGCTTTTACACGTGGTGTTGAGAGTCGGGTCCTTCGCAATGGATGCCCATGAACCCGGTCAGGTCTGGAAGGAAGCAGCCGTAAGTGGGATGTTTCATGTGCCGAAGGGTTGCCTAATTTGAGCTAACGATAAGAGTTCGCTTGTATCACTTTATCAATAACAGGTGCACGGTTTACCTATTAACTTCATGAATGAAACTACGAAACGCCAGCAATTTGGGCGTTTTTTCTTTTGTCTCCAGAAGGGAAATATTTACTTAATAGAGAATTCATATACGATCGGAATCAGCAGATAATTGGGATGCCTAATGCAAATTGAATAGAGAATGTGAAGGAGCTGCTCTGTATGTCCATTCATGATCCTCAAGATTACACGGTTTCTATGGAAGAAATGCGCAAGCTTTTCACCCTTAGTGTCCATGCAGGTATGCTCATTGTAGATGAGGATGGCAAAATTAACTTAGCGACCGATCATATTTTGAAACTTTCAGGCTATTCAGCCCAAGAAATAACGCAAACCCCGTTCTCGCAACTAATGAAAGTGCGGGCTAGCTTGCGTGAGCTGTACGAATTTTATTTCAGCAACGAAACGAATTTAATGGAATGGCCGCATGGCTTTCTCATCGCCAAAGACGGGGAAGCACACTTCTACCAATTCTCAATTCTTCGACTTATGTTAGGTCGGAAGGTTATGTATTTACTGGCAATGCGGGATCGGCAAGAGGGATTGCAGTTGAATTTATTGCAGCGCTTTTCGGATGCTTTTTTACGAGATATCAATTTAGGTGTCCTATTAATTAATATGGATTTTACACTCGTGGATGTTAGTGATCGTGCAACACAGATTCTAGGTATGGAACGCGAGCATATTTTGAATAAATCGCTGGATGATATTTTCTCCTCCGTGCCGAGTCAGCACCAATTGGTGCAGCGGACGATCCTGCATGGCGGGGTTATGCGCAATCATGCCGTATCCTGGACGAATCATACAGAACGATTTGAACTGCTGTTAGATTCCAATGTGCTCAAAGATAGCTTAGGCAACATTGTCGGGGCCTATGTTATTTTCAAAGACGTTACGAATATGCGCTCATTGGAAGAGATGGTGCAAAGAAGCGACAGACTGGCGATGATAGGGCAAATTGCTGCCGGCACAGCACATGAGATTCGCAATCCGCTAACGTCGATCAAAGGTTTCCTTCAAGTCTTGCGGCGCACATTTGAAGTTCAGGGGATGATTAAAGAGCGGAGCTATGCGGAAGTTATGTTAGAGGAAATTAACCGAATCAATGAATTGGTCAATGAATTTCTGCTGCTCAGCAAGCCTAAACATGTCTCCTTTGAGCGGATCGATGTGCCGGAAGTGCTCCGAGGTATTTTACCCATCATCAATAATGAGGCTATTCTATACAATGTTCATCTCCAGTACGAAGCATCCTATCACCTGCCGGAAGTCATTGCGGATAAAGAAATGTTGAAGCAGGTCTTTTTGAATATTTGTAAAAATGGGATAGAAGCCATGCCGGACGGCGGAACCCTAACCATCGTAGAGAAAGTCGATACCTTGGAACGATTTGTCTGTGTGGATATTCATGACACGGGCTCTGGGATTCCGATGTTCGTCATCGATAAGATTTTCGATCCCTTCTTCACGACGAAGGACACGGGAACAGGACTGGGTCTTTCCGTATGCCAAAGAATCATTCACGATATGGGCGGGACGATCCGGGTATCCTCCAAAGGTTTCGGAACCACTTTTACAATATCCATTCCCTATGCTTGATCATCTATTTCATCCCTAGGTGGGTTATAGTATAATGGATTCAGTCATTCCATACAGGGATTATTGGAGAGGAACACTATGGCACATATTGCTCTGTATCGAACGTGGAGGTCTCAGACGTTTCGTGATGTTGTCGGTCAGAAACATATTACACAAACGCTGCAGAATTCTTTGCGGGAAAATCGTCTTACCCATGCATATTTATTCAATGGCCCTAGGGGAACAGGGAAAACCAGTACGGCCAAAATTCTGGCCAAAGCAGTGAACTGTTTACATGGACCCGCTGAAGAACCGTGCAATGCTTGCTCGGCCTGTGAAAGAATCACCGAAGGCGCAGTGATGGATGTTGTCGAAATCGATGCTGCCTCGAATCGCGGCGTGGAAGAAATTCGGGATATCCGGGATAAAGTGAAGTATGCCCCTACGGAAGTTAGACAAAAGGTCTATATCATAGATGAAGTACACATGCTCACGACCGAAGCGTTTAATGCCCTGTTGAAGACATTGGAAGAGCCTCCGGCTCATGTCATGTTCATCTTGGCGACCACGGAACCGCACAAAATTCCAGCTACGATAATTTCCCGGTGCCAACGTTTTGACTTCCGGCGGGTTTCCATGGATGATCAAGTGCAGCGGCTCAAGTATATTTGTGAGCAGGAGCAGATATCCATTAATGAGGAAGCTCTCCACTATATAGCTAGATTGTCCGATGGGGGAATGCGGGATGCGCTAAGTCTTCTCGATCAGGCGACCTCATTCGCCACTGGCGAAGTGCAGCTCGCGGATATTCTATCCATCACTGGCGGAGTTGCTTCCGATCAGTTCAAGAAACTCGTTCTTTTCATCAAAGAGAAGAATCTGGGTGCCGCGTTGGAGCTTATCGATACGTTCATGCAAGAAGGCAAAAGTGCTGACAAATGTATTGAAAATTTGATCAACTACTTCCGCGACTTGCTCATGGTGCGCATGGTTCCCAATTCGCCGGTGATTACCGAACGCGTGTTTGATATGGGTGAGCTCAAAGAAATTGCTGGTCACTTCTCAGCTGCTGAGATGATGGCTATGATCGAGACGCTCAATCATTACCAGAGTGAAATGAAGTACTCCGTACAGCCACAGACCCTGCTAGAAATTTCAGTTATGAAAATGTGCGGCGGTCATATTGGAACCGAAAGCGGCTCATCAGTTGGTCTTGCTGAAGTCGGAAGTCGTGCGCCGCAAGGTGATCTTTTGGCGCAAATGACCAAAAAGCTGCAACAACTTGAAGATCAGGTAGCTGGACTGGTAAAATCGGGAGTAGCGGGTGCCTCTGCGGATGCGCAAGCGAAATCGGCGACCTCGGCCAAAGCGCCAGTGGCTTCAGCGCCATCGAAGAAATCCGGCATCAAGCTTGATGGTTATTTGAAGGCGGCAGAAAGTGCGGAAACCAAAACTGCGCTGATGAAGTGGAGCCAAGTATTAGGTGATGTGAAAGAAAAGAAAATTACCGTTCATGCCTGGTTTGTGAATGGTGATCTTGTTTCCATGCTGGATGACGTTGTATTGGTAGCTTTCAAAAATGATATGCACCGCAATACAACGGAGAAACCTGAAAACAAAGTCATCATCGAGCAAGTTCTGGCTGCTGTGCTTGGTAAGCCCATGCGTTTGCTGACGATTATGCGCAAGGAGTGGGATGATGCAAGGAATGATGCAACGAGCGCCGCTCCTGAGGTTATGGAATTAGAAACGCAAAATGCAGACGGTACAGCAGTAAAAGAAGAATGGATTTCGGAAGCCATCCAATTGTTTGGCGAAAACTTAGTGACGATCAAAGAAGACTAAATATAAGGGAGCTACCTGCGATGAATAACATGAACCAAATGATGAAGCAAGTGAAGAAAATGCAAGAACAAATGATGAAAGCACAAGAAGAGCTTGGAACTAAAATGATCGAAGGTACAGCAGGCGGCGGTGTTGTCACTGTTATTATCAACGGGCATAAAAAAGTGCAAAGCATTAACATCAAACCAGAGGCTGTAGATCCGGAAGATGTTGAAATGCTGCAAGATCTCGTGCTCACAGCTGTTAACGACGCAATGACCAAAGCGGAAGAAATCGCGAACAAAGATATGGGCAAATTCACAGGCGGCATGAACATTCCTGGTTTGTTCTAGGACATCAAGAGCAACGATTCTGATCAATGAAGGAGAACTCCTTTGTATTACCCCGAACCGATATCCAAGTTAATCGATGCTTTCTCCCGTTTGCCGGGAGTAGGCCCTAAGACAGCAGGACGTCTGGCATTTCATGTTCTTCGTATGAAAGAAGAGGACGTTATTGATTTCGCCAAAGCACTTGTTAATGTCAAAAGGAACCTTCACTATTGTTCGGTTTGCTGTAACATCACGGACGTGGATCCTTGCCGTATCTGTCAAGACAAGAGCAGGGATGGATCTGTCATCTGTGTGGTACAGGAGCCCAAAGACTTGGTCGCCTTGGAACGGACCAAAGAATTTGAAGGCTACTATCATGTTCTTCATGGTGCAATCTCGCCGATGGAGGGAATTGGACCCGATCAGATTCATATTGCCGAATTGCTCAAGCGTTTGGGTGACGAAACGGTGCAGGAATTGATTCTTGCAACAAATCCCAATATTGAAGGCGAAGCAACAGCCATGTACCTATCCAGATTGATTAAGCCATTCGGGCTCAAAGTGACGCGTATTGCGCACGGATTGCCTGTAGGGGGAGACCTGGAGTATGCGGATGAAGTGACGCTGACCAAAGCAATGGAAGGCCGCCGAGAAATATAAGTGATCAAGAGGGAGCTGCGAAGCTCTCTTTTTTGCGTTATTTTTAGGCAGCCACCGCAGTTCTAAATGTTCCATTTCTTCCATATGGATAAGGATAGATCAATCCGTAAGTTATGAAATGGAGGGTTAACACATGAGACCAGCGCTACTGGGTATATACGGGAGGAAAAGTCCTCAATTAAAGCAGGCAAAGGAAGAGTTGCTGAAGGACAAGCAACTGCTGATTCAAGAAATCCGCACTGCGCATCAGACTTGGGTAGCCGCGCAAGCGCATTTTGAGTTTGCGCTGGACAAGGATCAGATTGATTATGCCATCTTTGCGATGGAGGCTGCCGAGAAGAGATTTGAAATGCTCATCAAG